>NZ_CP033169.1:2780436-3089373 GCF_003691585.1 Biomaibacter acetigenes | reverse complement strand
GGGGGACAGCGCCCTGTGGGGAATTTCCGAGAAGAACGGTGCCATTATAGCACAGGAAGAAATAAATGAAGCCGGCGGGGTTCTGGGCAAGAAACTTGATATAATGTTTTATGACGGCAGAGGAAACAGTGCCGATTCGGTCAATGCCGTTAAAAAAGCCGTTCAGCAGGACAAAGTTGTGGCCATGCTTGGCAGCAATCTGAGCGGTCCAACTATCGCAGTAGGCCCCATATGTGCTTCTGCTAAAGTACCTCAGGTGGCATCCTTTGCTACAAATCCCCGTGTCACCCAAGATGACAACGGAAATCTAAAGCCCTGGTCCTTCAGACTATGCTTCACGGACCCCTATCAGGGCAAGCTTATTGCCGATTACGCTTACGACAAATTGGGCAAGAAAAACGCTGCCGTTCTATATGACGTAACCAATGACTATTCCAGCGGTTTGACGGATTTCTTTGTCAAGAGGTTCGAAGAAAAGGGCGGAAAAGTAGTTTCAAAACTCAGCTTCAGAACCGGCGATGTCGATTTCAGGGCGCAGCTTTCGGAAATAAAGCAGAAAAATGCGGATATCCTGGTTCTGCCCAATGGTTATAAAGAAATTGCACTGATCGCAAAACAGGCTAAAGACCTTGGTATGAGAGATATCGTCAAGATCTCCGGTGACTCCGGGTATTCCATCAGTCTCTTTGAGATGGCCGGTGAGGAACTCGATGGCAATTACTATGTAATCCAGCACTTTGCCTGGGACGACCCTGACGTAGCACCAATTAAAGATAAATATGAAAAGAAGTTTAATGAATCCCCGGAAGTTAATGCAGCTATGGGCTATGACATGGTATACTTTATTGCCGATGCAATAAAGAGAGCAGGGAAAGCCGATGGAGAAGCGATACGAAATGCTATAGAAGAGAGCAAAGACGTGAAATTGAAACATGCCAGTATTACTATTGACCCCAAGACCCACGATCCAAAGAACAAGGCCGGAATCATCTTGAAATTCGAAGGGAATAAAGCGGTATTTGTCGATAAATTTGCACCCCAGGATTAAGCTGATTAGGACTCCGGAGCATTCAGTGGTTTCCCGGCAGGAGTTCTCGCCGGGAAACCCAATCTTTTAACGTGGAGGTAATGTTTTTGCTGATACGAATAAGTCAACAATTGATCAACGGCTTATCCATAGGCTCCATATACGCACTCATAGCCATAGGGTATTCGCTTATCTACAGCATTCTGATGTTTTCTAACTTTGCGCACAGCAGTTTTCTGCTGATGGGGGCCTATACGGGATTTTATATATTGATTCTCTTGTCCTCTTCCTTCCCTTTGAGCCTGCTTATAGCAATGCTAGGGAGCGGTATTTTGGCAGTATTGATTGAAAAAATCGCTTACAAGCCGATCCGGGATCGGGGTAATCCGACCCTTTACTTTATAATTGCCTCAATGGGCATATCCATATTTTTTGAAAACTTCATAATCTGCACCATCGGCCCCAGATTCAGGTCATATCCGAGAATAATGCAAACGACCTTTGTTGAGCTGGGAAAGCTGAACATAAGCGTCATGGACATTTATGCGGCGGTGGTGGCAATAGCATTTTTACTGATGTTAAGTTACTTAATTGAAAAGACGAAAGTGGGGATTGCCATAAGGGCAGCGTCTTTTGACCTTGAAGTTGTAGGTTTGATGGGTGTAAATACCAACATGTTAATCAGTATAGTATTTCTGATCGCCGGCATCCTTGCGGGGTTGGCGGGAGAGTTTTTAGGTGTCAAATATACGGTATATCCTCAGCTGGGTTATATTACGAATAAAGCCTATATTGCAGCTGTATTCGGAGGTCTTGGCAATCTCAAGGGTGCTGTGCTGGGTTCCATACTTCTCGGCCTGTTAGAAGCTTTGATCACCGGGTTTTTATCATCGGCAATGAGGGATATTTTTGTGTTCTGTTTATTAATTCTTGTACTTTTGATTAAACCTAGCGGTTTAATGGGTATACAAAAACAAGATAAGGTTTAAAGGAGTAGAAGAGCATGCAATACCTTGAAGGAATAATCATTTTAATTTGCATAAATCTCATGGTTGTGGTTGGCTTGTCACTATTGACGGGATTTACAGGACTTTTTAGCTTCGGGCATGCGGCGTATATGGCCATAGGGGCATATACCTCTGCTCTCATTACCACAAAATTAGGAGTGCCGTTTTTCGTTGGGATAATCGCAGGTGCTATCGTTGCGGGGTTGGCAGGATGGCTTATTGGCACAGCCACGCTAAAGCTTGTGGGGGACTATTTTGCTATTGCATCTTTGGGTTTCGGTGAGACAATAAGATTATTGCTGGATAATGGAGGAAAGGTAACCGGAGGGGCGAGAGGCTTTGGGGGTATTCCCTACCAGACCACCCTTCTCATTGCCGTAACTGTTGCTTTTCTGGCCGTCGTTGTTATGAGGAACATCATTTTGTCAAGGTACGGCCGGTCTTTTATGGCCATAAGGGAGGATGAAATCGCAGCTCAAGCCTGCGGCATCGATACCTTTTCATTCAAGAAAAAATCCCTGGTGATTTCTGCTGTATATGCTGGTATCGGTGGGTCGCTCTTTGCCCATTATATGAATTATCTGCAGCCTATAATGTTTGACATGGCTAAATCTACAGAAGTTGCTTCCGCAGTGGTCTTTGGAGGTCTCGGAAGCCTGACGGGATCAATTTTGGCCAGCATTATATTGACGGGGGTACCAGAACTTTTGAGGCCCCTTTTCCAGTGGAGACTGGTTTTTTACGGTTTAGTTCTCGTAGGTACCATAGTTCTCAGGCCTCAGGGCATTATGGGAGGAAAAGAAATAAGCTTTGTGGGATTGAAAAAGGTTTTCAGATTCAGGTTAAAGGAGGAAAATAGTAATAATGCCCATTCTGGAAATAAATAATGTGACCAAAGAATTTGGCGGCCTGACCGCAGTATCTAATTTGAACCTTAATGTTTCTGAGGGGGAACTTATAGGTATTATTGGACCCAACGGAGCCGGTAAATCGACGGTTTTTAACCTCATTACGGGCATATATAAGCCCACCAAAGGAACTATAAAGTTCAAGGGTCAGGATATTGGAGGGATGGAACCCTTTAAAATATCAAAACTGGGCATTGCCCGGACCTTTCAAAACCTGAGGCTCTTTAAAAATCTAAGTGTCCTACAAAATGTAAAAATTGCCAATCAAACTTTTGCAGGGTACGATATTCTATCGGCCATATTCAGAAACCAAAAATACAAAGCCCAGGAAAAAGAAATTAAAGAAAATGCTCTTAAACTGCTGGAAATCGTCGGGTTATCCGAGTTTATCAATGAAAAAGCAGGAAAGCTGCCTTACGGTTTTCAGAGAAAGCTGGAAATCGCCAGAGCTCTGGCAATGAAACCGTCCATCCTGCTTCTGGACGAACCGGCAGCGGGGATGAATCCCGATGAATCATTGGAGTTAATGGAGTTTATAGGGAAAATAAGAAAGGATTTTGATCTGACAATAATTCTTATAGAACACCATATGGAAGTAGTCATGGGGATCTGCGAAAGGATTCTGGTACTAAATTTTGGGAAGACAATAGTGGAAGGCACGCCGGAAGAAATACAGAATTCACCGGAAGTTATCAGTTCCTATCTTGGGGAGGTAGTGCAGGATGATACTGAAAATAACTGATCTGAATGTGTTTCACGGCCCTATACATGCCATAAAAAAGGTGAACCTGCACGTAAAAGAAGGCGAAATTGTTGCGATCATCGGAGCCAACGGAGCGGGCAAGACAACACTTCTCAATACCATCGCCGGCTTGAAAAAGAAAACCGACGGTGAAATACTCTATCAGGGGGAGCCGCTTCCGGAAAAATCCCATGAAGTATTAAAAAAAGGCATAGCCCTTTGCCCGGAAGGCAGAAGGGTTTTTGGCAACCTTACGGTATACGAGAATTTGATAATGGGCGGCTATTTGATGAAATACAAGAAGGATTTCGAAAAAGAGGTAGAGGCTGTTTACCACCTCTTTCCACGGCTTCATGAAAGAAGAAACCAGATCGCCTCGACTCTTTCGGGAGGCGAGCAACAGATGCTTGCAATTGGAAGGGCGCTTATGTCAAAACCCAGGCTGTTCTTGCTCGACGAGCCTTCTTTGGGCCTAGCGCCGCTGCTGGTGCAGGAAATTTTCAATAAGTTTATCGAAATAAACCAAATGGGCGTAAGCATTTTGATCGTTGAGCAGAACGCCAAACATGCGCTGATGCTTTCGAGCAGGGCATATGTCCTTCAGACGGGCAATGTCATCAAAGAGGGGCCAAGTAAAAATCTTTTGAACGACCCCCAGATTCAGGAAGCCTATCTTGGAAAACGGCTGAAAGACAGGCAGAATCAGTAGTTAGCGGAGGTGTGTAGATATGAAAAAGATAATGCTGGTAACGCCCGTTTCAGTGACGGAATTTGACAGGCTTGCCGAAAACAGGGTGAGGGAAATCGGAATCCCCGATAATATAAAAGTGGAATGCTGTTCGCTGAAAATGGGTCCCGCTTCCATTGAAACGATATATGATGAAAGCTTTGCAACGGTGGCATTGATTCGATATATTGAAGAAATGACGGAGGAAAACGGCAGAATACCTTTTGATGCTATAGTTATAAACTGCTTTGCGGATCCGGGTGTAGATGCCCTCAGAGAACTGCTAGATATCCCGGTGGTCGGTGTGGGCGAAAGCGCCATTAGTCTTGCATCTCTTATTGCCCCCCGGTTCAGCATAGTATCCATACAGAAAAACTCCGTCCCCCATGCCCATAAGAGGCTCTCGACAATGGGTATATCATCAAGGGTGGCCAGCGTCTACGGCATTGAACTACCGATACTGGACCTCGGCAAATCAAAAGATGTTGTAATAAATATGATAAGCGAAGCCGGAGAGAAGGCGATTACCCGGGATGCAGCCGATGCGCTTGTGTTGGGCTGCACGGGGATGGCCGATTTGGCAGGTATAGTAAGCAAAAGGTTAAATGTACCGGTAATTGAGCCTACGAGTGCTGGGATATGGGCTGCTATTTCGATGGTTTCTATAGGGATAACCCACGGAAGAAATTGGATGTATACACCGGTAGATGTCACAAAATTGAAATGGGAGGGCTAAACTTTTCATTTTTTTGCGATTCTTAACGATACGGATATGAATTTCATCCAGTTCATAGGCGAAAATAAGGACTTTATCTTAACTAAAAGCATACAGGATGGTATAAATTTTATTCCAATCAAACTCAATTAAACAGTTGCCATAAACCGAATTTGTTAAATGTATTAGTTTAAGAGGGGGAAACAAAATTGCAAAAAGCAAGGATTGCCGTAGTTGGTTTTGGAAATGTAGGTAGTGCTGCGGTGGCTGCCATTAAGGAAAGCCCCGACATGGAAGTGGCGGGGATTATACTCCGCAATCCGGCAAAAGTTCCCGGTGTGCAAAAAGAAGTGGGTGATATACCTGTTGTTACGGATGTGAAGGAACTTGGAAAAGTGGATGTGGCCGTTCTGGGTGTAGCAAGTCGGGCAGTCCCCGAATTGGCTCCGAAATACTTGGCAATGGGTATAAACACGGTGGACAGTTTTGACATCCATGGGGAAGCCGTAATAAAACTAAGGGCGGATCTTGACAAAATCGCCAGGGTTCACGATGCTGTGGCCGTGATTTCGGCGGGATGGGACCCAGGTACCGATTCGATGATAAGGACGGTAATGGAGGCAATAGCACCCAAAGGGATAACCTATACCAACTTCGGGCCCGGCATGAGCATGGGACATACCGTTGCCGTTAAGGCCATAGAAGGGGTGGAGGACGCCGTCTCCATGACTATCCCCGAAGGAACAGGCCTTCACAAGCGTATGGTGTACGTTAAAATAAAGGAAGACTATGAATTTGAAAAAGTGGCCGAGGCAATAAAAAAAGATCCATATTTTTTGCACGATGAAACCTACGTCTATAGAGTGGACGACGTGGAAAGCCTTATAGATGTGGGCCACGGGGTGCACATGGAAAGAAAAGGCGTCTCAGGCAATACCCACAACCAGAGGATGGAGTTTATAATGTCGGTGACCAACCCGGCAGCTACTGCACAAGTTATGGTTTCAGCCGCTAGGGCCAGCCTCAAACAAAAACCGGGCTGCTACACTTTGCCGGAGATACCGCCAATTGATTTTATTTACGGAGACAAGAATATTTTGCTTTTTCGGCTGGTGTAGGTTACAAATCCCTCATGTTTCTTATTTACCAATAGAATGGAATAATGCCGGAGGGCAACTTGAGCACCTGGTGAATTTTTGATAAGGATAGTATAGCGGAGGTAACTTTAAGGTTACCTCTCTTCCTTTTTATTGGTACTATTCTAAGGAAAATAAAAGCGATAGACTCATTTAACCCACATTTCGCACCCTTCCATGTAATGGATCAACAATTTTTACCAAGTGAAATATAGTTCCCTATTCAATAAGATAATGACGTTCCCCGGCTTACCCATCATGTCGTATCCATGGTCAAAGATCCAATTTCTTTATATTATAATACTTGATTTTTCTTCCTGAACAGGATAAAATAACATTGAGCACAAAATTGTGCACATAGGGGGCGGATAGATGGACCTCATAAGGATAGGCGACAAGCTTATAAGCATGGAGAAAATTATCGAAAGCATTGAGGAAATGCTGAAATTGAGGCAGCAGGGCCTTTCCCAGGCAGAAGTGGCAAAGAAATTCGACACCGACAGGACCTTCATATCGAGGCTGGAAAACCTGGGAGAAGTCCGTAAAGGTAAAACCATCGCCCTTGTGGGATTTCCGATTAAAAATATTGACGAAATAAGAGATATGGCCGTTCAGGAAGGCGTGGATTATGTACTCCTTATGACCGACAAGGAGCGCTGGGATTTTGTTTATGAAAAGACCGGTATAGAGCTCTTGAACGAGGTCATGGGTCTTATATACAAGGTGAGGCAATATGATGTTGTAATAATCATCGGCTCCGACCAGAGGTTACGCCTTTTCAAAGCCCTGCTGGACAAGGAAGTTGTTTCTATAAGCATAGGTAAATCTCCCATAACCCAGGATAAATATATTGATCCGGACAGCTTGAGGGAAGTCATAAGAAAATTAAAAAAGGGTGATGATTGATGAAACACGTGCTTAGCGTGAGCATCGGGTCTTCAAAAAGAGACCATAAAGTGGAAATAGAACTGCTGGGGGAAAAGTTTATAATCGAGCGCCGGGGCACCGATGGAGATATAAAAAGGGCTATTGAGATCATAAAGGAGATGGATGGTAAGGTCAGCGCCTTCGGCATGGGCGGGATAGACCTTTATCTTTGTGCGGGCAACAGGAGGTACATAATCAGGGATGCAATGCCCATCGCCCGGGCGGCAAAAATTTCTCCCATAGTGGACGGTTCCGGTCTCAAAAATACTCTGGAACGAAAAGTGATAGATTATCTTGTCAGGGAAAACAAGGTGGACTTCAAGGGCAAAAAAGTGCTGCTGGTATCGGGCATGGACAGGTTTGGAATGGCCGAATCACTGGAAAAAGCCGGGTGTGACATGGTGCTGGGGGACCTTATATTTGCGCTGGGGATACCGTTACCGCTGCATTCTCTGAAAAGCCTCGACATACTGGCAAAATTGGCGGCGCCGATAGTATGCAAGCTGCCCTTCAAAATGCTTTATCCCACCGGGGAAAAACAGGAAAAGGTGGACACCAGGCACCGAAGGTTTTATGATGAAGCGGATATCATCGCCGGAGATTTTCACTTTATAAGAAGGTATATGCCGCCGGAAATCCCGGGGAAAATCATACTGACCAATACCGTTACAAAAGATGATGTGAAGATGCTTTCCCAAAGAGGTGCCAGAATGCTCATCACCACTACGCCGGAGCTTGATGGTAGGTCCTTTGGCACCAATGTTATGGAAGGGGTTCTGGTGTCCTTTTCCGATAAGCCGTATAAATCCCTCACTCCAAAAGATTATGAGGACCTGCTGGAGAAGATAGGATTTGCTCCGAGGATTGAAATATTAAATTGATTGCCGGGGGATAAGATATGTCAGTAAAACATTAACGGGAATTTTTCAGAAAATTTTTCGCTAAAAGAGGTGCAAAGACATGGACAATTTCGCATTCATTATCCATCCCATCGAAGTATCGGATGTATCAAGGAAATTTAAGCTTATGAAACATTTGCCGGAGGGCGCTGTAGAGAAAATAATGAAAAATATTCCTCCAGTGAAGGTTTCACATATTACAGGAGTTAAAAGTCCGTATAACGAGATTGAAGGCTGGTTTGTAGGATGCCCCCTTACCACCAGACAGATGATGAACTTGCCGGAAGATTTTGTACTCAAAAAAATAATACAGGCAGGCAAGCTGGCGGAAAAATTGGGGGCACGGATCGTGGGCCTGGGAGCATTTACATCGGTGGTGGGAGATGCGGGGGTTACCATTGCGCAAAATCTAAATATCGCTGTTACCACGGGAAACAGCTATACAGTTGCTACCGCTCTGGAAGGCGCAAAAAAAGCGGCTCAAATAATGGGCCATGACATAAAAAATTCAGAAGTGGTCATTGTCGGCGCTACAGGCTCAATAGGAAAGGTATGCGCCCAGATGCTGGCAAAAGAATGTAAATATATGACGCTGGTAGGCCGCCAAATAAAAAAATTGGAAGATATTGCTGAAAAAATTTTAAGGGAAATGGGACTTTCGGTCAGGATAACCTCCGATATTCATTCAGCATTAAAAAGGGCTGATGTGATCATCACTGTCACAAGCAGCGTGGATTCCGTAATTGATGCCGACGACCTGAAGCCCGGCGCCGTAGTATGTGATGTGGCCAGGCCACGGGACGTTTCCAAAGAAGTGGCTGAGAAAAGAAACGACGTGCTGATCATCGAAGGCGGCGTGGTGGAAGTGCCTGGAGATGTGGACTTTCATTTTAACTTTGGATTTCCGCCAAAAACATCTTATGCGTGTATGGCAGAGACCATGATGCTGGCCCTGGAGGGGCGTTACGAAAACTTTACATTAGGAAGAGAACTTACCGTCAAGCAGGTGGAGGAAATATCTGCCATTGCAAAAAAGCACGGCTTTAAGCTGGCGGGATTCAGGAGCTTCGAGAGAGCCGTGACCCAGAGCGAGATTGAAGCCGTGAAGAAAAACGCCCGGGCAAAGCTATCGGTATCCATGGCTAAAGACAGTGAATATAAGGCAAAACCGTATGCCGTGACGACATAATATACAACAACAATATAACTATTTTGATGAAAAAAGTCTCCCTATAAAAGGGGGACTTTTTAGTTTCATAATGAGTTTTAAAATTGTGATTGCCAGATAACTGACGAAATATTTTATAATAAAAGAAAACGGCATTATTTTGTGCCCTGGCGCTGGCTGCTCTTACGGCCGTGATAGGCGCTGCGGACAATGCCGCCCGCCAGTAAATATCGCGGGTATTGCGCTGGCTTCAACAGGCATACTGTCGCCCATAGCTGCGGCCATTATCCATAATGTGGCATCTGCCATGGTTGTACTGAATTCATCCAGATTGCTGTTATTCAAAAGTAATATATAAGTTCATGAATGTGGAATTAATAGTATCCAGTTCAAGGAGTCGATATCAGCGGCAGGAGACAGCTTACATGTCTTTGCCGTTTTTTTATTGTTATCGACTTTGATAATCATTAATATGTGATAACGACTAATATATGATAATTGTTATCAAAAATAAAATAAAATTCTGACAAAAAGAGGATTTTTATTTTTCGCGTCGAATATATATCAAATATAATAATTGAATGAAAAGGAAAAATAAATCTACCTTCAGGAATTATATTAAAAATAAGTAATGAGAAAAAGTTAAAACGAAGGATTTGCACTTCCGCATAACTTTTTGCTCCTCATCATTGATGAGGGAATAATTGGAAAAGATGCATACTTACTGGAACAACTGATTATTTTTAACAACGGAGGTATTAATATGTATAAACCTGCAGGGTCGTGGGTAGCTATTCCTACGCCATTTAATGAAACGGGAACCATTGATTATGAAGGATTCAGGACTCTTTTGGAATTCCATGCAAAACACGGGACTTCGACACTGCTGGTCATGGGATCTGCGGGAGAGGTCACTCTGCTTTCTTCAGAGGAGAGGCATGAGATCGTTCGAAAAGTATCGAAAATGGCAAAAGGCCTGATACCGGTATTTTTTGGCGCTACGTTTCCCACTACGGCGGAGACCGTGAATTTTTGCAAATTTTGTGAGGCCGAAGGAGCCGACGGGCTTATTTTAAGCGTTCCCCCCTATCTTTTGCCGCCACAGGAGGCTGTCCTGAAACACATGCTCACATGCATGAAATCCGTAAGCATACCCGTAGGTGTTTACAACAATCCCAGCAGGGTGGGAGTAAATATTGAGCCAGACACTATAGAGATTCTGGCCGATGAGTGCCCCAATTTTGTAGCCGACAAAGAGGCTATGCCCCATGTAAGCCAGCTGGTGGAGGTAAGACGGCGGGTGGGTGAAAGAGTCCATATTCTGTGCTGCGATTATCCCAAATATTCCATAGTGTTGCCTACATTAGCCCTTGGCGGACATGGAACGGCCAATATAGGGGGGAATATTATACCCGAAGAAATGGCAGAGATCTCAAAGCCCTGGGATAGCATCGAACAAATTGAAAAATGCAGGAATTTATATTTAAAATATTATCCTCTTTTACAGGTACTTTACTGGCTGTCAAATCCCATCGTGGTAAAAGCGGCCATGAATTTACTGGGACTGCCGGCGGGAAAACCCAGGCGTCCATATCCTGAACTGGGGGGCGAAAAGCTGGAACAATTAAAAGTCATTTTGTCAGAGCTTGGAGTCATTGAAAAATACCGGCTGGATTAGGAGGGATGCATTTGAGCCCATCTCAAGTTGAAGCGGTACAGGAAAGAGATACCGTACTTTCTGTTAAAAATTTGGTAACGCACTTTTTTATCAGGGAAGGGGAAGTCCATGCCGTAGATGGGGTGAACCTTCATGTGGAAAAGGGAGAGACCCTCGCCATAGTAGGGGAAAGCGGCTGCGGCAAGTCGGTGACGGCGCTGTCCATGTTGCGCCTGATAGCTTCCCCGCCGGGGAAGGTTCTATCCGGAAACGTGATTTTCCAGGGCCAGGATCTCCTGCACATGAAGCAAAGCCATCTTCGAAAAATCCGGGGCAAAGGGATAGCCCTTATTCTTCAGGAACCCATGTCTTCCCTTAATCCGTCCTGGACCATAGGCCGTCAGATTATGGAGGCTATCGAACTCAATCAGGGGATTAAGGGTAGAGAAGCAAAGGACAAAGCCATCGAAATGCTGAAATTGGTAAGGATACCGGCGGCTGAAAGCAGATTTAACAACTATCCTCACGAGCTGTCGGGCGGGATGAAACAGCGGGTCATGATAGCCATGGCTCTGGCTTGCAGGCCCCAGATTCTTATAGCCGACGAGCCCACAGCTTCTCTGGATGTGACTATACAGGCCCAGATTTTGGAGCTTATGAAACAGTTGAAAAAGGAAATCGGAACCACGGTTATCCTGATAACCCACGACCTTGGCGTGGTGGCAGAAATGGCCGATAGAGTTACCATTATGTATGCCGGGCAGGTGGTGGAAACAGCAGATGTTTTCAGCATATTCCACAACCCCGCCCATCCATATACTAGAGGAATTGTCCGGTCAATAATGGATTTAAAAGATAAAAACCATAAACTGGAGGTGATACCCGGAGATCCGCCCAATCTATTAAATCCGCCGACCGGGTGCAGATTTAACCCGAGATGTGCCTTTGCAAAAGAAATATGCCGTGAAAAGGACCCCGATTATCAGCGGGTGAAGGGATCCGACAGACGCTGGGTAAGATGCCATTTTCCGCTGGTATAGCATATTTAAAATTAACAAGGAGGGAAAATTATGAAAAAAATTTGGTTAACAATACTGATTTTAATACTGGCAGTTGCATTGGTTGCGGGTTGCGGAGGCCCTGCGCAGCAATCCCAGCAGGGAAGTTCTTCTAACAATACCTCCGGCACATCTACTCCTGCAAAAGATTCTATAGTTATTGCCTTACAGGGCGAGCCTACGACTCTTGATCCACAATATCCCGATGACGGTAACATGAGGGCGGTCACCGACAACGTTTTTGAAAGGCTGCTGGAGCTTGACGGCAAGACGCTGGAACCAAAACCCGGGCTTGCCACCGATATTAAAGCAGTGGACTCCACCACCTGGCAGCTTACATTGAGAGAAGGAGTAAAGTTCCATAACGGAGACCCGTTTACAGCAGAAGATGCGGTTTTTTCCATAAAGAGGATCATTGACCCTGCTTACAAATCTCAGATAGCAGGCAACTTCTCCACCATAAAGGATGCGAAAGTTGTGGATGCCAAAACCATACAGATTATCACTGACGGGCCGGACCCCATTCTCCCCAAGAGGTTGACCAAGCTGGATATCGTAGATAAAAAGTATGTAGAAGCAAACCCGGATAAGGTTGCCACCGCTCCGGTAGGTACTGGCCCCTATCAGGTTGAGTCCTGGAATCGCGGTGTGGATATAAAGATAAAGGCTTTTGACGGTTACTGGGGCAATAAACCCGCCATTAAAGCCGCCACTTACAGATTCATACAGGAAGGGTCCACAAGGCTCTCAGCTCTGAAGGCCGGTGAGATTGATCTGGCGGTCAATATGCTCCCCGAGTATGTCGATCAACTGCCGGAATACAAGACATCCGACGGCATTGAATTCACATTCCTGAGATTCAATACTCTGAGGGGCCCAATGAAGAATAAACTCATAAGACAGGCGGCCTGCTATGCCATCGACAGGGATACGCTGGCCAAGAGCCTGTTCATGGGGTACGCCAATGTGGCGCAAGGGCAGATGGCAAAGCCCGGTTACTTTGGATTTAACGACAGTCTGAAGCCGTACCCATACGACCCCGAAAAAGCAAAACAACTCCTTAAAGAAGCCGGATATAACGGAGAAGTTATCCAGCTGGTCTCCGAACGCGGAAGATGGCTCAAAGACGGCGAACTTTCGGAAGCTGTGGCATCCATGCTCACAGACGCGGGATTTAATGTGAAGCTAACATTCTTGAGCTGGCAGGAATGGCTGGACACACTCTTTAATGTGGAAAAGGCGCCGGATATCATGTTCAGTTCCAACGGCAACGAACTGTTTGATATGGACAGGTTCTATCAGGCTATTATAAAGACAGGTGGACCGCAATCCACATATTCCAACCCCGAAATAGATAAAAAGATAACCGAAGCCAGAAACGAAATGGATACCCAGAAGCGGCTTCAGCTTTACAAGGAACTGTCCCAGGCAGTATATGACGATCCTTTCGGCATACCTCTTCTCAATCTGAAAGATATATACGGAATGTCCAAGAATCTGGATTGGGAACCCAGGCAGGATTCCAGGATAACGGTCTATGAGATGAAGTTGAAATAGAATCCTTACGGGGAAGGTTTAAAACCTTCCCCCCTATCTAATAGGGGGTTACTATATGAAAAGATATATTATTATGCGTTTGTTGTATACGGTTGTAGTAATACTTGGCGTATCTATCTTGGTTTTTATTATAACCCACGTCATCGGCAATCCGGTAAATACAATGCTCCCCCTGCAGGCCACCGATGCCGAGAGGGCGGCTCTGAAACACCAACTGGGCCTTGACAAACCTTTGATGGTGCAGCTGTCGGAATTCTTAAGCGGCATGTTCCGGTTGGATTTCGGTAAGTCCTGGTGGCAACAGGTGCCGGCTTTAGGGATTGTTTTGCATAAGATTCCGGCTACGCTGCAGCTTGTGGCCACGGCTTTGATCATAGCGGTCATGGTGGCGATTCCGCTGGGGATTATTGCGGCATACAAACCCGGCACCATACTTGATAGAGTCCTTACAACCGCATCTTTAATAGGCATATGCCTTCCGCCTTTCTGGGTCGGTCTAATGTTCGTTTTGTTTTTCGCGGTCAAGCTGGGATGGTTCTATACTTCGGGTTACGGGACCATAAGGCACCTGATTCTCCCGGCCCTTACACTGGCCGTGGTGCCGATGGGACATCTGGCCCAGATAGTCAGGTTCTCCATGGCCGAGCAACTGAACGCCCAGTATTCCACTACAGCAAGAGCCAAAGGAGCCAGCGATTTTTCCGTGCTTTTTGCCCATGCCCTGAAAAATGCGGCCACATCCATTGTTACGATGGGTGGAATGGACCTGGGGAGACTTCTCGCAGGAGAAACGGCAGCCGTGGAGGTGGTCTTCGGCTGGCCCGGTTTCGGCACTCTCATAGTCGACACTATCGGGCGGCAGGATTTTCCTCTTCTTCAGGCGGAAGTATTCCTGGTAGCCGTCATTATATGCTTTATAAATCTTGCTGTCGACATATCCTACGGGTACTTTGATCCCAGAATAAGGTATTGAGGGGGGCTAAAAGTTGTCACAGGATTTGCAAACAAATACACAAATTCAGATAGAAATTCGCGAGCATGAAGAAAAGAGAAATGTCTTTCAGAGGTTTTTGCGGCGCTTTTCAGGAAACAGTCTTGCCCTCTTTGCATTTATTGTACTGATGATAATTATAGCGGTAAGTATTTTTGCGCCATATATAGCCCCTTATGACCCCACAAAAAGCGACATAGTCCACAGGCTTCAGCCGCCGTCTCTCGCTGCGCCCGCAAAGGGAGGTTTTCCGCATATTCTGGGCACCGACCAGCAGGGAAGAGATGTGCTTTCAAGGCTTATATACGGCGGAAGGGTTTCCATGAGCGTGGCCTTTACGGTGGTTGCGGTGGCGGGCGCCATAGGAACGGTAATCGGCCTTATATCGGGGTATTTCGGCGGATGGGTTGATCTGGTGTTTATGCGCCTGGTGGATATTCAATCGTCGTTTCCCGGCTTGCTGGTGGCCCTAACATTCGTAATGGTGCTCGGACCCGGTCAGAGGAACCTGACCATAGCACTTTTAATCGTAGGGTGGATGATTCATGCCAGAATGGCCCGGAGCCAGGTTTTAACCGCGCGGGAATCAACCATGGTGGAAGCTTCCAGGGCAATCGGATGCAGCATGCCCAGGATCTTATTCGGCCATATACTGCCAAATGTCATTTCACCACTCATAACCACCTATGTCCTGGAAATGGCCCATATGATCGAGGCCGAAGCCAACATGAGCTTTCTCGGTTATGGTATTCAACCGCCGGCTTCTTCCTGGGGTCTAATGATAGGCGAAGGGCGCCAGTATATAACGAATGCATGGTGGCTGGTGGTTTTCCCCGGTCTCATCATCGGCATAACTGTACTGTGCCTCAATCTTGTGGGCAACTGGGTAAGGGAAGAATTCGACCCGTTACAGAAGGGCCGCCACTAAAGGAGGGGTTTAGGTGACGAATGCAGAAGACATTATCATAGTAAAAAACCTGGTAAAACATTTTCCTGTCAGAGGCGGTTTGATGGGAAAACCGATTTCCTGGGTCCATGCCGTAGATGACGTTTCCTTTACAATAAAACGGGGCCAGACCCTGGGCCTGGTCGGAGAAAGCGGTTGCGGCAAAACTACAATAGGACGCCTTGTATTGAACCTGATTAAGCCGACCAGCGGAGAAGTCTACTTTGAAAATAAAAATATATATGATAAGAAGCAGTGCAATGAAAAAGAATTCCGCAAATGTGCTCAAATCATTTTTCAAGACGCGTTCAGCTCTTTTGACATAAGAAAAAATGTCGAAAGTATTGTCGGTGAACCGCTGGTGGTTCATGGAATAGCCGGCGGGAAAGAGCTAAAGGAAAAAGTTGCCGAATTATTAAAGACGGTGGGACTTAAACCCGAAATTGCTAGGGAATATCCGCATACATTATCGAGCGGCCAAAAACAGTGTGTGGGCATCGCTAGGTCTCTAGCTTTAAACCCTAAGTTTATTGTGGGGGACGAGCCCATATCGGCTCTGGACGTTTCCGTCAGAGCTCAGGTATTGAACCTGATGCGGGATCTGCAGGAAAAGTTCAATTTAACTTATCTCTTTATATCCCATGACATCAGGGTTGTACAGTATCTTTCAAATTATATCGCCGTGATGTATGTCGGTAAAATGGTTGAAATGGCACCGACGGAGGAAATATTTGCCCACAGGCTACACCCGTATACGGAAGCTCTGCTTACGGCTGTACCTATTGAGGATCCTTACTTGAGGCGGCCGAGAGAGATTTTGCAGGGCGAAGTTCCTTCACCCGTTGACCCACCTCCGGGATGCAGGTTCTATCCGAGATGCCAGTACGCCATGCAGAGATGCAAAGAAGAGGACCCACAACTTGAGGAAAAGGTCCCCGGGCACTTTGCAGCCTGCTTTGCAGACTTTCACAGCTCGGAACGGATCATTTAATATGGAAAAATGTTATATTTTTATGGAGGGTTAAAAATGCTTGAGAGCCGTGATTTACAGCAGCAAGAGCAGGAAACGCATCAGGATGGCCAGTATTTCGAACAGGGTGAAAAAGCTTCGTGGATTGGCATAGTTGGAAATATACTTCTTACAGCGGCAAAGATGGCGGCCGGCATCGTCGGGCATAGCACGGCTATGGTGGCCGACGCCGCCCATTCGGCCTCGGATATAATCGCATCAATTGTGGTTTTATTCAGTTTGAAAGTTGCTAAAAAGCCCGCTGATGAAGGGCATCCTTACGGCCACGGCAAAGCCGAATCACTGGCCACGGCGACAGTGGGAGTTTTCTTATTATTGGCAGGCTTTTATATAGCGTTTTCGGCGGTAGAATCCATAGTGACGGGCCATGTGACCGAGCCAGGGCTGCTTCCGCTTCTGGCTGCAATTTTATCCATAACGGTGAAAGAAAGTATGTTTCAATACACTTACAGGATTGGCAAGAAAATTCAGAGCCCTTCCACTATTGCCAATGCATGGCATCACCGTTCCGACGCGTACTCATCGATAGCCTCCCTTATCGGTATATTTGGAGCCAGGCACGGTATTGTAATACTGGACCCTATAGCGGGCATAGGCGTTACGGTGTTTATAATTAAAATGGGGTGGGATATTACCGTCGATGGAATAAACCAGTTAATGGACGGATTTGGCAACAGGATACTGATAGATAATATTTCCAATATGGTGAAAGGCTGCAGGGGGGTGTGTGAGATAAAGACCATAAAAGCAAGGCAGAGCGGGCCTTTCATATATGTTGACATGAAAATCGGCGTGGATAAAAGCATGTCTTTTGAAGAGGCTCATAACGTGGCGGTGGAAGTAAAAAATAAAATACTGGACAACAATAAAAAGATCAACGATGTTTTAATTCATGTAGACCCTGTGGAAATGAAAGTTGATTGAACTTTGTCCGGTAAGTATGAATCTGTTTATCACTTGAGAATCAATATCTTACTTGACTTCACAACCATTTCATGTTATTATTTTCATTGCAATGAGAACAGGTAATTAAACCGGGCGCAAAAAGCGCAGCAAGAAGGACTTGCGGGACTCATCCCGCAAGTTTTTTATATATATAAAAGAAGGGGGTAATATATAAAATAACTGCTAAAAATAATTGTAAATAAAGGGGGATGAAAATGAACAAGATAGTTCAAAAAACCGTGGATTATATGATAATCCATTTTTTGAAAGAAACACAACTGTCCCAAAAGGTTATAGAGTCTGAGACAAGAAGGAAATATGCCTATCTTGAAGCATGGGTCAGTATCATAGGCAACTTTTTACTGGCGGCGATTAAAGTATCATTCGGGTTAATGCTCAACAGTATTTCACTCCTGGCAGATGCGGCACATACGGCCTCCGATGTTATGACATCGGTGGTGGTGCTGTTGGGCTTTAAACTATCCAGTTCTCCCGCCGATGAAAAACATCCTTACGGCCATGGCAGAATAGAGTTTCTGGCAACCCTGCTGATAGCGGTAATGTTGATAATCGTAGGTGTAGAGTTTGGCAAGACTTCCTATGACCGTCTTATATCAAACACGCCGGTCAAGGGCAGTTATGCAGTGGCCGTGGTTATGATAGCCGGCGCCATCTTCAAGGAATGGATGTCTCAGTTTTCCATAGATTTGGGGACCAGAATAAACGCGCCAGCGTTGATAGCGGACGCCTGGCATCACAGGACAGACGGGATAGCATCGGTTCTGGTGGCGGCGGCCATCGTGGCCTCGCAATATGGATATTATAAGGTAGACGCTGTATTCGGCATGGGAGTTTCGGCGCTGATTGTCTATACTGGTGTTAGTATTGCCAGGGATTCTTCTTCAAAACTTATCGGTGAAGCAGCCGATCAGGAAATAATCGAGGATATTGAAAGATTGGCCCTTTCGGTGCCGGGTGTAACCGGCATTCATAAAATCCATGTGCACGATTATGGCGACAGGAAGATGATTTCCCTGCATATCCAGGTGGGAAACCACTTATCGCTGATAAAAGCCCACGACATTTCGGAACAGGTGGAAAGGGTCATTGAATCAAAAATCAATTCTAAAGCTCTCGTGCATGTGGAGCCCCTGTTGGATTTAGAACAAAGCTAAAAGAATTTATTAAATGGATTTCATCTTTAAGAAAGGTGAAATCCATTTTTTCGATGTTAACTGAAAATAATTTTCATAAAAAATTTTTTAATTAAAAGAAGGACTTTAGAGAATATTGTCGAATATAAATATTAAATTAATCATCAATGATTAGCATTGAAATACAAAATTAGAAGAAACCTTTTAATATGTTTATAAATGAGATTAATCATCAATGATTATCAATATTATATGAAGGGGAATAACATTGGCCGAGTTAGATCAACAGCTGGATTATGAAATTTTGAAAGAATTATTAAATTCAAGAGAACCATTAGGAGCGGTAAACCTGTCGATTATCCTGGGGGAAAAATACGGCGTAAGTCAAGCTACCATTGGCCGCAGGCTGCTTCAAATGGACCATGCGGGCTACACAAAGAAGTTAAAAAACATGGGCCGCATATTAACACAAAAGGGCATTGAACATTTGTCCGCATTAAATAATAAACTGTCTTTTGAAAATGCCAAGAAAGAATTTCTGGAATCTATAAGTCCATCGAATATAACCGATCTGATAGATATCCTGATCGCAAGGCGGGGTCTTGAAAAAGAGGCGGCATTCCTTGCGGCAAAAAATGCCGATGAGGATATCATAAACCAGATGCAGGAAGTTTTACTGATTCAAAAAATAAAGATAAGCCAGGGGATTTCCGGAGATAACGAGGACAGCGAATTTCACAGGTTAATTGCAGTGGCTTCAAAAAACAAAGTGTTATTGAGGACAATGATGCTGCTGCGTGAGCAAAACGATTTGACAAGACATTTTGCTACTGTACGTAAAGCCATTGGAGGAAAACTGTATGATGACCATGTGAGGATACTGGAGATGATAAAGGCTAAAGACAGCAGGGGAGCCTATAGGGCTATTGAATCCCATTTAAATAAAATGATAAAGGAGTTTCAAAATTATATAATCCAGAAATAAACATAAATTTATATTAATAAAAGAGGGAGAAAATTATGAAGGTTTCAGATGTGGTAGCAAAGATTTTAAAAGAAGAGGGGGTGACATATGTCTTTGGTTATCCCGGGGGTGAAGTAACGACATTCCTCGATTCCCTGAGACAAGAAAATATAAGGTTTATTCTGACAAAACATGAGTCAACTGCTGCCTTTATGGCTTCGGCCATAGGAGAAATAACTGGCATGCCTGGAGTTTGTCTTTCGACATTGGGACCCGGTGCCACCAATCTTGTCACCGGAGTAGCGCAAGCCTTGCTTGATCGGGCGCCGGTTATTGCTATTACGGGCAACATGGCAACAAATAATTATGAAGTGTCAACACATCAGCAACTTGATCTGGTCCGGCTTTTTCAGCCTATTACCAAATGGAGCGCAACAATAGAGCCCAATTCGGTAGAAAGGATATTGTACAGAGCTATAAGTTTTGCAAAGGCGTCCAGGAAGGGGCCGGTCCATCTAACATTCCCCAGTAATGTAGCAGTTATGGAAAAACAGGATACAAATTTCAGACAAAAGACTAAATGTTGTGGCTCATCCTTCATTGGTGATATAGGTGATATAAATGAAGCTACAAAAGTGATTAATGAAGCAAGACGTCCTATAATATTAGCTGGCCTCGGGGTTCTTAGAAGCGGGTCTCATAAAGAATTTGTAAAATTTACTGAAAAGTTGAACTCCCCTGTAATAGTGACTCCAAAGGCAAAGGGGATCATACGAGAAGACCACCCCTTGTTTTTAGGAGTGGTGGAGATGCAGGGCGACCGCGTGATATTGGATTTTGCTAAAAGCTGCGACCTCATTGTTGCCATAGGTTATGATGCTGTAGAACTTGATAAACAGTGGATGTTTGGTAATATACCGGTTATCAATATCGATGAAGTGCCTGACACCGATAAATATTATCCTGTGTCTGTAGAGATTTACGGTGAAATGAAAGGAATTCTGGATTCTTTAGCTAGGGATATTGAACGGAGCAAATGGGATAAAAATGAAATTATGTCCAAAAGAAACGAGTTGATTGAACTAGTAACAACTAGACGCAGCGAAGCGATGCAGCCCTATGAGGTAGTTATGAAAGCTCGAGAGATTTTACCTGAAGACACTATTGCCGCATCGGATGTAGGTGCTCATAAGATGCTGGTAGGCCAGATGTGGAGGACCTATGAACCCGGAACGTTCTTTATGTCCAACGGCCTGTCTTCCATGGGCTCAGGGATACCGACGGCCATGGCCGCAAAATTGGTATATCCTGAAAAACCTGTTGTGGCCATCGTAGGCGATGGGGGTTTTGGCATGAACATGGCCGAACTTGAAACAATGGTAAGAGAGAATATACCCATAATAATAATCGTCATGGACGACAGGATCCTCAGCCTTATCAGAATGAACCAGGAAAGAAAAGGTTTGGTACCTTATGGTGTTGAATTTACAAATCCTGATATGGTTAAACTGGCGGAAAGCTTTGGTGCAAAAGGTTACAAAGTTGATAACATCAAAGATTTTACACATGTTTTAAAATCTGTTGTTCAAACAAATAAACCGGTAGTAATACAGGCTGTGGTCGATCCGCTATCATATAGAAATCTATAACATTTATAAAAATTTTTTTCGGGTGAAAAGTTTCAATATTCTTTATTGACTTAAGTTAATTATCTTTGGATTGGGAAATATTGTTTTAGAGGAGGTAGTTCTAACATGACCTAAAGAATATAAATATGCCTTAAAAGAAAAAAATCAAAAAAGGAGTGAAAAATGTGGTTACGACAGTATGGATTGTTTCAATAATTTATCTTATCGCAATGCTTGCCATAGGAATGGCGGTATCAAAAAAAGGTTCCGCATCCTTTGATGACTACGCCATTGCGGGAAAAAGCCTTCCATTTTATCTCATAATGTGGACATTCCTTGCTACGGTTTGGGGGGCTGCGGACTTTATCGGTTCTCCTGATGAAGGTTATCATCGTGGTATAAGCTGGATTGCATGGACATTGGGCAGTGAAGGCGGAAAAATCGTCTTTGCCCTGACTCTTGCCGGATTTCTGGCTAGATTTTCCTTTAAAAGCATGGGTGAATTCATGGATAATGTCGTAGCAAAAGACAAAACCTCGCGCATTGTCATCGGCTTATTGACAGGCTTCGTAGCTGCAGGTTGGACCGGTGCCCAGAGTATGGCGATTGGGCAGATATTCAGCGTATTTACCGGTACGGATTCTACGCTCATGATAATAATTGCCAGTGCAGTTTTCATATTTTATACAATGAGCGGAGGATTATTATCGGTTGTATGGACTGATGTGATACAGGGCCTTTTAATTGTTGCTTTTGCAGGGTTTTACTGGTACTATGCCTTTGGAATGGTGGATTTTAGCTTGGCAACACTTACAAGCAAAGTCATGGCCGCAAAACCTGAACTGTGGAGTTTAACCGGTGCCTCGGGCAGTATTCCCTGGCTTAAACTTTTCACGACGTTTTTAACAGGTATAATGGGTACATTTACTATGGTTTGCTATTGGCAGAGGGCATTTAGCGCCAAGGATGTTCCTTCGGCAAGAAACGCTGCCCTGATAGGCGGTATAGGAACAGTCTTGGTTTCTGTTATATCCGTATTTATAGGTTTAATAGTGTTTACAGTAAATCCTAATCTCGATACCGGTGTTGCTCCATATCTTGTCAAGAACTTTATGCCTCCATGGATTACTGTGGCCATGACACTCCTTGTTTTGGCGGCCACTATGTCCAGCGCTGATTCACTCCTCAATATTGCGGCAATAATTACTGTCAATGATATACTGATGCCCCTCAAACCCGATGTTTCTGATGAGCAAAAAGTCGCCATCACAAAATGGGTTACATTGGCATGGGGGGTAGTTGGAGTTATATGCGCATTGAAATTTAAATTTATCCTTGGCCTGGTAGGATGGCTTTACAGTACCGCCGCAGGCGCCCTGGCACCAGCGGTGATAGTAGGATTGCTTTGGAGAAAACCCGGAGAGTATATTTATGATAACTCTAACATTACACCAGTCGCATTAAGATATAGTTTGATATTAGGAACCCTAACCGCCATTATTGCAAGACAGATAAAGCCTTTAATGGATGTTTTTGGTGGGCCGGTTATTCCTTCTTCTGTTGTGACCATCGTCTTGTTATTCATCATTTCCAGCATTACAAAAAAGGAAACCGTATCATCCAGGAAGATTCATGTTTAATATAAAATGTTTTGACTCATCATTAGGGGCAGTTTGCACTGCCCCTAATCTGTAAGATAGGAGGGGACTTGCTTGATAAATGTTACTCCTATAAACCTTTCAAACGGCATGCGGAGCATATCGGCATTCATCCGGGATTCTCCGGGAAAGAAGCGCAGTTAGGGTTGGTTACCTTCGATTTACCTCCGGGCTGACCGGAATGGACCCAAAAACCGATTGGCCGAGACGTGCATAGAAGTCTCGGAGCCAGCCAAAGATTTTTTGATATAATTTGAAGCAAACGCATATTGCGGTAGATAATATATGGTACACAAAACCCGGATTTACCGGGCATTTTATTTTTTTTATCGTATATGTTACAATAAAAAACATGAAAATTTTTGAGTAACCTTTTAAAAAGGGGGCCAATAGCATGAAATTTGATAGAAATATGAAAAACTTTGCCCTAGTTCTTGCCGCTACCATAGCTTTCATCTCAACATACTACCTTATGATGCCTGTTATACCATCATATATGCTTCAGAAGGGTTTCGACAACATGACCATCGGCCTGGTTGTGTTTTTCTTTTCTGTAAGTTCTCTGATTGCAAGGCCGCTTGGCGGAATATGGGTGGAAAAGATGGGAAGCAGGAAGTTAATGCTTATTTCTATAATGTTGTTTTTTATAACGCCAGTACTGGTAAAGCTGCCGTTGGGAGTCACCGGATTAGGAATGGCTCAGCTGATATATGGTCTTACCATAGGTGCATTTACTGTGGCATCGGCCACATTTACTACGGATATATCTTCGGCTGAAACTATTGCCCAGTTTATGGGACTCAACAGCATATCCTTTACCATAGCTAAAGGTATAGCGCCGGCTCTGGGAATAAAGCTGATGGATATTACAGGCTTCAATGGCGCAGTAATAGCCACAGTTATAACAGGACTGATTGCACTTATACTGGCCTTTTTGCTTACGGATATAAGAACAGGTAGGAAAGCCCCCGAGAGCTCAAATTTCATGGAGATACTTCTACACAAATATGTTTACCTGCCCACAATTGTCCTCTTTTGTGGAATGATAACTTTTGGGGCAATCTCGGCCATGCTGCCTGTGTTTGCTCATGAAAGGGGTATAGCTGGTATAGAGTATTTTTTCCTGATTAACACGAGTGTCGTGGTAATTTCACGGCTCATAATGGGATCCTGGAGCAAGAGGTATCTCGAATCCCTGGTGGCTCTTTCCATGGTATTGATGACACTGTCTTTTCTGGCCATGAGCATAGTTCGAAATTTTTACCAGCTCGTGGTTGTAGCGCTGATTTACGGTTTTGGATTTGCCATCCTCTTTCCCATTTTAACATCCGTTTTAGTGCTTAATATCCCTGGACTATCGCGGGGTATGGCCATAGGCATTTTTTCTGCAGGATTTGACATGGGGGTCGCGGCAGGAGCTTTGCTGGGCGGGCTCAGCAAGTTTATCAGCTTTAAATGGTTATACATGATACTTTCACTGATACCGCTTACGGGATATTTGATTTTTCAATATGTCTATCGACCTACAATCCGCAAAATCACTGTAAATGGGGATGAATTGGGCCCAATAAAGTCCGGTCAATAAAAAAGAGGCGCCTTTTGGCGCCTTAGCCTTATATATCATGGCCGAAGGCCTGTGGGGTTAAAGAGATTCTTCGTAAATCTTTGCGATAACGGCTTCAGTGGCATCCACCGGCGCTATGGAAAGCAATCCATCCAGAGATGGCGTAGTTTTGGCCAGCTTTACCAGAGTCGGGACATCATCTTTTGTAAATCCAAAATCCGAAAGTTTTTGGGTGCATCCCACATTAAAGAGCCATTCTTCCACCTTTTTGGCCACATATTCCGCTTCGGCAGGCAGACCTTTAAGGCCGGGCACCATGGGGCTGTATAAGTCGGCCAGCACCTCTGAAACGGCAGGATAAATAGTCTTTACCACTGCAGGCAGTATGGCTCCAAGGCCGAGACCGTGAGCTATCTCGGGTTTTACCGCACTCAGGGGGTGCTCCAGGGCATGGGTGAGGTGCAGGAGGCCGTTGTCAAAGGAGATTCCGGCCAAAGCAGAAGCGTATAGCAGGTAATATCTTGCCACAAGGTTTTCGGGGTCATTTACCGCGGCGGGGAGGTAGCGAACTATCAGCCTCACCGTCTCTTTTGCCGTGAGGATGCTGTAAGGCGATGCTACAAGGGTGGTGGCGGCTTCGGTAATGTGGTTTAAAGCATCTACGGTGACTGCTATTGTCTGTTTTTTATCAAGCTTTGTCATGAGGGCGGGGTCATCTATGGCATACATGGGATAAATGCAGTCATAAGCTATAGCTGGTTTGTAGTTCTTCTCGGGGATGGTGGCCACTGCGAACCTGTCTACCTCGGTGCCGGTGCCATGGGTAAGGTTTATGGCTATAATGGGGACCGCCTTTTCGGGGCCGAATTTCTGTTCATAAAGCTCTCTTGCATTTTTACCAGTGTATTCCAGCAGTACGGCCACACTATTGGCGGTGTCGATGGGGCTTCCGCCGCCGATGCCGATGACGGCCTTTGCCCCGGCTTCCCGGCCCATTTTGGCCGCTTCATCGATCATGTCCACGGTGGGATTGGGTCCAACTTTATCATAAAGGGTGTATTTAAATCCGGCTTCCTCAAGGGCGGGTTTTATAACATCCCAGGCTCCACTGGCCTTGTATGAACCTTTTCCGGTCACAAGGATGACATTGTTTATACCTTTATTTTTGAGAACTTCCAGGATGTCTTTTATCTTTTTTATGCTCCCTATACCAAAATAAGTGGTGTTCTTGCAGCGAAGCTCGAAGACCTTGTTAGGACTTATTTTTGCCTCCCACATTTTAATAACCTCCTTGTGAAATTTATAACTATCTTCGACTATAATTATAATACTATGTTAAAAAAATATCAATACCTAAAAGATATTTTATGTAGATTATTTCTAAAAAATTATCTCTTTATACGAGCCAGAAAATAGAAAAACTGTTAAAATGGAATTGTCGGGGATATATTATAAATGATTGATTCCGAATTTAAAAAAGAGGTGTCTAGATGAAAGTAAGAATTATTGGTGTCCCCATGGACCTGGGGGCAGACCGGCGCGGCGTGGACATGGGGCCCAGCGCCATAAGATATGCACATCTTCAGCAGCGTTTAGAAGAAAATGGTATAATAGTGGAGGATGGAGGAAACATTGAGGTTCCAAATCCAGAGAGCAGGAAAATTAAGGATGAAAAATTAAAATATCTCCATGAAATCGTGGAATCTTCGGAGCGTACAGCCGATGCGGTAAGTGGTGCTATAGAGGATGGATTTAAACCTCTGGTGCTGGGAGGTGACCACAGCATAGCCCTGGGGTCGGTGACGGGGGTAAGTAGAGTTTTAAAAAAGATAGGACTCATCTGGATTGACGCCCATGGGGATTTTAATACCCAGGATACAACGCCTTCAGGCAATATCCACGGCATGATACTGGCGGCCAGCCTGGGCCTGGGCCATGAGGCCCTCACCAATGTAGGAGGTTTTTCGCCAAAGGTGCTGCCGGAAAACACCGTACTTATCGGGGT
Source organism: Biomaibacter acetigenes (assembly GCF_003691585.1). Lineage (GTDB taxonomy): Bacteria > Bacillota > Thermosediminibacteria > Thermosediminibacterales > Tepidanaerobacteraceae > Biomaibacter > Biomaibacter acetigenes. The sequence continues at coordinate 3,062,960 of NZ_CP033169.1, read as the reverse complement.
AAGGTCAATAGATCGGGACGAAAAAAGGCTCATAAGAGAATCAGGCATTAATGTTTTCACCATGAATGACATAGACCAGTGCGGCATGAGGAATGTCATGAAAAAAGCCATTAAACTTGCCGGCGGGGGGACGGCAGGGGTTCACCTGAGTTTTGACATGGATGTGCTGGATCCCATGGTGGCGCCGGGAGTCGGGACACCGGTAAGAGGTGGTATCACTTACCGGGAAGCGGCCCTGGCCATGGAAATGCTGGCGGAATCGGGTATTATCCGCTCCCTGGAATTCGTGGAGGTCAATCCCATTCTGGACCGGGGCAATGAAACTGCTAAAGTGGCGGTGGGTTTGATAGCTTCCGCACTTGGAGAAGAAATACTATAAAAAAGGGAGGTTTTTAAAAATGGGTATACTGTCGGCTTACCTGATGCCTCATCCTCCTATCATGGTGAAAGAAGTAGGAGGAAGGGAGACCCAGATGACTACATCTTCCATTGAAGCGGCAAAGGAGGTGGGAAGGGAAATCCGGGAACTTGCTCCCGACACGCTGGTATTGATTTCACCTCATGGACCAGTCTTTCAAGATGCCGTCTGCATTTACGACTTTCCACTCAAAGGTAGTCTTTCATCCTTCGGCGCCCCCGGGGTGAAAATGGAATTTCAAAGTGATGAGGATTTAAAGCGGGAAATTTGTGAGATAGCGCAGAAAAAAGGTATACCCGCTGTAAAATCTAGCGAAATTCACCTTTCAAGGTACGGAACAAGACAGGAGCTGGACCACGGTGTCATGGTGCCCATTTATTTTGTTACACAATTCACTTCAAGCTTTAAACTTCTGCCCATGGCATACGGCCTGTTGCCCTACGAAGACCTTTATGCCTTCGGAAGGATAATACGGGAGGCTGCAGAATCTCTTGACAAAAAGGTTGTGATCGTGGCCAGCGGGGACCTTTCCCACAGGCTCACACCCGATGCTCCGGCAGGATACAGCCCTCATGCAAAGGACTTTGACCTGAAGCTTATATCCTTGCTAAAGGAGTTTGATGTGGAGGCGATAGCCGCCCTTGAGCCTGGCTTAATAGAAAAGGCCGGGGAATGCGGGTTAAGATCCCTGTGGATAATGATGGGAGCCCTGGATGGATATAAAGTTCAACCCCGGGTGCTTTCCTATGAGGGCCCTTTTGGCGTAGGATACTGCGTAGCTGCCTTTCACCCGGCAGGGAAAGGAGAGAGCATTTTGAAAAAACTCTATGACAGAAGGCGCGAAGAAATAGAGAAGCGGAGAAAAAACGAAGACGCTTATGTGAGGCTTGCACGGCAAACTCTGGAGACCTATGTGAAAGAAGGCAGGATGCCGGAATTCCCAAAAGACCTGCCGGAGGAAATGCTGTCAGAAAGGGCGGGTGTATTCGTATCCATCAAAAAACACGGCGAACTTCGGGGGTGCATCGGGACCTTTTTGCCCACAAAGAAAAACATAGCGGAGGAAATACGGCAAAACGCTATCAGCGCGGGGTGCGAGGACCCCAGGTTCGAACCCGTAGAGCCCGAGGAGCTGCCCGAGCTCACATATTCGGTGGATGTGCTCACGAGACCCGAGCCCATCGATTCACCGGATAAACTGGACCCGAAAAGGTACGGTGTTATAGTGAGAAAGGGCTTCAGGTCGGGATTGCTTTTGCCGGACCTGGAGGGTGTCGATACGGTGGAGGAGCAGATAAGTATAGCCTTGAGGAAGGCGGGCATCAGCCCCGATGAAGATTATAAGCTGGAGAGGTTTGAAGTGGTGAGGCATTATTGAGGGTCGCGTCGAAAATAAAGCCAATATATGAGAAAGGAAATGGGAAATGAAAGAGGCGTTGTTCTTTGAAAGAACAGAGAATGGCATGGTCCACTGTTTCCTTTGCCCCCATCATTGCAGGATTGCTCCAGGCAGGGCCGGGACATGCAGAGTAAGAAAAAACAAAGATGGCACTCTTTATTCCGCAAATTACGCTAAGGTGTCCTCCTGGGGCATGGACCCAATAGAAAAAAAGCCCCTTTATCACTTCTTTCCTGGAAGCTGGATATTTTCAGTAGGGAGCTTCGGATGCAATTTCCGGTGCAAGTTCTGCCAGAACTGGCAGATTGCACAGCTTACCGAAGTTCCGACGGAAGAGATAAGCGCCGAAGAATTGGTTAATGTGGCATCAAGACAGAAGGACAATATAGGCATAGCTTACACATATAATGAGCCCACGATATGGTACGAATATGTGATAGAATGTGCCCGTCTGGCCAGGGAAAAGGGATTAAAGAATGTCCTGGTGACCAACGGTTTTATCGAAAAGGAACCGCTGGAAAAATTGCTGCCCTTTATAGACGCCATGAATATTGATGTGAAGGCATATACCGAGGATTTTTACACGGACATAACCTTCGGGAAGCTATCTCCGGTGAAGCGGACGGTGGAAATAGCCCAGAAATCCTGTCATGTGGAGATAACCACCCTCCTCATACCCGGTATGAACGACGGTGAGGATGAAGTAGAGGCTCTAGCAAAATGGCTGGCCTCTTTGAGAAAAGATATTCCGCTTCACCTTACCCGCTACTTCCCCAATTTCAAGCTGGACCTCCCGCCCACGCCGGTGGAGACCATCCGGCGGGCAAGGAAAATTGCTATGAAATACCTGGATTATGTCTACACCGGAAATGTGGTAGATGAGGAAGGCAGCAACACCTATTGCCCAAAATGCGGCGAGCTTCTAATTGCGCGCCGGGGTTATGATGTGGAGGTATTGGGAGGAGCTAAATGTCAAAAATTGCCCGAACATAGATGCCTCAAAAATTCCTCGAAGAGTTTTGAATGATATTTGTCCTTGTGGTAGATTATGTTGAACTTTCTTAAGAACCTTACGCCCTCTAAATTAATTTTTACTAACCTGCCGCTTTTAATTTCTTCTTTTATGGCTATTTCCGACACCACAGAAACTCCTATATTCGCTTCTACGGCCTTTTTTATAGCTTCGGTGTTGTTCAGCACGTGCTTTATACTGTAGGGGATATTATGTTTTGACATAGTGTTTTCAAAAACTTCCCGAGTGCCGCTGCCCTGTTCACGTATTATGATGTTTTGCTCTGATATTGTCCCTGGACCGATTCTCTTTCTTGCGGCCCAGGGGTGATTTTTGGAACATATTATGAAAAGCTCGTCGTCCATATAAGGTTTAACGATGATCTCTTTTGAGTGTATGGGGCCTTCCACCAGGCCGATGTCGATGCTGTTTTCCAGCAGCATTTTTTCTATGACTCCGGTATTGTCGATGGCAAATGGTATATCTATGTTTTTAAATTTCTGGCCAAAAGTCCTGATTATTTCGGGCAGCAAGTAGGTGCCGATGGTGGTGCTGGCCCCTATGCGCAATTTGCCGGTGTTCATGTTGGCGATATCTTTCATGGTGCTCTGCGCCTCCTCCACCAGGACAAGGATTCTCCTGGCATATTCCAGTAAGACTTCTCCCGGGTATGTCAACAGGAGCTTTTTATTTATCCTGTCAAAGAGGTGGACATCAAGCTCCTCCTCCAGTTCCAGAATGGCCTGGCTTACTGCGGGCTGGGTCATATAAAGTTTTTTGGCCGCCCCGGACATGCTGCCGCAGTCGCATACTGTGGTAAAGACCTTCAATTTTTTAAAATTCAATTAAAACCACCTCATAAGTAATAACTTATATATTTAATAATATCATATTATTTTACTAATGCAACTACATGGTTTATAATTAGTATTTGAGGTGATAAAAATGTTATTTGAACCATATAAAATAGGCAATCTCCCATTAAAAAACCGGCTGGTCATGTTGCCTACGGTAACAAATCTTGCCCGGGACGGGTTTGTAAGCGATAGGGAAATAGCATATTATGACAGAAGGTCCAGGGATGTTTCCCTGGTCATTGTAGGGGCAAGCTATGTAAATAAACTGGGTAAGTTTTTTGTAAATCAACTGGGAATAGATGATGATGAAAAAATCGCCGGCCTTGCCCGGCTGGCACAGGTAATCCATAAAAATGGGGCAAAAGCAGGAATACAGCTTGCCATGCACAATCCAAAGTATAACCCTGTAGACTTTTCAAAGGAGCAGGTGCGGGGATTCGTGGAGGACTTTGCCCGGGCAGCGGCCAGGGCAAAAGAGGCGGGCTTTGACCTGGTGGAACTTCACTTTGCCCACGGATGGTTTGTAAATCAGTTTTTATCCCCGGATGTCAACAGGAGGACCGATGAATACGGCGGGAGTTTTGAAGGCAGGACTCGCTTTGCCCTGGAGATATTGCAAACCGTCAAGGCCGAAGTGCCCGATATTGCGGTCCTGTGCAGAATAAACGGCGATGATTTTACACCTGGAGGATTTAGCATCGAGGAAAGCGTCAAATTTGCGAAGATGCTGGAACAAAGCGGTACCGACGGCCTCAATGTTTCCGCTGGGGTGGGGGCCACTTCGGAATACCATATATCCCCCATGGGCATTGAGGACAGGCCTCTGGTGAAATATGCCGGGAGAATTAAAGGTAGTGTAAAAATACCGGTGATAGCCGCAGATAAACTTGGCGAGGCATCGGATTGGGAAAAGATTTTAAAGGATGGCACAGCTGACTTCATCGGCATTGCCAGGGGGCTTATAGGAGATCCTGACTGTGTCGCCAAAATCAGGGAAGGCCGTACCGAAGATATAAGGTATTGCATCCACTGCAATCAGGCTTGCATAGCGTATATCCTGAAAGGAATGCCTGTGTCCTGTATGATAAATCCCGAAGTAGGAAGAGAGTCAGAGTTTGAAGTAAAGGCAGAAAAGCCTTTAAATATTGCCGTGATAGGCGGAGGCCCGGCGGGTATGGCTGCTGCCGCTTATCTCGCCAGAAAAGGCCATAGAGTAGAGCTCTTTGAAAAAGGCGAAAAACTCGGCGGCCAGATCAATGTAGCCAGCATACCGCCTTGCAAAAAGGAAATCGGCAGGGTAGTAGAATATCTTAAAAAGGACCTGGAAAGATACGGCGTCAGAGTGCACCTGAATACGAACATTACCCCCGCAGGGATGGAGGCTATGGACTTTGACAGGGTTATAATCGCCACAGGTTCAGTCCCGGCAAAACTTGATATGGCCATGTATGCGGCACCTTGCCAGGCCGTGGATGTGCTGGAAGGCCATGTGCCTGAAGGTAAGAATATCTTAGTAATCGGCGGTGGACTCACAGGCCTTGAGACTGCAGAGTTTCTTGCCCAAAGAGGCAAGGATGTCACAGTACTGGAAATGCAAGAGGATGTGGCTGCCGGGGTATTTCCGATGGTAAAAAAGCTTCTTTTAAAAAGATTAAAAGAGCTACATGTAAATGTAGTTACAAAGGCGAAGATAGACCGTATGGTCCGGAAAAAGCTGTCATATACTGTAGATGGTGTCGAAAAGCTGCTGGAGTTTGACGATGTTGTCCTGGCGGTGGGCAACAAGCCTGATGAAACCTTTGCAAAATTAAAAGGCCATGAAAAATACACCTTTGTGGGCGACTGCAATGTGGTGGCCACAGCCGTTGAGGCCATAAGGAACGGGGCGGAAATCTCACTGAAAATATAGAGAAAGGGGCGCTTTAAAAATGAATGTAATGGATAAATACGTAGACATTAAAGGAAGCAAAATCCATTATGTAAAAAACATTCAGGAAAGCGGCGATATCGTGCTGCTTTTACACGGCAAGAGGTTTACAACCCGGGACTGGGTGGAGTCGGGATTGATGGAAACCCTTGAAAGGCAGGGGGTTCAAGCCATCGCCCTGGAAATGCCGGGCTATGGAAAGTCTGAGGAACTGGATTTGAATCCCGAGGACTTTTTGGCAGAATTTATGAAGCGAATGAACCTCTCCCCGGTCCACATGGTAGGGCCGTCCTTCAGCGGGGAGATATCCATAAGATTCGCCTTAAAATTCCCGGATATGCTCAAATCTATGATTATTATAGACAGCATAAATGTGGATAAATACGAGGAGAAATTAAAAGATATAAAGGTCAAGACATTGATAATTTGGGGTAAAAAAGACAACGTCGCTCCCTATGAATTTGCGGGCATCTTGAAAGACCACCTGCCGGAAAGCACCCTTTTCACCTTTGAAGATCTGGGGCATACATGCTATTTTGATGATATGAAAACATTTTCCGAAGAGTTGATTAAGTTTATAAAATATGGTTAATTACAGTTTTCAACTACGTTTATAAAATAAAAAAATTTACATTGATCAAGAAGGATTTTTTGAAAACTCGTCGAATATATAAAATATAATTTTAAAGCGTTTTAAAAAATATGTCGTAAAAGGAGAAACAATGGTTATAAAATTGGAGGATATTGCAAGAGAGGCAAAAGTTTCTGTGGCAACAGTTTCTCTCGCATTAAATAACAGCGAGTTGGTAAAGGAGGAAACACGAAATAGAATTAAAAAAATAGCAAAAGACCTCGGGTATTCACCCAATGCCATGGCGAGAGGGCTCGCAAAAAGAAGAAGCGAAACCATAGGCCTCATTGTACCTGATATCGAAAGCGCATATTACGGAAAGCTGGTAAGATGCATAGATGAATATGTCAGGGAAATGGGATATGGCTTAATTCTGGCTATATCAAATGATAAGCCCGATGTCGAAAGACGAATAATTAAAAATTTTATTTCTCAGCGAGTTGAAGGAATAATTATTACTCCTATCAACAAAATCAATCATGATATAAATTATATTAAAGAATTAAACAAACATGAAATTCCTTATATTTTTGTAACGGCTCCTTATCCTGAGATTAAAGCACCTTGTGTAATGGTAGACCTGGAAGATGGGACTTATAAACTTGTAAAATATTTGCTTAATCTAGGTCATAGAAACATTATTTTTCTGGCCGGTTCACCAAAAGTAGTAACAACTGCATATAGAATAAATGGCTATATTAAGGCATTTAGAGAAGCAGATCTTGAAGTTGATGAAAGGAATTTTATCGAATGTAGCAGGATTAATTATGAATATGCCTGTGAAATAACAAATAAACTGTTGAGAAATAGACAGGATATCGATGCCATTATAACAATCAATGACATGATGGCAGTAGGGGTTGTTAATACACTAAAGGAACATAAGATACGAATACCGGAAAATATATCCGTAGCAGGATATGATAATACTCTTTTTTCTACTATTTCACCTGTACCCATAACAACGGTAAGCCAGGATATAGAAAAAATGAGCTGGAATGCGGTTAATATGCTGGTAAATATAATAAAAAACAATGATACAAAAGTTGAAAGTATTTTTATTAAACCCGAATTAGTAATTAGAGAATCTACAGGACCAAAATTATAAATTTTGTTATTTCTTTTTTAAAGCGCTTTAAAAATAGAAGTATGGTTGTTTTTAAAAGGCCTTAGAAGAATGGAAGTTATCAAAATAATAATTGATTATCGTGAATTAAGATTTCCGATACGTTTTTAATTATTAATATTCAAAAAAAAGGAGGCAATATTATGTATAAACCGAAATATTCCGTTATACTTGGCAATGTAGGTTCCTGTTGTGACAGGTATATGAGTGGAGGTTACAGCAAATCGTTCAAGCTGGAAAAATTGTTTGACAGGGTTGCTTCAATCGAACATGTGGAAGGCGTGGAACTTGTAAGCAACTGGCATATCACCACCCAAAATGTACAAAGAATTAAAGATAATCTAGCCAGGACAAACCTTAAGGCTGTTTCCATTATTCCTGATCATTTTGGCGAGATGAAATGGGGCAAAGGGGCTTTTACTTCTAAAGACCCATCAATCCGCGCCGAAGCCGTAAAGGTCACAAAAGAAATGATGGATGTGGCGGCAGAAATAGGGTGTGACTTGGTGAGCCTGTGGCCGGGCCAGGACGGCTATGATTATCCGTTCCAGGGAGATTACATAGAGGAAAGAGGTTGGTTCGAAGAAGGTGTCAAAGAGTGCTGCAAATATCGAAGAGATATAAAAGTGGCTATTGAATACAAAATCAAGGAACCCAGAAACAGGAGTTATCCTTCCAATGTGGGCACTACATTGCTGATGGTAAAGGAAATAGGGGAACCCAATTGCGGAGTGACTATTGATTATGGTCATGCCGAAGTAGCCTATGAAAACGTAGCGGAATCGGTAGCTATATTGAAAAAATATGGAGATAAATTGTTTCATATCCATATGAATGACAATTATGGTTTTTGGGATGACGATATGATCACGGGCAGCATCCACACGATTCCATATATTGAGTTTTTTTACTGGCTAAAGAGGACAGGGTATCAGGGATGGATATCGACAGACCAGTACCCTTACCGGGAAGATGGCCGTGAAGCGGTAAACGAGAGCGTTCAGTGGTTTGTAGCCCTGATGGACATAATGAACAGTATGGATGAAAAGGAAGTAGAACAGGTCCTAAAAACCGGCGACGCCTGTCAGGCTACCCGTATGGTCCGAAAATATCTTCTTGGAAGGTAACTATTTTTCTTAGGGCAAAACGGGGTTAATCACCCGTTCTGCAATAAAAAACAAATTTTAAGGAGGAGATCGTATATGAAGAGACTGCTAGCATTAGCCCTGGTAATTGTCATGGCCGTCAGCCTTTTAACGGCATGCGGCACAGCTAAGAAAGCGGAAGAATCCACCGGCCAATCATCTCAACAGGCTTCAGATCAGCAAAAACCTGCAGAAAGCAAAAAATGGAAGATAGCCACCGTTGTGAAGGATGCATCCAACCCCTGGTTTGTTCGTATGGAACAGGGTGTTAAAAAGTTTGCTTCGGATACCGGTTTGGAAGCGTTCATGAAAGGCCCAAGCAAGGCTGATGCCGCTTTGCAGGTGCAGGTTATTGAAGACCTTATAGCACAAGGCGTTGATGCGTTATGTGTGGTTCCAGTTTCTCCTGAAGCCCTTGAGCCAGTATTGAAGAAGGCTATGGATAAGGGTATCGTAGTTGTCACCCATGAAGCCTCCAACCAGCAAAATACTATGTACGATATAGAAGCTTTTGATAACAACGCTTACGGTGCATTTATTATGGATAACCTGGCAAAAGCCATGAACTATGAAGGCAAATACGTGACCATGGTGGGCTTGCTTACCATGAAATCCCATAATGAATGGGCTGATGCCGGTATTGCCCGCCAGAAGGAAAAATACCCCAAGATGGAGCTGGTCCCGGAACAGAAGATCGAAAGCGAAGACAACCAGGAAGTTGCTTATGAGAGAGCCAAGGAAATCATGAAAAAATATCCTGACCTCAAGGGCATAATGGGCACTTCCAGCAAAGATGCCCCGGGTGCCGCCAAAGCCATTGAGGAAATGGGCAAAATAGGTAAAGTCTTTACAGCCGGTTCTTCTCTGGTATCGGTTGCCGGAAAGTTCCTGGAGTCCGGTTCCCTCAGCACCATTACTTTCTGGGATCCCGCCGATGCAGGTTATGCCATGAATGCTCTGGCAAAATTAATTCTTGAAGGTAAAAAAGACCAGATCAAAGATGGCCTGAACCTGGGTGTGAAAGGATATGAGAACCTGAAACTCAAAGGCAAGGTTCTTGTAGGTGAAGGATGGGTAGCCGTTACCAAGGAGAATATGAAAGATTACAACTTCTAAAGCTTTGTTAGAAATTAGAGTAAATGGGCCATCGGGCCTGTTTACTCTAATTGTTAAAAATCCACAAGAAGAGGGTAATGTGATGGCTGAAATAATTCTGAAAGCGACGAATATCAGCAAGGCCTTTGCAGGCGTCCAGGCTTTAAAGAACGTTAACCTTACCATTCATAAAGGTGAAATTCACTGTCTCGCTGGCGAAAACGGCAGCGGGAAATCTACTCTTATAAAAATAATATCCGGTGTTTACGAGCCCGATGAGGGACTGATTGAGATTGGCGGTAAAGTATATAGCAGGTTGACCCCCATGGAAGCGATTGACCGGGGAATACAGATTATATATCAAGATCTTTCCATTTTTCCCAATCTCACGGTAGCTGAAAATATTGCTTTAAACCTGGAGCTGTCAGGAAAAAGAAAGTTAATTGATTGGAAGAGAGTAAAGCAAATTGCAAAAGAAGCCATTGATAAAATTGGTTTTAAGATTAATCTGGATGAAAAAGTAGAAAATCTTTCAGTGGCCGAAAAACAGCTTATTGCCATATCCCGTGCTCTTCTAAACAACGCTAAAATTATAATTATGGATGAACCCACCACGGCACTTACCAAGAAAGAAGTTGCCGCCCTGTTTAATATTATCAAGAATTTACAATCACAGGGCATCTCAATATTATTTGTCAGCCATAAGCTGGATGAGGTATTCGAAATATCCGAAAAAATTACCATTTTAAGAAACGGCCAGAATGTAATTTCCGGCGAGGCTGCCAATTTTGACAACGATTTGTTTGTGTATTATATGACGGGTAGAAAATTCAAGGAAACTCATTTTGAAGCCGAAAGCAGGAAAGGTACCCCTCTATTGAAGGTTGAAAATCTATCTTTAAAAAACGGTTTCAAGGATATTTCCTTTGAATTATATGCAGGCGAAATTTTAGGCATTACAGGACTGCTAGGTTCCGGGCGCACCGAACTGGCATTGTCTCTCTTCGGATTGCTTCCGGCAGATTCCGGTAAAATTTATATCGATGGCAACATTGTTAAGATAAACTCTGTGCAGGATGCAATCAAAAATAAAATGGGATATGTGCCTGAAGACAGGTTGACCGAAGGACTATTCATGCCTCAGTCTATTGGCCGCAACATAATTATATCCAATATAAAGGAGCTTTTAAACAAGAATGGGTTTATGAATGAAAATAAAATACAAAAATGCATTGATGAATGGATAAAAAAACTCGGTATTGTTACACCTTCTCAGAACCTGCCGGTACAGACATTGTCCGGCGGAAACCAGCAGAGAGTGGTGCTGGCTAAGTGGCTGTCGATGCATCCTAGGATATTGATATTAAATGGTCCTACAGTAGGTGTGGACATCGGTTCCAAGTATGATATACATCAGATATTGCGCAATCTTGCTGCTCAGGGCATCGGTATAATCATTATTTCCGATGATATTCCGGAAGTATTGTTTAATTGCAACCGGATACTTATCATGCGCAAGGGAAGGATAATCAACGAAGTTATGGGTAAAGATGTAACCGAAGAAGAATTGGCCTATCAGATGGCCGCTGAAGCATGATTACACTTGTGAAGGGGAAGGATGTAGATTTATAATGAAAAAATTACTGCGAACCAATGAATTTTATATTTTTTTGATCCTTCTGTTGCTGTGCGTCTTTATTCAAATACAAAGCGGCCAGTTCTTTACCAGAAATAATATTGTAGATATGCTTCGGGCAATGATTGTCCCCGGTATTTTTTCCATTGGGGTGCTTATGGTACTGGTTTCAGGAGGCATTGACGTATCCTTCACTGCCATCGCTCTATTGAGCATGTATGCAGCAACCAGGCTGTTAATGATATGGCATTATGAGGGGAATGTAATACTGGCTTTTATTATTTCCGGAGCTATCGGATTGTTTTTGGGGCTTATTAATGCTGCACTCATTGCCTTTTTTGACCTGCCGACGCTCATTGTTACGCTAGGCACCTCCAGCATATTTACCGGATTCATGCAGGGAGTATTGCATAGCCGGGAGATTTCCGATATTCCTAAGACAATGATAAACTTCTCTAAAATCGATCTTATCCGTGTATATAATGCAAAACTGGGTATATCAAGCGGTTTGCCTGCGGTTTTCCTTATTTTAGTTGGGTTAATAATCATTGCATGGTTCATACTGAACTATACCATGCTAGGTCGGGGTATTTATGCTCTGGGCGGAGATCGTATCGCTGCTCAAAGGGCCGGTTTTAACATCATCAAGATACAGTTTTTTATCTACTCTTTTGTAGGATTTATATCCGGGATTGCGGGTATGACACGCACCATCATGATGGCCAATCTCCATCCTACGAATTTGATGGGCATGGAACTGACAGTTATTGCATCTGTGGTATTGGGCGGCACCCGTATTACGGGAGGTCATGGCACCATAACAGGCACGATGCTGGGTGTGGCTCTTGTCACTATTATGAGCAACAGTCTTATTTTAATGGGTATCCCCACTTTCTGGCAAAAATTCTTTACAGGGGTTCTAATACTTATAGGTACTGGCGTATCTGCGTACCAGTCAATGAAACAAAAGAATACACTGCATGGGGTAGAAATAGATGAAAAGGAATTGGAAAAGGTATAGGGAAAAATGCGACAATTAATTTGGAATGTAACTGGGGGTTGATTTTGTATGAATAAACAGCATTCGGGTGAATTAAAAGATTTTATGAAAGGGTTTAACCTGCGACACTTGATAAATCAGGATAGCAACCTTTTGCGGCTTTTCATCATGTTATTTGTAGTCTTCACAATAATGTCTGCAGTCAAGCCCCACCTTTTCCTAAAAAGCGATAATTTTATTTCTATGGCGTATCAGTTTCCGGAATACGGCGTATTGTCAATTGCCATGATGCTTTCCATGCTCACCGGAGGGGTAGACCTTTCCATAGTTGGAGTATCAAATCTCTCGGGAATACTTACCGCCATAATGCTCTCAAAAATGATACCGCAGGACGCGGCTCCGGGATATATTCTTTTCATGATAATTTTAGCTGTACTTATGGCACTGGCAGTTGGTACATTATGCGGCTTATTTAATGGATTTGTCATATCAAAGATCGGCGTTCCGGCCATACTTGCCACTCTGGGCAGCATGCAGCTTTTTACAGGTATTGCTCTTGTATTGACAAATGGAAGGATAGTCACCGGAATTCCCATAATGTATTCCAATCTGGGCAATACGGCCGTCTGGGGTATTCTCCCTGTTCCTCTTATTCTTTATATACTAAGCGCCATTGTTATATCGAGCTTGCTTTCAAAGACTTCTTTTGGACTTGAACTATATATGATGGGTACTAATCCGACCGCTTCGAGATTTTCGGGTATAAATAATACAAAGGTAACGATGTTAACTTATATGACCAGTGGAATTCTGGCGGCTGTTGCAGGCCTGATCGTTGTTGCACGCACCAACTCCGCAAAAGCTGATTTTGGGACATCTTATACATTGCAGACCGTATTGATTTCACTGCTGGGGGGTGTCAACCCCAATGGCGGTTTTGGCACCGTGGCAGGGGTTACAGTGGCGATATTGATACTTCAATTCCTGTCTTCGGGATTCAACATGTTCCCTTCCATTAGCAATTTTATTAAGGACTTGATATGGGGATTGGTACTGATACTTGTAATGGTTTTCAATTATTATAGCAATAAATATGCTCAAAAAAGGGCTATATCAAAAAGATCAAAAGAATTTGCGCAAAAAACTATGTAACCGTAATTTTGTTTAAGAATAAATAAAAAGTTTGAATTTTAGAGACGGAAAGGATGTTTTTTATGTTAAAAGGAATCCCAGATATTATTTCTCCTGAACTGCTCAAGATTTTGCATGAAATGGGCCATGGCGACGATCTGGTCATTGGTGACGCTAATTTTCCTGCTGCCAGCAATGCAAAAAGATTGGTCCGTTGTGATGGACATGGCGTGCCTGAAGTACTTGACGCCATACTACAGTTATTCCCGCTGGATATTTATGTAGACCACCCAGTTGGTCTGATGCAGGTAGTGCCCGGGGATAATACAATACCTGAGATACAGGAGGAAATCAGGAAGATTGTATGTAAATACGACGATAGAGGGGAAAAAACCATAGAATATATCGAGCGTTTTGCTTTTTATGAAAAGGCCAGAGACGCCTATGCCATTGTTGCGACAACCGAGAGAAAGTTATATGGATGCGTGATAATCAAAAAAGGCGTTATTAAATGATTAACGAAATTTACAGACATAAAGTGGAGCCGTGGTAGAGTTTTATCCGGTTCAGGGCATGGCAATAGGAATCAAGGTTTATTGAATGAAATCGAAGAATTTAGAAGCTCCTGCACAGATTTTTACTGGCAGGGGTTTTGCTTTAATTGTCGATAATTATTGTCTATTTCCCGGGAAATATGGCATATATTGTAATATGTATTCGACCATTTTTTGTTAACAACTCTTAACCAGAATATAACAATGATTAACATTTCATTAACATTATTTTAAAACAGTTCTAATAAAATAAATACAGGCGTTAAATTTTTTATTATTTTGAGGAGGGGTTTTTGTGAGGTTGTTTTCCAAAAAGAGTATAGGTTTGTTGCTGGCAGCGGTTATGGTATTATCGGTCGTTGTTTCTTCCTATATTCCTGCTGCCGAAGCTGCCGCTCCCGCCAGGAATGTAATTTTGCTCATCGGCGACGGCATGGGATACGGTCAGATGACACTGGGACGTATAATGAAGGACAGCGCTCTCACCATGGACGGTTTTACATTTAACGGCACCGCATCTACATATCCCAATGACCCTGTAGAAAAGTGGGTCACGGACTCGGCGGCCGCCGGAACGGCTCTTGCTACAGGTGTTAAAACCTACAATGCGGCCATAAGTGTAGATGTAAACAAAAAACCTGTAAAGACTATACTCGAATATGCCCAGGAAAACGGCAAGGCTACCGGTCTTGTGACTACCACCAGAATCACTCATGCTACTCCTGCCGTTTTTGCCTCCCACAATGCGGACCGCGATGCCGAAAATGAAATAGCCGTTGATATGCTCAACCATAAAGTTGATGTGCTTTTAGGCGGTGGAAAAAGATATTTCGTGACTAAAGACCAGGGCGGCAAGAGAGAAGATGGCAGGGACCTAATTACCGAAGCCAAAAACATGGGTTACACCTTTGTGGAAACCAGGGATGACATGAACAAGGTCACCGGCGGAAAACTTCTCGGCCTTTTTAAGAGCAGCCATGCTAGCTATGATATTGACAGAGATGCCGCAAAAGAACCCAGCCTTGCAGAAATGACCAAAAAGGCTATCGACATTTTGAGCAAGGATAAGGAAGGATTCTTCCTTATGGTGGAAGGCGGCCGCATCGACCACGCCTCTCATGGCCATGATGCAGCAACTGTCGCCAAAGATGTCATAGCCTTTGATGATGCCGTAAAAGTAGCTCTTGACTTTGCAAAATCCCGCAATGATACTCTGGTTATCGTAACTGCAGATCATGAGACCGGCGGACTTTCCATCGGCGGATACGGCCAGTACAACTTCAAGCCAGAAGTTTTAAAAGCTCAAAAGAACTCCATTGAAGATGTTATAGCATCCAAATTTACAGCGGATAATTATAAGGATATTTTTGCCCAGTATTTTGGTATTACAGACCTTACCCCCTATGAGCAGGTTGCCATGCTGGACGCCTTCAAAGCCCAGAAAACAGACTCTTATGCAGTATCGAACACTGTGGCCGATATTATCAGCAAGAGGGCTTTCGCAGGCTGGACTTCCGGAGGCCATACCGGAACAGACGTACCTGTAATGGCTTACGGCCCCAATGCCTCCGATTTTGCCAGACATATGGATAACACCGATATAAATAGGCTCATGATGAAAGCCTTCGGATTCAGCAGGTGAATATAGCGTAAGGCTACTCAACGAATTGAAATAATTTTGTAAAGAACACGAAGGGGGCTGTTAATTCTCAGCTCCTTTCTTTGATATTGCACGGGACCAGATAAGTTTAAAAGAATATATGGGCCCGTTTATGGTGAGCCGATAAAAAAAGGCAAATTTTGAGTTGAAGATACAGGCCTTACGCTATCTATAACTTCCCGGACATCGAACAGAGGTGAGAGCATCTTGTCCCGAGTTTTCATAGCGATACCATCTATATGCCTTCTGTCCATTTCTACAAATTTACTCTCAAAGTTTTCATAGGGTTTTGGGCCTACACCGTAAAAAACTTTGAATCCCGATTCCAATAAAAATTTAAACTTGGGATCCTTTGAAGAAAGGCTGCTGCCGTAAGGGTAGATATATACGGGTGTTGGCCCTATCAGGGGTTCTACCTCCATTTTCCATTTCAAGGTATCTCTTTTCAACTTTTCTAAACTAATTTTTCTCACATCAGGATGACCGTAACTGTGGGAGGCAAATTCCCACCCGGTTTCCTTTAAGCGCTTGACCACCTGCAGAGCTTCGCTTTTTTGCCTTTCATAGGATATAGAGTCTGCTTCATTGGTTCTGTACCCCAGGATGCCCTGATAACCCGTGAGGCCAATAATGCCCTTTGCCCCATGAAGCGAAAAGTCCTCATGTTCCTTTACAAAATTATCAAGAATAGGAATTATTTCATTATCATGCGAGATAACTACTTCCCCCTCTGGAGAAACGGAATAGGTGGCTACATTTCCGTTTTCGTCCAGTATCAGCCTGAAAACATTGCCGTTTTTAATCATGTAGTCATAATAATTTAGGTCATCCACCGATATTATAAGGGGTTTTTTGCCCGGGGGAAGCATCAAGGTTTTTTTAACCAGGACTTTTTTTCCATCCACTATCTTTTCCTCAAAAATAGATTTCGTATCTATCAGTATGTAATTGTTTTTGTAAAGAGCCTCAAGGATTCTCTTGAATTCATTTACGGTGACGAACCAGTCATCATATCCCTTTGAAAGATAGTCCCCATCAAAGGCAAGTTTGGGGTATGCAATAAGTGGATGAAAAAATATATTTTCTATAGGGCCATTGTAGGGTAAAAGTTCCGGCTTTGCGGGACTTTTCTTTTCAGGGGAGGAAACCTGTGAACTTATATCCGGGGCTTTATCTTTATTATCATTGCTTTTTGAGTTTTCCTCTGAAGAAGGATTTACTCGAGAAAGGGATTCCGTCAAAGCCTGGGTCTTTAATGTGTAATAAGTAACTGGAATAATGAAAATAACAATAAAAACAACTATAAAGATGGTCTTCTTCATGGAGCACCGCCCTTTTTTAAAATTAAGCAAGTACAGCCTAAAATAATTTCTATTATTCAATAAGGTTAGACGAAAAAAGTCGAAAAAAGTTCCGCTTTTTTAATGGAACTTTTTCGGCTTTACTTCGTACCGGCCTTACAGCGAATGGTGAATAACGTTGAAGGGAGGGGAGGCCGACGTGCTATAATTAATGGAATAAAGCGCAATATCTGCGGGATTTAAAAAGTTTTTAAGGTAATAAGTAACACTCACTTGTTGTTTTTGTTAAAAATAACGTAATAATCGGAGGGACTAACAATGAACAGAAAATTATTGCCTGTAATTGCTATCTTCTTGATTTCAGTTGGTAGATAGCTACAAAATAACTGAGTTGGAAAGAGGAGAGGATGGAAGCTACAGATATAAGGTCGATATTTTATGGATGACTTCTGCGGGAAGCTCCACGGGGGAAGAGTATGTCACCGTGAAAAAATACGATGAAAACTTCTTTATTTCGAGTATAGGAAGATAGACATTAGAGAAAAAATCACAAAACTTGATGAAGAAAGGGATAATAAGACTATAAGCATAACGGTCGAAGGCTCCAAGGAATACGATACTTCTTATGATAAGGCAAAGGTGGCAGTCTAGAAATACTTGACGCTTATCCGGGCTCAAGCAGACTTTTGCAGCAGAATGAAAACTGTGATATAATACATAAAAAAGATATCAAAACCTGTGTTAATGTGAAAAAGGGGGAATACTATAGTGTGCATAGATAATCAAGAAAACACTAGCGAAAAACCCCTACATAACAAATACGATAAAGGCTATAAGTTTTTACTATCCAGCAAGCGGGTATTTCTGGAGCTAGTAAAAAGCTTTATAAACCAGGAATGGGTAGAACAAATCGACGAAAACAAAATAGAAAAAATGGATAAATCATTCATCTTGCCCGACTTTGACGAAAAGGAAGCAGATATAATCTACAAACTGAAGATAGAAAACAAAGAAGTAATTTTCTATATATTATTGGAACTACAGTCAACCGTAGATTTTCAAATGCCTTATAGGTTACTGCTCTACATGGTAGAGATATGGAGAAGCATACTAAAAGATTTACCGAAGACAGAAACCGAAAGAAAAGATTTCAGACTTCCTGCCATTATTCCGATAGTATTATATAACGGTGAAAACAACTGGACAGTATCCATGAACTTTAGAAAAATACTGAATGGCTATGAGATTTTCAAACAACATGTTCTAGACTTTGAATACATCCTGATAGATGTAAACCGGTACAGTGAAGAAGAATTGATGGGACTATCCAATCTGATAGGAGCTGTATTTCTAATTGACCAGAAAGCAGATATAGAAAAGCTCAAGCAAAGATTACAAAAGCTCATAGATGTTTTGAAAAAATTAAGTCCCGAAGAATTTCTTCTGTTCAAGACATGGTTAAAGAGAGTGATAGTAAGGGGACTCCCCGAGAAGGAAAAGAGAGGGCTTTCAGAAGTAATAGAAGAAAGCGAGGAGGTGGATGAAATGATATATAACCTTGAAAGAGCTTTACAGGAAGAATTTCAAAAAAGGGAAATTATAGGGATGGAAAAAGGGATGGAAAAAGGCATGCTGGAAGCTAAGTTAGAAATAGCAAGAAAACTCATAAATAAAGGCAGAAAAGTGGACGAGATAATTGAAATTACCGGTTTGTCTGAAGAAGAAATATTAAAATTACAAGTAAATTAAAGCAAAGGAAAACGGGAATACTAGGGCAGGCTTGAATTATTCGCCTTTATCAAAATCATGATTTACAGAAAAAATATAGTGGCCCCTTTTGCAATATATCTGGCACTTTTTATAATTGAATATAAAATATTGACTATCTCATTTATAAACTCCTGGCCTTGCTCAGGAGTTTATTTATTTTCCGATGAAGCTATACTGTCTTTAAATTAAATTCTTTTTGTTGGG
The DNA here is from genome assembly GCF_003691585.1 of Biomaibacter acetigenes. Lineage (GTDB taxonomy): Bacteria > Bacillota > Thermosediminibacteria > Thermosediminibacterales > Tepidanaerobacteraceae > Biomaibacter > Biomaibacter acetigenes. The sequence goes on along the minus strand of NZ_CP033169.1, from coordinate 3,044,094 downwards.
GCAATAGCTTTTGGCAAATTTTATACTGGAATAACTATCCATATAAGTTTTCCGAATAACTGCAGATTAACAATTAGGTTTCAATAAACTGCCGATAACCTAATTTTAAACCAAATCCCTTGTTAAAAACGAAAAGCTGTGCTATAATAACAAAGGTATTTTTATTCCCTGGAAACATTGAGCGAAATTCGCTTAAAATAAGCTAGAGAGGTGAAAACGATGAAAGAAGGAATCCATCCCAAGTACGGAAAAGCCATAGTGAAATGCGCCTGCGGCAACACCTTCGAGACTGGGTCCACAAAACCCGAGCTGCATGTGGAAATTTGCTCCAAGTGCCATCCTTTCTTTTCCGGCAAGCAAAAGCTGGTGGATACCGGCGGCCGTGTAGAAAGATTCAAGAAGAGATTCGGTCTCAAGGACCAGGAGTAGTCATTAAAGGTTAGAGTTTTGCTCTAGCCTTTATTAATATTCAAGCTTCATTTAAGTGTAAAAACGCGACGATAGTGGTTTATGATGGCTAAAGGGGGGGCTGTATGAAACCGGTAAGACCTAACATAGGCGGTCAGGCAGTTATTGAAGGGGTGATGATGCGCGGCCCGAAGTTTACCGCCATTGCCGTCAGAAAAAATGACGAGATTATAATAAAGAAAGAGGAAAACCACTCTCTTTCCGACAAATATAAATTCCTTAAACTACCCATACTCAGGGGTATGTTATCCCTGGTGGAAATGCTAATCATCGGTATCCAGGCTCTTTCCTACTCGGCTGGCATAGCCGGAGATGAAGAGGAAAAGCTCTCCAGCAGGGATATCGCTCTGGCTTTACTTACCGCCGTGGGCTTTGCTATACTGCTTTTTATCATAATCCCCACTGCTGCGGTTAAACTAATTGGGGAAAATATGAGAAGCCCCTTCTGGCTCAATATGATAGAAGGCCTGGTGCGCATTTTAATTTTCCTTGCCTACATTTTTATTATTTCTTCCATGAAGGATATAAGGAGGGTCTTTGAATACCACGGTGCCGAACATAAGGCGGTCCACTGCTATGAGCACGATGAAAAGCTTACACCTGAAAATGCCGCAAAGTATACCACGCTTCATCCCAGGTGCGGCACCAGCTTCCTTATGGTGGTCATGGTCGTCAGCATTTTGCTTTTTTCCCTGCTGGGCTGGCCGGGCATCATCATGAGGATACTTTCGAGGATTTTGCTTTTGCCGCTGGTGGCGGGGGTATCCTATGAATTTATCAGGCTCGCGGGCAGGAGCAGTTCTCCGGTCGTGAACATTTTGAGCAAACCGGGCATCTGGCTTCAGAAGCTGACTACCCGGGAGCCGGACGAATCACAGATTGAAGTGGCGCTGGAAGCATTGAAAAGCGTTCTGTAATCTTTAAAACGACTGCGGCAGAATGCCGCACAAAGTTTCAAGAGAATCTACCGATTTAATAAGTCGGGCCTTGTGCCCGAGGATTTAGAATCAAAGATTCTTTTATAATCCTCCGGAAGGTGATCGATTATGATAGAAAGACTTGATGAAGTTGAAAAAAGATACGATGAACTGACTCAGAAAATCAGCGACCCCGAAGTGATTTCAAGACAGGAAGAATGGAGAAAACTCACCAAAGAGCATGCTTCCCTGGAAGAGCTGGTATCCTGCTACCGGGAGTATAAGAAGGTGGCGGTAGAAATAAATGAGAACCGGGAATTGTTGAAGGAAAACTCCGGGGACAGCGAGATGGAAGAATTAATAAAGAGCGAAATTGCAACCCTTGAAGATAAATACGCAAATCTTGCGGAAAAACTGAAAATCATGTTGCTCCCTAAAGACCCCAATGACGAAAAGGATGTAATCATGGAAATAAGGGCGGGGACCGGAGGCGAGGAAGCCGCCCTCTTTGCCGGGGATTTATTCAGGATGTATAACCGATATGCCGAGAGCAGGGGATGGAAGGTAGAGCTTATGAGCTCAAACCCCACCGAATTGGGAGGTTTTAAAGAGGTGGTCCTCGAAATTTCAGGCCGTGGAGCCTTCAGCCGCTTGAAATATGAGTCCGGGGTCCACCGGGTGCAGCGCATACCAACTACGGAAGCCGGTGGCAGGATTCATACATCTGCCGCCACTGTGGCCGTCCTACCCGAAGCTGAAGAAGTGGACCTGGAGATAAACCCTGCGGACCTGCGCATCGATATATACAGGGCATCAGGCCACGGCGGACAGGGTGTGAACACCACGGATTCTGCCGTGAGGATAACGCATCTCCCCACAGGCATGGTGGTGACATGCCAGGATGAGCGTTCCCAGATTAAAAACCGGGAAAAGGCCATGAAGGTCTTGAGGTCAAGGCTTCTTGAAAAGATGCAGGAAGAGCAGAACAGGGAGATTGCGGAAAATCGCCGCAGTCAGGTGGGTACTGGCGATAGAAGCGAGAGAATAAGAACTTATAACTTTCCCCAGGGGCGCGTCACCGACCACCGCATCGGCCTGACCCTTCACCAACTGGAAAACATATTAAACGGCGATCTGGACCCCATCATAGACGCCCTCATCGCGGAGGACCAGGCGAGAAAACTGGCAAAATCCGATGAAAGCCAGGAGTCGATAGCTCGATGAAAATCCGCGAAGTTCTGAAAATGGCCCGCCGGAAGCTTTCTGAGAGTGGAGTAGAAAATTCCGGTCTGGATGCAGAGCTTCTTCTAGCCCACGCGCTTTCGCTTGATCGCCTCAGGCTTTTAGTAAATGATGAAGCCCAGCTCTCCGTTGAAGAAACCGCATGCTTTGAAAAGCTGCTGGATTTAAGATGCGGTCATGTACCCGTGGCCTATATAACAGGACATAAGGAGTTTTTTGGTCTTGATATATCCGTAGGCCCCGGGGTACTTATACCCCGGCCCGAAACTGAGTTTGCTGTGGAAGAGTCCCTTCGGGTAACTAAAAATTTAAAAAAACCCAGAGCGGTAGATTTATGTTGCGGCAGTGGAGCTATCGCCGTGGCCGTGGCTGTAAACCATCCTAATGCCATTGTCTTTGCATCAGATATATCCGAAATTGCTGGAAAATATACAAAAGATAATGCCCGAAAACATCATGTGGAAAACAGGGTTTTTTTTATAAAAGGGGATCTATGGCGGCCCTTTGAAGAAAAAAACTTAGGGCAATTTGATTTGATAGTGTCCAATCCTCCATATATTCCGGAGGACGAAATGGGCAATCTTCCAGAAGATATAAAAAAAGAGCCTGAAATAGCCTTAAACGGCGGCATGGATGGCCTTGACTATTATAAAAGAATCATTTCAAAAGCACCTCAGTTTTTAAAATCCGGAGGGCATATAATTCTGGAGATTGGATGGAATCAAGCTGCTGTTGTCCGGGATTTGTTGAAAGCAAACGACTTTAAGGAAATTAAGGTGATAAAGGATTATGCCGGCTATGACCGGGTTGTTTCTGCAATTAGAGTCTGATGGGACTTTCGGGAAACTGGTTTTGAGAAAACTATCAGGTGGTGAAACAATTGAATCAAAAACTTTCGCCCAAAGAGCTCCTGCTTATGTTTTGGGCTTTTTTCAAAATAGGCGCCTTTACCCTGGGCGGCGGTTTTGCCATGATTCCATTAATGAAGACTGAGATGGTGGACCGACAGAAGTGGATCAAAGAAGAGGAATTTCTTGACATAATTGCCGTGACCCAATCGGCGCCGGGGGCTGTGGCCGTAAATTCCTCCATATACATAGGTTATAAGCTGTCCGGATTTTTGGGTTCGGTGATCGCTACTCTCGGTACCGTACTGCCATCCTTTCTTATAATTTTATTTGTCGCCCTCTTTTATTCCGACATGAAATCCAACACATATGTGAAAAAGGCTTTTTACGGCATATATCCTGCCATAGTGGTGCTGATCCTTGCAGCGGCCGTAAATCTTTGGAAGGCCGCATTCAAAGATAAAACCGGTATAGCCATAGCGGTGCTGTCGTTGGCGGCTTTGATTGTATTTGATGTACACCCCATACTGGTGATTTTATTGTCGGGTCTGGTCGGAATGTTTTTAAAAAAGGATACTGCAAAACAAGGAGGGGGCCAGAAATGATATATTTTGCACTTTTCTGGGCATTTTTTAAAGTGGGAGCCTTCAGTTTTGGCGGAGGCTATGCCATGATTCCCCTCATAGAAAAGGAAATCATAGATATACACCACTGGCTCCCCATGCAGGAGTTTCTGGATGTCATTGCCATTTCCCAGATGACGCCGGGCCCCATAGCCATAAACTCAGCCACCTTTGTTGGCTACAAGGTGGCAGGCTTCTGGGGATCGGCAATGGCCACCCTGGGTGTCACCGCACCATCTTTTTTGATTATCCTGATACTGGCGCTTCTTATTTTAAGATATCGGCACCTTCCCATGCTGGACGCCTTTTTCAAAGGGGTAAGGCCTGCAGTCATAGCCCTCATTGTCCAGGCGGCCTATTCAGTAGGCAGAAATTCTTTTTCCGGTGTAAAGGATTTTATTGTGGCTACAGCAGTGTTCGTGGGGCTATATTTACTTAAAATAAACCCGCTCATCATCATAGCCCTTTCAGCGGTTATTGGCATATTGATATATTAATCGCCGTAATCATAATTGCTGTGACAGCGCATATGATTTACCTGTAGAGGTGAATCGTATGGCCATATTGACCACAACTTTGATCGGCCTTGCAGCCGGCGTGGTGGGTACCGGCGCCGGAGGTTTATATGTGTTTTTCATAAAGGATGTCATGATGCGCAGGATGAGCGACATCCTGGGTTTTTCGGGGGGCATTATGCTGGTGGCGGTGTTTCTTGAACTGGTGCCGGAAGCCCTCATGATTTCAGGTTTGATTTACACTATGATAGGCATAATAATAGGGATAATATTTTTAATGGTTTCCGAATGGTTAATAGAATCCATAAGGCCTCATCATGACAGTATAGAAACATATTTTGCCAGAGCCGGCCTGGTGCTGTTTTTGGCCATAACCTGCCATAACTTCCCTGAAGGCCTGGCCATAGGCAGCGGTTATGCTGCCTCCAACGGCCTGGGCATTTTTCTGGCTATAGCCCTGGCCATTCACAACATCCCGGAAGGTCTGGCGGTGGCTGCCGCTTTCAGGCTGTCAGGGAAGACATCCATGAGGGCATTTATTTATGCATCGCTGGCGGGGATACCCATGGGGCTAGGAGCCCTGGCAGGGCAGGCTCTGGGAGAAGTGTCCCCGGTTTTGATTACTGTATCCCTGGGGTTTGCCGCAGGGGCCATGATATACACCACATGTGAGGAAATTCTGCCCGATGTTTTTCTGGTTGAACAGGCATCTCCCCGGGGATTTATACTTGGATTAATTGTGGGAACTGTATTTTTTAATCTGATTTAAAGAAGGTAACATAATATGCTGAAAACCAGGCTGGTAGCGGTGGATAAAGATTATCCGCAGCAGCAATTGATAAACGCCGCTGCGGAAATAATAAGAGCAGGGGGACTGGTGGCCTTCCCCACGGAAACGGTATACGGCCTTGGAGGCAATGCCCTGGATGAAGATGCGGCGGCTAAAATCTATGCCGCCAAAGGCAGGCCCCAGGACAATCCGCTTATAGTGCACATACAGCACATCAAAGAACTGGAAGGCATCGTAGAGGATGTGCCTCCCGGAGCAGACGAATTGATGAAAACCTTCTGGCCCGGACCTCTAACCATTTTGTTCAGGAAAAAACCCGTAATTCCATCTGGCACCACAGCAGGCCTTGACACAGTGGCCATAAGGATGCCGGACCACAGGATAGCTCTTGAGCTCATAAAAGCCGCCGGGGTTCCCATAGCGGCCCCCAGCGCCAATATCTCCGGCAAGCCCAGTCCCACATGCGCCCAGGATGTGTTGGAGGATTTGAATGGTAAAATTGACATGATCCTTGATGGTGGGACATGCCCGGTAGGGGTGGAATCCACGGTGCTGGACCTATCCGGACCGGTGCCTTTGATACTCAGGCCCGGAGGGTTACCGAAGGAAGAACTGGAGAAAATCCTGGGGCATGTAGAGATTGACCCCGGGCTTTCGCCGGGGCAAAGGCCGCGCTCGCCGGGACAGAAATACAGGCATTACGCTCCGAAAGCCCATATGACTCTGGTAGAAGGACCTGTAAAGCTTCAGATTGCTAAAATTATAGACCTTGCCGGGAGTCTGGAATCATCGGGCAAAAGAGTGGGCATAATGGCCACTGCCCAGACCCGGCAGGAATATCCGCTGGGAATTGTCCTTTCGGTGGGTGACAGGGACGCGCCCCTTACCATTTCTTCCAATCTCTTCTCCATCCTCAGGAAATTCGACCGTCTGGGAGTGGATGAAATTCTGGCGGAGGGTATATCCCGAGAAGGCCTCGGGCTTGCGGTGATGAACAGGCTCTATAAAGCCGCGGGGTACAATATAATAAAAGTATAACTGGAGGTGGTCCGGGTTGAAAAGAGTTGTTTTCGTGTGTACCGGCAATACGTGCAGGAGCAGCATGGCGGAAGCGCTGTTTAAAAAAATACTGAAGGAGCGGGGCAGGGAAAGGGATATAATGGTGGAGTCCTGCGGTATAGCGGCGGTAGAGGGGATGCCCGCATCACCCAATGCCGTGAAAGTTATGAAGGAAGAAGGAATCGATATCTCATCCCATAGGGCAAGGCTTCTGTCAGAAGAGATTTTAAAGGCGGACCTGATTTTAACCATGACCAAAAACCACAAAGATTATATTTTGAACAAATTCCCAGAGACCAAAGGGAGGGTATTTGTGCTGGAGGAATTTGCTTCCGGTCAGCGGGGAGATGAAAATGTGGACATCTCCGACCCCTATGGCGGCGACGAACAGACATACCGCAGGGTGGCTGATGAAATTAAAGAAAAATTGAAAAATGTTTTGGCGAGACTTGAAAAAAGCTAGACAAGTACGGTCATTTTTTTATATAATGAATTGACAGACCGAGTAAATATTTTATGTTGAGTAAAAAAAGGTTACGGGGTGAGCAAACTTGAAAATAGCCATTGCCAGCGACCACGGAGGTTTTGAATTAAAAAAGGAGATAATAAGGTTCCTGGAACAGAAAGATATACAGTATAAGGACTTTGGAACTTTTTCCACGGATTCGGTGGATTATCCCGATGTGGCTATTCCATGTGCTGAAGCCGTGGCCCGCGGGGAATTTACCCGCGGCATAATTATCTGCGGTACGGGGATAGGTGTATGTATCGCAGCCAATAAGGTAAAGGGTATAAGGGCGGCTCTATGCCATGATACTTTTTCAGCCAGGATGTCCCGCATGCACAATGATGCCAATGTACTTACAATGGGAGGAAGGGTCATCGGCCCCGGCCTCGCCACAGCCATCGTTGAAGAATGGCTTAAAGGCGATTTTGAAGGCGGTCGTCATAAACGCAGAATCGACAAGATATCCCATTATGAGAATAATGAGCAATAATTATTTATATTGCCAGTTGAATGAGTAAGCAGGTACCTGATCAAAATCTGTTAATGGTTGTGATAATTATTTTTAATGAAAGGTGTGTTTATGATGGAAATTTTAAAACTGGTAGATCCCGAAATTGCCGATATAATTGAGAAGGAGACCCAGCGGCAGCAGAACAAGCTGGAGATGATAGCCTCTGAAAATTTCACCAGCAAGGCTGTGATGGAAGCCCAGGGGTCCGTTCTCACCAACAAATATGCCGAGGGGTATCCCGGTAGGCGTTACTATGGCGGCTGCGAGTTTGTGGATATGGCTGAAAACCTGGCCATTGGGCGGGCAAAGAAGCTGTTTGCGGCGGAATACGTGAATGTTCAGCCCCATTCCGGTTCCCAGGCCAACATGGGGGTGTATTTTGCTGCACTTAATCCCGGTGATAAGGTTCTTGGCATGAATCTCGCCCACGGTGGCCATCTTACCCACGGTAGCCCGGTGAATATCTCGGGAAAATATTTTCAATTTATCCCCTACGGAGTATCCAGGGAAACGGGATACATAGATTATGATGAAGTGGAGGCCCTTGCCGAAGAGCATAAGCCCAGGATGATTGTTGCTGGAGCCAGTGCGTACCCGAGGATAATCGATTTTGTAAGGCTTTCCGGTATTGCTAAAAAGGTTGGGGCTTATTTCATGGTGGATATGGCCCACATAGCCGGTCTGGTGGCGGCAGGCATTCACCCCAGCCCGGTGCCGGTGGCGGACTTTGTGACCACCACCACCCACAAGACCCTGAGAGGCCCCAGGGGAGGTATGATATTATGCAAGGAGGAATATGCCAAAATCATCGATAAGGCCATTTTCCCCGGAACCCAGGGTGGACCGCTGATGCATGTTATTGCGGCAAAGGCTGTGTGCTTGAAAGAAGCTCTAACGCAGGAATTTAAAGAATATCAGAATCAGGTGGTCAAGAACGCCGCAACTCTGGCAAAAGCTCTACTGGATAGAGGATACAACCTTGTATCCGGAGGAACCGACAACCATCTTATACTGGTAGACTTGAGGAACAAAAATCTCACAGGCAAGGTAGCGGAAAAGATGCTGGATGATGTGGGAATTACCGTAAACAAGAATGCCATTCCCTTTGATCCGGAAAAACCAAATATTACCAGCGGCATTCGCATAGGCACACCTGCCTTGACTTCCAGAGGAATGAAAGAGCAGGAAATGGAAAAAATAGCTGAACTCATAGACGAAGCCCTCAGCCACGGAGGTGACGAACTCCACAGGGCAAAGGTGTCAAAAGCCGTGAAATCGCTGTGCGATGCCTTTCCGCTTTATTCAAAATAAAGGATGGGAGCGTTGATTATGGATTATGGGAAAAATGTTTTTGTTTTTGACCATCCTCTGATTCAGCATAAGCTTGCCCTTATCCGGGATGAAAACACCGGAGCTAAAGAATTCAGGGAACTGGTGGAAGAAGTGGCAATGCTCATGGCCTATGAAGTTACCCGGAACCTCCCCCTGGAGGAAGTGCAGATAAAAACTCCCATAGGGCCGGCCAAGGCCAGAATGATATCGGGCAAGAAGCTGGGAATTATACCCATACTCAGGGCGGGCCTGGGTATGGTGAACGGCATGTTGAAATTAATCCCTGCCGCCAAAGTCGGCCACATAGGCCTTTACAGGGACCCGGACACCCTGACCCCGGTAGAATATTACTGCAAGCTGCCTGCCGATGTAAACGAGCGCGAGCTCATTATACTGGACCCAATGCTGGCCACCGGAGGTTCAGCCACTATGGCTGTGGACTTCCTGAAGGAAAAAGGTGTCACCAGCATAAAGCTCATGTGCCTCATAGCGGCGCCCGAGGGAATTGCTGCGGTGCATAAAAAACATCCGGATGTGGAGATATATACCGCTGCCGTGGATGAAAAACTTAACTCCCACGGATACATAGTCCCCGGCCTTGGAGATGCCGGCGACAGGCTTTTCGGGACCAAGTAGGGACATATATCATGAGACCTTCCTGGGACAGTTATTTCATGGAAATAGCCCATGTGGTGGCAAAACGTTCCACCTGCCTTAGAAGGCAGGTGGGGGCCGTCATTGTTAAGGATAAGAGAATAATGACTACCGGGTACAACGGAGCTCCCACCGGTATCGCTCACTGTGAGGAAGTGGGGTGCCTTCGGGATGAATTGAATATACCTTCGGGGCAGCGCCATGAACTCTGCAGGGGCATCCATGCAGAGCAGAACGCTATAATTCAGGCTGCCATCTGGGGTGTCGGCATCAAAGGGGCTACCCTTTACTGTACCACACAGCCCTGTGCGCTCTGTGCGAAAATGCTTATAAACGCAGGAATAACAAGAATAGTGTATGAGGGAAATTATCCCGATACACTCGCAATGAGGCTGCTGGAGGAGGCAGGAGTTGAGGTAATTCCATTTTCCGTTGATTGACAACAGGAAAAAAATAAAATAAAATTATATGGAAGTTAAAAAAGGTGAGCTTATACCGAAAAAAGGAGCGATTACATTGCCTCTATACATATATGCGTTTTTGACGGCTATGGTCATAGCATATGTGGCCACACCCGGAATTATCAAACTGGCATGGAAAATAGGCGCCATTGACGTGCCCAGGGATAGCAGGAGGGTACACAAAAAGCCCATTCCGAGGCTGGGCGGCCTTGCCATATTTATCGCTTTTGCAGCAGTCGGTCTTGTAACTCTGCCCCTGAACTTTTCTTCGATAAAGGGAATGCTTCTGGGCGGAGCTTTCATAGTAATTATAGGAATCCTGGATGACATTTACAGCCTGCCTCCAAAAGTAAAGCTCTTAGGGCAGGTGGCTGCGGCGGGTATTCTTTTGCTTTTTGGTCTCAAGGTGGAATGGGTAACAAACCCCCTGGGGGGCATGTTTTATCTCGGCAAATGGAGTATACCCATAACTCTTTTCTGGGTGGTGGGCATAACCAACACCCTGAACTTCATCGACGGGCTGGACGGCCTGGCGGCAGGAATAGCCGCCATAGCGTCCATCACTATGATGCTGGTCAACCTCAGCCTCCACCAGATTAACGCGGTGCTGGTAACAGCCCTGCTGGCAGGAGCTGCGGTGGGATTTTTGCCGCACAATTTCAACCCTGCCAGGATTTTCATGGGAGATACCGGAGCCATGTTTCTGGGATTTATACTTTCTGCGGTAGCCATTGACGGAGCTGTGAAAAGTGCAACGGCCATAGCGCTGATAGTTCCGATCCTGGCCCTGGGGCTGCCCATATTTGATACCGCTTTTGCCATACTGCGCCGTTTTATGAACGGAAAGCCCATCATGCAGGCCGACAAGGGACACCTGCACCACAGGCTTATGGCTATTGGACTTTCCCAGAAGCAGGCGGTCTTATTCATGTATTTTGTCAGCCTTTCACTGGGAATATGCTCCATAATACTGGCAAAGATAGGAATGAAGGAAGCTGTGATAGCCCTCTGTGTAGTGCTTTTTACATTGATGTTTTCCATAAGACAGCTCAATATTTCCCATGAAGCCAAAAAATCCACACACAGCATGTAAAGGGGAATCCTGAAATTGAGAAAGTTAAAGGTATTGACCATTTTCGGTACAAGACCGGAAGCTATAAAGATGGCACCGCTGGTACAGGAATTAAAAAGGAATGAATTTTTCCATTGTGAAGTGGCAGTCACGGCTCAACACCGGCAGATGCTTGACCAGGTGTTGAGCCTTTTTGATGTGGTGCCGGATTATGACCTCGACATCATGACAGACAGGCAGACATTGTTTGACATCACTGCAAGGGCACTGACCGGATTAAAAGATGTCCTGGAAAAATCCCGTCCTGATGTGGTGCTGGTCCATGGCGACACCACCACCACATTTATAGGAGCTCTGGCGGCATTTTACATGCACATAAAGGTGGGCCATGTAGAGGCGGGTCTCAGGACTTTTAACAAATGGCTGCCCTTCCCCGAGGAGATGAATAGAAAATTGACCGGTTCCCTGGCGGACCTGCATTTTTCGCCTACCGATACTTCCAGGGAGAATCTGCTGAGGGAAGGAGTAAACCCTGACAGTATCTTTGTAACGGGCAACACCGTCATCGATGCACTGAAAACCACAGTGAAAAAGGACTTTATATTTTCAACGGATATTCTCAACCGTATAGATTATAAAAAGAAAAAGGTGGTGCTGGTAACCGCCCACAGAAGGGAAAACCTTGGCGAACCCCTGAAAGACATATGCCGCGGCCTGCTGGACATGGTGGAAAAAAATCCTGAAGTTGTAATAGTTTATCCCGTACATTTAAATCCCGCTGTCAGGGATGTGGCTTACAGCATTCTGGGCGGTCATGACCGCATAATCCTGCTGCCCCCGCTGGACACGGATGAGATGCACAATATTATGGCCAGATGCTACATGGTGATGACCGATTCGGGGGGGCTCCAGGAAGAAGCGCCATCTCTGGGGAAGCCGGTACTGGTTTTGAGAAATGAAACCGAAAGGCCCGAGGCTGTGAGGGCCGGCACCGTGAAAGTTGTCGGCACGGACCGGCACAGGATTTGCGAGGAAGCCACAAAACTGATAACCAATAAAGATGAATATGACAGAATGGCCAATGCGGTAAATCCCTACGGTGACGGTTTTGCGTCAAAGAGGATAGCCCAGAGCCTGATGTATTTTTTTGGTATGACGCTGCAAAAACCCGAGGAATTTGTTTCAATATAGCAGAAGATCTGCTATATTTTTTTATTGATATTTAGAAAAGTGTACCATTACTTTTTGTTAAATAATTACAAAGGGAATGTAAATTTTGACGGCGAAATTCATAATAAATTTTAATATGAGAAAGTTTGATATATTGTCAAAAGGTTAAATGGAGTCAATTTTAGGTTATTGTCAGGATTAATATTCGATGGAGTAAAAAAATTGAAATATTGGAGGTGATATGATGTTAAGAAAGTTTATTTATCACAGGCCCGGAAGCATTGATGAAGCGGTGAAGATGCTGGGGCAGCCGAATGCCAGGGTTTTGGCGGGCGGTACCGATATTATTGTATCTATTAGAAACGGCTCGATGTCCCCTTCACACCTTGTGGACATAAAAGGCATAAAGGAGCTAAAAAATTTACAAATATCCGACAGAGAACTTTTTATTGGGGCTGCCGTTACTATAAACGAACTTATAGAATCCAGGGAAGTCAGGGAAAAGATGCCTCTTCTAGCAGAAGCCGGAGCCACACTGGCATCGCATCAGGTAAGAAACAGGGCTACGGTGGTTGGAAACCTCTGCAATGCATCACCGGCGGCGGACATGGCGCCGGCGCTGTTGGTGCTCAATGCCGCAGTGGATGCGCGTGGGAAAAATGGAAGCAGGGAGATTGCGCTGAAAGATTTTTTTACCGGTGTGAAAAGGAACTGTCTTTTACCCGATGAGATTGTAACGAGGATAAGATTGCCTCTGGCGAAAGGCAGGGGCAGGTATTTGAAAAAGTCCCGCTCAAGAGGACATGACCTTTCGGCCGTGGGAGTTGCGGGATTTTATGATGGTACCACGGTCCGGCTGGCAGTAGGCGCATGTGCGCCCACCCCTGTTTGCTGTGAATTTGACGCGGCAGGGATGAAATATGATGAAATACTGGAAACAGCACGGGAGCAGGTAAAAGCAATAATCAATCCAATAGACGATATACGGGCCGGAAAGGAATACAGGGCTGCCATTGTAGATATTTACCTGGAAAGGATCCTCGGGGATATTTTACAGCAGGAAGGTGATATCACATGAAAAGGGATATAACACTTTCCGTAAATGGAGAAAGTTACAGCGTCAACGTTGAAGAAAACAGGACCCTTCTGTCGGTTCTGCGGGAAGAACTGGCCCTGACAGGGACAAAGGAAGGCTGCGGAGCGGGAGAATGCGGCGCCTGTACCGTTTTATTTGATGGAAAGGCTGTAAATTCCTGCCTGGTGCTGGCTGTGGAAGCTGATGGGCACGAGATAACCACCATTGAAGGGCTTGCAAAAGACGGTAAACTACACCCTGTTCAGGAGGCTTTTATAAAGCATCAGGGAGTGCAGTGCGGCTTCTGCACTCCGGGCATGATCATGTCAGCCAAGGCCCTTCTTGACAGAAATCCAAACCCCACAGAAGAAGAAATAAAGGAAGCCATAGCCGGCAATCTATGCCGGTGCACCGGCTATTATCCCATTATTGAGGCCATAAAAGAAGTGGCCCAAAGGGGGGAGCATAGATGAATGAATCATATATCGGTAAAAGTATACCCAGGATCGAGAGCGTCGATAAAGTAACCGGCAGCGCCAGATACGTGCATGACATGAAACTGCCGGGGATGCTCTATGCCAGGATTCTTACAAGTCCCCACGCCCACGCTAAGATTTGCTCCATAGATACCTCCCGGGCTGAAAAACTTCCGGGAGTCAAGGCGGTTCTTACAGGCCCGGAACTTCCATATAAACTGGGGCTTTATCTGGTGGATAAAGATATTCTTGCAAAGGACAAGGTAAGATACCAGGGCGAAGCTGTGGCGGCTGTAGCGGCGGTGAGCGAAGAAATCGCCGAAGAAGCCGTGAGGCTCATTAAAGTGGAATATGAACCCCTGCCCGCGGTGTTTGACCCTGTGGAGGCGTTAAAAGAGGATGCTCCTCTGGTCCATGAAGAACTGGGAAGTTACAGTTTCATGAAAGGAGTATTCAATCCCAGACCCAATACCAACATAGCCAATCATTTTAAGCTCCGGAAGGGTGATGTAGAAAAAGGATTTCAAGAATCTTACAGAATCTTTGAAAATGAATTCCGTATGCCCCAGGTGCAGCACGTGCCTATGGAAACCCATGCAGTAATCGCCGAATGGCTGCCCAGCGGCAGGATTAATATATATACGTCGGCTCAGTCACCTTTTACCGTCAGAAACCTCATGAGTGTGGCTTTCAATATTCCCCATTCCAGAATTCATGTAGTGATTCCGTATGTAGGTGGAGGATTTGGCGGCAAGGCGGGAATTCATCTGGAACCTCTGGCTGCCACTCTTTCCAGAAAAGCCGGCGGCAGGCCGGTGAAACTGGTAGCCACCAGGGAGGAAGAATTCAATACCATACCGGTGCGCCAGGGAATCATTGCCAGGATAAAAACCGGGGTGTCAGCGGAAGGAAGAATTCTGGCAGAAGACATAACATATTACTGGGATGCCGGAGCCTATGCTGACTACGGTGTAAACATCGGAAGGGCTTCGGGATATTCCGGCGCGGGCCCTTATGATATAGACAATGTCAGGATAGATTCCTACACCATATATACGAACCATCCTTATGGTACGGCATACCGGGGATTTGGCCATGTAGAATTTTTCTGGGCTATAGAAAGGCAGATGGATATTATAGCCCATGAAATGGGCATTGACCCCTATGAACTGCGGATGAAAAACCTGCTGAAGCCCGGTTCCATCACCATCACCGGGGAAAAGATAAGAGAAAATACCGGGCGTGTCGACAAATGCCTGGAGATGGTGGCAAAGGAGATTGGTTGGAAAGGCAGTAAAACCGAAGAAGAGCGTAAAAAGGAATTTGTCACCGGCAGAGTGAAAGGCAAAGGGATAGCCGTGCTTCACAAGGCCCCGGCCATGCCTACATTTACATCATCATCGGCCATTATCAAATTCAACGAAGATGGTTCTGTGGATGTGCTTACATCGGGGACGGATTACGGCCAGGGGACATACACGGCCCTTGCCCAGATTGCGGCTGAAGTCTTAAAAATGCCCCTGGAAAAAGTCCACGTGGTATGGGAAAACGACACCGACACCGGGCCCTATGACTGGCAGACCGTGGCCAGCAGATATACTTTTATGGGGGGCAATGCTGTCATAAAAGCCGCCAGGGATTTGATAGAACAGATGAAAAAGGTGGCCTCGGCGGTGCTCAGAGCCCCGGAAGATGAACTGGAAATAGACAATGAGAAGGTGTATATCAAGCATAATCCCGATGAGTACGTGACCTATCAGCAGTTGGCCATGGGCTATGTGTATCCAAACGGCAATGCCATAGGAGGACCGCTCATAGGGAGGGGAAGCTATATTGCTCAGGGTCTTACCAATCTTGACCCGGAAACCGGCCAGGGGCTACCTGCCATAGACTGGACCTATGGTGCCCATGGAATAGAAATCGAAGTGGATGTCAGGACCGGTGAAATCCATGTCAAAAAGGTGGTTTCCGCCTTTGACGTGGGCCGAGTGATAAACAGGATTTTGTGCGAAGGCCAGATTACCGGTGGAGTGGTCCAGGGCCTCGGAACCGCCCTGCTGGAAGGCTATGTCTACAATAAAGATGGAAAATTATTGAACAATTCCTTTACCGATTACAAGATACCCACAGCCAAAGATATTCCGGAAACACTGATACCTCTTTTCGTAGAAACCCCCCAGCTGGATGGACCCTTCGGAGCCCGGGGTGTGGCCGAACATCCCATGATATCAGTGCCGTCGGCATTAGGTAATGCCCTGTATGATGCTCTGGGCATTGACATTAAAGAACTGCCCATCACTTCCGAACAGGTATGGAAAAAAATAAAAAATAAGGTTACAAAAACTTGATTTTCCTGGGATTTTTGGTTAAGCTAATTAGAGACAAAAATTAGACAAAGGGGGTAATCAGTATTAGTTTTTCAAAAAAAATGAAAGGGGGAAATTCTATGGCAAGCAGCCAACCGGCTGTCAAAACTCAGGTAAGTGGTCCCATAAGGCCGGGGGATTATTTGCCCTTTGGTCAGCTTTTCATTCTTGGAGTCCAGCATACCTTTACCATGTTTGGTGCGACGGTTCTTGTTCCTTTGTTGACAGGTCTTAGTGTTAGTGTGGCGTTGTTCACTGCAGGCATAGGGACCTGGTGGTTTCATCTGGTTACTAAAAGAAAAGTTCCAATATTCCTGGGTTCATCCTTTGCTTTTATAGCCCCTGTGGCACTGGTGGTAAAAGAGATGGGGATTCCAGCCGCCCAGGGAGGAATCATCGTAGCGGGCTTGCTTTACTGTGTAATGGCTGCGCTGGTCTATTTTCTCGGGCCGAAATTCATGGAATCCCTGCTGCCGCCCGTCATAACCGGTCCCATCATAATGGTTATAGGTTTGAATCTGGCGCCTGTAGCCATAGGTAGCGCCAGCAAAAACTGGTTGATTGCCCTTATAGTGCTGGCGGTAGTAGCTTATGTAAATCTTTATATAAAGGGATTCCTGCGGCTGCTTCCCGTCATCAGCGGTATTGTAGTAGGATATGTCATATCTCTTATTGCAGGTATAGTAAACTTCCAGCCCATCGTGGAAGCCAAATGGTTTGCCATGCCTGATTTTACATGGCCGGTATTCAATGCTGCTGCCATTGGACTTATTGCACCGGTAGCCATTGCCACCATGGTGGAACATGTAGGTGATGTGCTGGCGGTAGGTGCCACGGTGGAACAGGACTTCGTAAAAGACCCCGGCCTTCACAGGACATTGATAGGTGATGGCATCGGCACCTCACTGGCCGGTATTTTCGGCGGTCCTGCTAACACTACCTATTCCGAAAATACCGGAGTTCTTGCCCTGACCCGGGTGTGGAAACCTGAAGTTATGCGAATAGCAGCCTGCATGGCCATATTCCTTTCCTTCATTCAAAAATTGGGGGCAGCAATCCGGACCATTCCGGAACCGGTCATTGGTGGTATATCTATAGTACTCTTCGGTATGATTGCCAGCATCGGTGTCAGAACCGTGGTGGAAAACAAGGTGGATTTCAAACAGCCCAGAAATCTATTAATTTCCAGTGTCATTCTGGTCATAGGCATAGGTGGAGCCATCATTAAGATCTGGGGTGGTATTCAGTTTGGAGGTATGGGCCTTGCTGCCATTCTGGGCATAATTTTAAACCAGATTCTGCCGAGAGAAGAGGCGGAGACGAAATAGTATGATCCAGGGTTAGACTTCGGGAACCGGGTGGTTCCCTTTTTTATTGAATTCCAGGGAGAGTGTAAGCCATGGATATTGTAGAGGCCTGTGAATTAAAGGACAGGGAAATGATAGCAGTGGTAGGGGCGGGCGGAAAGACAGCTCTGATTTTCCGTCTGGCAAGAGAATTGAGCAGGGCCGGCAATAAAGTTCTTATATCCACCACTACCAGGATGTTCAAACCACTGTCGGAACAGGGAGGTCCCCTGATTCTCGACAATAATCCGTTTTCTGCGAAAGAAAAAATATGTAAAGCTTTCGGACAGACAAATATGGTCACCCTGGCGGAGCAGTTAATAGAAGGCGACAAAATAAAGGGCGTTTTGTCGGAGGTGCTGGATGAACTTTTTGAAGAGGGGGCTTGCAGCTACATCCTTGTGGAAGCCGATGGTTCCAGAAGAAAGCCCATTAAGGCTCCGGGACCTCACGAGCCAGTGGTGCCGCAAAAAGCCACGCAGGTGTTTGGGGTTATCGGAATGGATGCGATAGGAAGAACCCTGGATGAGAAAACCGTTCACAGGCCAGAACTGCTATCGGAGATCACCGGCACATCCATGGGTTCCATGATAGATTGTGAAATCATTGCAAGGTTAATATTGAGTCCCCGGGGACTTTTTAAAAATGCCGGACTATTCTCTAAAAAGATCCTGGTGCTAAACAAGGCCGAAGATTTTATATTGCTTGATAAAGCCAGACAGATTGCATCAAAAGTGCGGACAAAGCTTGCTGAAGCCCTTCGGGGAGATGCCGGGAAATGTTGTGAAAAAGAAGGAGATTCAAGCCAGAAATCGAAATTATTTATCGGTAAAATTCTCATCACATCCCTTTTGGAGGAAGATCCTATTATTGAAATCTGGTAGGAGGAACAATATGGTGGTATATGGCATAATACTTGCTGCCGGGGAGGGCCGAAGGGCAGGAGGGAACAAACTTTCCAGGATGATAGATGGCAAACCCATGCTGTACCGGGTGCTTGATGCAACCTGCTGCTCCACTTTGGCCGGAGTAATAATGGTAACAGGCCATGAGAGGGCTTTTGGAGAACAGGCTGCGGCAAAATACGGCATACCGGCGGTGTTCAATTCCGGTTACTCCGAAGGGATGAGCTCCTCCCTCAAACTGGGGATAAAAAGCCTCCCGGAGGAGGCAGAGGCTTTTGCCATACTTCTTGGAGATATGCCTTACATAAAAAGCGGCATCATCGACAGCCTTATAGATTTTTACCATAAATGCGGCTTTGGAATTGTGGTTCCTGTCTATAAAGGCCGCAGGGGACATCCGCCCATAATTTCTGTTAAATACAAAGGAGAGATTCTTGAGGTCTCCGGAGATATGGGTGCCAGGCAGGTGATAAACAACCATCCGGAGGACACTTCATACCTTGAGATAGATGATTCAGGGATAATTGAGGATGTGGATTATCTATGCCAGTTCAAGCCTTATGAATATAAATGAAATATTATTCGAAAGGTGATGTTTTCCATGGCAGACGTAAAAAAAGGTCCCATAAATATTTTCGAGGAGGTTTTAAAAGCCCAGCGGGAAGGCAAGTCTTTTGCCCTGGTTACGGTGATAAAGGCCGAGGGTTCCGTACCTCGCCATGATGCGGCCAAAATGCTGGTGTTTGACGATGGGAGCGCCATCGGCACCGTGGGCGGAGGTCTGGTGGAGGCCAGAGCCATCGAAGAAGCAAGATCAGCCATCAGAGAAGGCAGATCCCATCTTGCCGCATACACTTTAAACCAGAGCAAGGCCGGCGGGCTTCCCATGCTCTGCGGAGGTGATGTGGAACTCTTCATTGAGGTTTTTAAGTCCCGGCCCCATGTCATCATAGCCGGAGGTGGCCATGTGGGAAAAGCCCTGGCGGATATGGCGGTCATGACGGGCTGCAAAGTGACGGTAATCGACGATAGGCCGGAATGGGCCAACCGTCAGAGGTTTCCGGAAGTGGACGATATCCTGGTGGAGGAAGACATGGCCAGGGCACTGTCAGGCTGCGAGATAGACCGCGGGACTTCCATAGTCATCGTGACCCGGGGGCACCGCCAGGATAAGATGATGCTGGAGGCAGCATTGAAAACCGATGCCGGTTACATCGGAATGATAGGCAGCAGAAAAAAGGTGGCCGATGTATTTGCACAGCTGAGGAGCGAAGGTATGGAGGAGGCCCTTTTAAGGAAAGTTTACGCACCTATAGGCCTGGACCTGGGCGCTGAAACTCCGGAAGAGATTGCCCTCAGCATACTGGCGGAAATAATGATGGTGAGAAATGGAACTACCGGAGTATCTCTGTCAAAAAAGGGAGGTGCGGGTTCATGAAAATAAATGAAAACACCACCGTTGTGATCCGGGGAGCGGGAGACCTGGCCACAGGGATAGCCCACAGGCTTTATCGCTGTGGCTTTAAAATTATTATGCTCGAAGTTCGGCAACCCATGGCCATAAGGCGCAGGGTGGCCTTATCCGAGGCCGTTTATGACGGGACCATCACCGTGGAAGGCGTCACTGCAAGATTTGCCCAGGATGTGGCTCAGGCCTTGAAAATCATCAGTGAAAATTCCATTGCCGTATTGATAGATCCTGAAGCCAGGCTACTCGATGAGCTAAAACCTTTGGCGCTGGTGGATGCCATAATGGCAAAAAAGAACCTCGGCACGAGTATGGACATGGCGCCAATAGTGATAGGGGTAGGCCCGGGATTCTGCGCAGGGCTGGACTGCCACGCCGTGGTGGAAACTCAAAGAGGGCATAATCTGGGTAAGGTCATATTTTCCGGCAGAGCTCGGGAAAATACCGGCATACCGGGAGAGATTCTTGGATTTTCTAAAGAAAGAGTTATTTATGCCCCTGCAGATGGTAAAATTAAGGTTTTCCATGATATCGGAAGCACTGTAAAGGCAGACTGCGTGGTGGCTGAGGTATCGGGAACTCCTGTAGAAGCCTCTATTGATGGTGTGGTAAGGGGCATGATAAGAGACGGGACTGAGGTTTTCAAGGGTATGAAAATAGGCGATGTAGACCCGAGACAGATTGTGGACTATTGCTATACCATATCCGATAAGGCCCGGGCTATAGGTGGCGGGGTGCTTGAAGCCATACTTTATTTTATGAATATTGCACCAAAACGCTCAGATGAATATTGTTAATAAATCACAAAGGATTGGCGGGTAAAAAACCGAAATTATATATATCAAGATTGTATTTAATGGCAGGGACCGTATATGAAGGCCATCATCGGTAGTAGAGCCCTTGATATATTGCAAAATTTTCCAAAAGGAAAAATCCACTCGGTCTTCAGCAAAGCCTTTAATGCTGAATTTCATGGGGAACTTCTCGGATTTGTAAACACACGGGAATATCTGGGGCCCTATACCATATGTATTTGGGATGGTAAACCGGTATGGAGGGAACTGGAGGCAACCCGTGCTATATGCTGGGATGGCGGTGGTTTCCGGGTAAATGGCCTGGAAATCATGGATTTTGAGCACATAGATATTTATAATTTCAAACCCCATATTCCGGTGCCGGAAAATATAAAAAACGTAAAACAAAACATTTTTCTGTTGGGCGGATTTTTAAAAGAGGCTAATGGCCGTATAGCATATGATAATTTGGGCATATATAGCAGATTGTCTTGTTTTGTACGGGACTGGGGTGAATTTTGCAGGGATAAGCCGGTTCCAACACAGTTTCCCCCCTCGGCCCGAAGTTTGATAGGCCTAGGGCAGGGGCTGACCCCTTCCGGAGATGATTTTTTATCGGGTTTTATGCTGGCTGTAATCTATTCATATATATATTTAGAGTCCAGATCCCGGGCGGATTCGACGGGAGAAAAAGATGCACCGGACCCCGCCGACAAGGCCGTATATCCTGTGGTGGATATTTCTGCCCTGGTTGATGGTTTTCTTTATTTTATCCGCAGCAACGCCTCGAAAACCCATATCATAAGCCGGCAGATGCTAAAGGCCGCTGCCCTGGGAGAAGGGCCCAAAGCTTTGACGGACCTGCTGGAATGCATTTTTTCTTGCGGTATTGAAAAAAAGAGATTAGCGGATGCTGCCCTGAGGGTATTTTCCATAGGCAGCACTTCAGGAACATATATGGTATGGGGGATTTACACAGCTCTATCCTCAATATTTGAAAATAATTGTGGAGGTGAGCCATGGAAATATCATGAAAAGTAATATTATTATTGTTAAAAAGAACTCTTTTTATGATTCAGTGGTCCTTATGACAGTGTCAAAAGCCGTAAAATCCATGGAAGGCGTTAATGAAGCGGTGGTGGTCATGGCCACTGACTACAACAAGGAACTTTTAAAAAATGTGGATTTATCCAATGAAGAGGTGGAAAGCTGCACTCCCAGTGATCTCGTTATTGCCCTCCGGGCTGAGACTGCCGTCCAATTGGAGGCGGCCCGGACAAAAGTGGATGAACTTCTCAACCGCAGGAACACCGGCGGCCAGGATTATGATCCGCCCACTCTGGATTCGGCCCTGTCCTATATGCCTGATGCCAACATGGTGTTGATATCGGTGCCCGGTATGTACGCGGCGGCAGAGGCGGAAAAGGCCCTCAACGCCGGGCGGCATGTGATGGTTTTCAGTGACAATGTTTCACTGGAGGATGAGATACGGTTAAAGAAAATAGCGCAGGAAAAGGGTCTTCTTATGATGGGCCCCGACTGCGGCACCGCCATTATCAACGGTGTTCCCCTGGCCTTTGCCAATAAGGTGCCCCGGGGCAAAATAGGAATTGTAGGCGCATCGGGCACCGGCAGCCAGGAAATATCCTCCATAATAGGTCGCCTGGGAGGAGGCGTTTCCCAGCTTATCGGTACCGGAGGCCGGGATTTGAAGGCTGAGGTGGGGGGCATCATGATGGCTATGGGACTGGAAGCCCTTTTAGCCGATGAGGCTACCGATGTTGTGGTGCTCGTATCAAAACCCCCTGCGGGGGAAGTCATGGATAAAATTTTAAAACTGGCGCAGGACAGCCGGAAGAAAGTACTGGTGCATTTTATAGGAGCGGATTTAGAACTTGCGCGGGGCAAGGGGTTTGAAACCGCCAGCACCCTGGAAGAAACAGCATATAAGGCTTACGAGATAGCCTATGGTCCTGCACCGCAGGATACCGAAGAAAAGGAATTGAGTCTAAAGGCCCGGGAGGAAGCCGCAAAATTAATGCCTCGCCAGAAATATATAAGAGGTCTTTATTCCGGCGGGAGCCTGTGCGATGAGGCCATGGTCTTGATGAAAAGGGTGCTTGGGAAGGTGTATTCCGCCACACCGATTCTACCGGAAGAAAAATTGCCTTCAAAGGATATCAGCAAAGAGCATACCATCATCGACATGGGAGATGACGAGTTCACCAGGGGTAGGCCCCATCCCATGATAGACTTCACCGCCCGCCAGGAAAGGCTCTTAAAAGAGGCCCGGGACCCTGAAACGGCTGTTGTGCTGATGGATGTGGTATTGGGATACGGAGCCAATATAGACCCTGCCGGAGAGCTGGCGCCGTATATAGTAAAGGCTAAGGAAATCGCTGCAAAAAGAGGGGACTACCTGCCGGTGGTCATATCCCTGTGCGGCACTTTTGATGACCCCCAGGATTATGATGCGCAGAAGGAAAAATTGGAAAATTCCGGCGCCATCGTGGCATCTACCAATGCCAGAGCAGTGAAAACTTGCCTGGAAATCATAAGTAAAGGCAGGTGAAGAAAAAGCCATATTATGTCAAAGATAAATGACCTGTTTAAACAAGATTTGAAAGTGGTAAATATCGGTCTTGCGGTTTTCCGGGATGACCTTAAATCACTGAATGTACCGGTTATTCACGTGAAGTTCAGGCCTCCTGCAGGGGGGAATCAAAGACTTTTGAGCATTTTAAATAAACTTAAGAAGTAGGGGGTAAGCAATTGGATATACAAAAAGCCAATAATCAGGTGGTGGAAAGATTTTTAAACAGCAGACCGGTGCTGGTGGGCATCGGCAAAGCCCTGGATACAGTGCCGGGGATGACCAAAAAGACCATACTTCACTCGGGCCCGCCCGTCACATGGGAAAGAATGTCCGGCCCCATGAGAGGTGCGGTGATGGGGGCTCTCATTTATGAAGGCCTGGCGAAAGATATCAAGGAAGCGGAAGAACTGGCCTCGTCGGGGGAAATAAGCTTTGATTCATGCCATCATCACGATGCGGTAGGCCCCATGGCTGGAGTTACATCGGCATCCATGCCGGTGTTCATAGTGGAGAACAAGACCTACGGGAATAAAGCTTTTTGCAACCTCAACGAGGGTCTGGGGAAAGCCCTGCGCTTCGGGGCTTACGGTCCCGAGGTTATCGAAAGGCTGCGGTGGATGGAAAAAGTGCTGGGGCCCGCTTTAAAAGAGGCCCTGGACATAGTTGGAGAAATCGATGTGAAAAACCTGCAGACTCAGGCTATGATGATGGGGGATGAATGCCACAATAGGAACAGGGCCGGCACCTCGCTGTTTATGAGGCAGATAGCACCGGGCCTGGTCAAAAGCAGCCTGACTAAAGAAGATGTGGCAAAAGTTTTTGAGTTCATTAACGGCAATGACCATTTCTTTTTAAATCTTTCCATGGCGGCATGTAAGGCCACCGCTGACGCAGGTAAAAATATAAGGGAGAGCACCATAGTTACCACCATGGCAAGAAACGGCACCGATTTCGGTATTAGAGTGGCAGGTCTTGGAGACCGGTGGTTTACCGCCCCTGCCGAGAAGGTGGAAGGCCTCTATTTTCCGGGCTACGGCCCCGAAGATGCCAATCCTGATATCGGGGACAGCGTTATATCCGAAACCGTGGGCATCGGAGGATTTGCCATGGCAGCGGCCCCGGCCATCGTGCAGTTCGTAGGAGGCAATGTTAAAGATGCACTGAACTATACCCTGAGCATGTATGAAATAACCACAGCCGAAAACAGGGCCTATTCCATTCCATATCTGGATTTCAGGGGCACTCCCACTGGAATCGATATCCAAAAAGTGATAGAAACCGGCATACTACCCATAATCAACACCGGTATTGCCCACAAAGACCCCGGCGTGGGTCAGGTGGGTGCGGGTCTGGTGCATCCGCCGGCCAAATGCTTCGAAGATGCTCTGGTGGCCTTCGCCGAGGAATATGGCCTTTAGTAGCTAATATTCAATAGCTACATTTAAATAAAAGAGGAGGTCTTCTTGATGAGTTTCCTGGATCATGTTAAAA
This sequence comes from Biomaibacter acetigenes, assembly GCF_003691585.1. GTDB lineage: Bacteria > Bacillota > Thermosediminibacteria > Thermosediminibacterales > Tepidanaerobacteraceae > Biomaibacter > Biomaibacter acetigenes. The sequence goes on along the minus strand of NZ_CP033169.1, from coordinate 3,019,407 downwards.
TGTATGATTTAACTCAGCCTTTGAGCCATCTTTCTCCACCGTGGCCAACCTACGAACCGCTGCAGATAAAATTTTTCAAGAGACTGGCGCCTAACGGTGCCAACGGCCAGCTTTTGACCCACAGTAACCATGTAGGTACTCACCTCGACGGTTCCCTGCATTTCTGCACTCACGGCAGGGATATCGCCAGCATTCCCCTGGAAGAACTGGTAGCTCCGGGGGTTGTGGTGGATGTGAGTGACATAGCGGAAGATTACGGTATTTACACATCCAAAGACATCATGGAACGGGCCGATGTGCGGGAAGGGGATATCCTGATAATACATACAGGGTATCACCATTATTCTTTCGACCAGCCCGAAGCCGATGAAGTCCGCTACATGATAAAACATCCCGGCCCCACCATGGAATTTGCGGACTGGTGCAGGAAGATGAAATTCAAATGGCTCGGCGTGGATTGCGGTTCCGCCGACCATCCCATGAACACCAAGATAAGGGACTGGATGCCGGCCCAGGCGAAAGAAGCCGACGAGTACCTGAAGAACAAATACGGTAAGGGCCTCGATGATATATTTCCCCCGAGCCATTACCAGCTAATGCATGTGCAGCTGTTCCCACATGATATAATCCATGCCGAAAATCTGGGCGGAGACATAGACAAACTTCTGAACAAGAGGACCGTAATCGGATGTTTCCCCTGGAGGTTTGTAGGCGGCGAATCCTGTATCTGCCGCATAGTGGCCTTCCACGAGGAATAGGGGTGATGTGATGCCCGGGACTATTGTGGTAGCCTTGGGTGGAAATGCCATACTGCAGCCTGGCCAGAAGGGCACCTTTGAAGAGCAGATGGAAAATGTGAAAATCACGGCATCCCAACTGGCGCGGCTTATACTGAAGGGAAACAGGCTTGTCATAACCCACGGCAACGGTCCCCAGGTTGGGAGAATACTCCAGCAGCAGAGCATGGGGGAATACGGCGGGATTCCCCCTATGCCGCTCTTTGTATGCGGTGCCATGTCCCAGGGTATGATAGGATACATGGTGCAGCAGGCACTTTACAATGAATTCAGGAAGCTGGGTATCGACAGGACCGTTGTTACCCTGGTATCTCAAGTCATAGTGGATACAAAGGACCCCGCCTTTTCAAATCCCACGAAGCCCATAGGAGCTTTTTATTCGCAACAGGAGGCCATGAAAGCTCAAAAAGACAGAGGCGAAGTCTGGAAGGAAGACAGCGGTCGCGGATGGCGGCGCGTGGTGCCGTCTCCCCCGCCCGGGGGCCTTCTTGAAATTTCGGCGGTAAAAGCCCTGATAAATCACGGGGCTGTTGTCATCGCATCCGGGGGTGGTGGCATTCCGGTGGCGGTAAGAGATACGGGGGAAGTTACCGGTATAGACGCGGTTATAGACAAGGACCTGGCCGCGGAAAAACTGGCGGAGGAAGTAGACGCGGATGTGCTGCTCATCCTAACCGATGTGTCCCATGTGGCGATAAATTATAAGACACATCTACAGCAAAATCTGACCGCGGTTACCGCTGAGGAGCTTTCAGACTATTATGAACAGGGTCATTTCAAGGCAGGCAGCATGGGTCCTAAAGTAAAGGCCGCTCTAAAGTTTGTGGAAAATGGCGGGAGAATGGCTGTCATCACTTCCCTGGGCAATGCCCTGCTCGGAGCCGAAGGCAGGGCGGGAACTGTAGTTACCAGAAAGGCGGTGGTGGAAAACATTGCAGGAATTTAAGGTATGCGGAATACAGATAGCCTCAAAACCCAACGACATAAAATATAATCTTGAAAAAATACGGTACTGGGCAAAAAAAGCTCATGAGGAATTTCATCCGGAGCTCATGGTTTTTCCGGAAACCGTAACCACCGGATTTTCCCCCAATATGCCCCTGGAGGATTTTTACAACCTGGTGGAACCGGTGCCCGGCCCCTCCACGGAAGTTGTGGGAAAGCTATCAAAAGAACTCGGAGCATACATAGTTTTCCCCACATATGAGAAGGGCTCCCGGGAGAAGGTGATTTACAACAGCGCGGTCCTGATAGGCCCCAGGGAGGGGATTATAGGAAAATACCGCAAAACCCATCTTTTTCCAACAGAGCGGCTGGAAGGCGGAGGATGGTCGACGGCCGGCAGCGAAGCTCCTGTTTTTGACCTTGGATTTGCCAGAATCGGCATTATGATATGCTATGATGGAGATTTTCCGGAACTTTCCCGGGAAATGGCCCTCCTGGGAGCCGAGGTAATGGTGAGGCCATCAGCCCTTCTCAGAAGCTTTGATATCTGGGCTCTTACCAACAGCGCCAGAGCCTATGACAACCATGTATATGTGGTGGGGGTAAATGCAGTGGGGCCTGATGCGGCGGGAAACTACTATTTCGGTCACAGCATGGTGGTGAGCCCCATCGCCCAGAAACTTGCCCAGGCCCGCGGCACCGAGGAAATAATGATGAGCACCCTTTCACCGGACCCCATAAAATATGTCAGTTTTGGCACAAATACTCCCATGATATTTGACCATATAGAAGATAGAAATATTGGAGTCTATAAAAATATACTCAAAGAAGGAAAATGTCCCTTTGAACCGGCCAGAAGGATTCCCTATCAAAGAAATTAAAAGGCCCCGATTAACGGGGTCTTAAATTTTACATTTTTCACAAATAAAAAGGAATTTTAAAAGTATTGATAGAATTATTATGGAGAATGAACTTCTTATTTCGATTTCAGGGAGGTTTATGCGGTATGAAGCGGGAAATGGGTATTTCCGTAAGAGAAGCCATCGAAAACAATCTTCTTGGAAATGTAACGGTGGCAGCCGGGGAGAAAGGCCTCGACCGGATCATAACAAGGGTTAACATCATGGAAGTTCCGGATATATTGAACTGGGTGAAGGAAGGTGAACTCCTGCTTACCACAGTATATTCCATAAAAGATGACCTTAAAGCTCAGGAAAGGCTTATTCCGGAGCTAAACCGGAGAAACCTTGCAGCCATAGGCATTAAACCTGGTCGATATATCCAGGATATTCCTCCTGTGATGCTGGAAGCTGCCAACAAACTTGATTTTCCCCTTTTGAAGCTTCCTTACGAGATGCCCTTTCCTGACATAATGATGCCGGTACTGGATGAGATATTCAACCGGCAGTCAGCCTTTTTCCAGCGCATGGATGATGCTCATCGCCATCTCATGGAGGCTGTTTTAACAGGCGGTGATTTAAAAGACATAGCCACGGTTCTGTCAGAGATTATAAACAACCCCGTTGCCATTAAAGACGATGTACTTGGCACTATGGCAAAAAGTACCATGTTTGATGATGAATTGTTCGATGATTATTTAGCCTTTGATCCTGCAAGGGAGCATCCGATTAAGGTAGTGGATAGATTTGAATATTACCGGTGCGAATTAAAAAGTAACAGGATATCCAGGATCATTCTACCGGTCATAGCCGATGGCAAAACATATGGAAGGATTTTTGCCTGGGAAAAAAATTCTGCTCTCAGAGGGCTTGACTTCAGCATCCTGGAAAGGGGAGCCACCATCGCGGCACTATATATGCTGAAGGAAAGATCTATCCTGGAAGTTGAAACCCGCCATAAGAATGAGTTCGTGGATGACCTGTTATCCAGGGATTCGGCCCAAAAACAATCGGCCATTGAACGCGGAGCTTTTTTCGGTTATGACCCGCAAAAAAGATATGTTATCATAGCCATGGAAATCAAAGGTCTTGAGAAGACCCTGTTTGCAGAACTGGACGAAATTGATAAGACCCGTATCAAAAACCGCATTATAAGGATAATCGATGAGATAACCGCCACCAACGGTAAAAAGACCATAGTTGGCGTTAAAAGTGAAAATATGATAATATTATTACCTGTAGAGAAAGATGAACCGAATTTAAAGCAGCATATTTGCCGGATGGGACAGGAGATCGTCAATAGAATAACGCAGGAAATTAAAGGTATTTCTGTAATGCTGGGCATAGGCAGATTTTACATGGATCCTGCTGACCTTTATAAAAGCTACCAGGATGCAAGAAGGGCCATTGCCATAGGGCCCGGTATTACCAACAGGTCCGTGGTCCATTTTGACGATCTTGGAGTTTACCGTCTGCTTTACCAGCAGGCAGATCAGGAGGAGCTTCTGAAATTCTACAGGGAATTTATCGAGCCCCTGGAAATATATGACATAAAGCACGGTACAGAACTCATAAAAACCCTGGAAGCATATTTTGAGTGTAACGGCAATCTTAAAAAAATCTCCCAGGAGCTTTACACCCATTATAACACCGTACTTTACCGCATCCAGAGAATACAGGAAATAGTGGGAATAAATCTGGATGATCCCCGGGACCGCCTCAATATGGAAATGGCCCTCAGAGTTCAAAAGGTAATCGGCAGATAGTCCGGTAAAACCCCCGTCCGCCTTTAAAGATGTTATTCGGAGGACAAGATGACAGATTTCAGTTTAAACCAAAGAATTATAAACATAAAAGATAATGCCGACGAAATCAACAGGTTAATAGAAGAATACAAGCCCTTTATAGCATCTGTCGTGGAAAAACACATCGGCCGCTATGTGGAATACGGCAGGGATGATGAACTGAGCATTGCATTGATGGCTTTCCATGAGGCCGTAAAAAAGTATGATATTTCTAGAGGGAATTTTTTAACTTTTGCGAGGATAACCATAAAGCACCGCCTTGTGGATTTTTACAGGCGGGAGCAAAAAAACGTGCCGGTGGTTTACCTGGAAAGTCCTGATGACGAGGAAGAGGAGAAATATTGGGACATAACTTTCGACAAATCCATAAAAGAGTATGATGAACGGCAGATAAGCGAACTTCGGCGGTGGGAGCTTATGGAAATGAAAAAAGAATTATCAAGATGGGGGATCACCTTTGCCGATGTGGCCAGAAGTTCACCAAAGCAGGAGTCTACCAGAAAGGCCTATCTGAAAGCGGCGAATTTTGTGATAAATACTCCGGAAGTGCTCAATATAATGAAAACAAAGAGATATTTGCCGGTTGACAAAATAGTGAGCGCCACAAAAATACCCCGCAAAACCGTGGAACGCGGCCGGAATTATATAATAGCAGCAGTGCTGATATTATCCGGAGACTACCAGTACATAAGGGAATATATACAGTGGAGGTAAGTTTCTTGAAAGCCATTATCGTTGACATGGATGACGGATATCTCATTGTCCTCAACAAAAGAGGTGACTTTAAAAAAATATATAACAACATGCCCGGCTGTCAGATTGGGGATGAAATTGAAATTCCAGACGGTATGCCGTTATTCGGACTTTCCCCGGGGTGGCCGCTTTCTCTTGCTCCAGCAAGGAAAATTGCTGTGGCTCTGGTGGTTTTCCTGCTTTTGCTGGGGATGGGCGGTTACGGTATAGCTGATTATCTTACTCCGGTGACTTTTGTCACCATGGACATCAATCCCAGCGTGGAGCTGGCCCTCAACAGATATGAAAGGGTATTGAGCGTGAATGCTTTCAATGATGAAGGAAATCTTCTGGCGGAAGATGGCAGTTCATTCAGGAACATGAAGCTGGAAAATGCTATTAAAGAGCTTTTGAAACGGGCGGAAGCTCAAAACTACCTGAAAGCCTCCAGTACCCTCATATTCACGGTTTCCAGCATGAAAAACCATGTGTCTGAAGAACTTGACAGGAAGCTGAAAAAAACCGTCGAAGCCCGACCGGGCATTCAAGTTATTGTGGAGAATACTACCATTGAAAAACATGAGGAAGCCAGGAGAATGAACATTTCCCAGGGCAAACTCTTGATATATGAAAAGCTGAAGAAGATAAATCCGGAAATTACTCTGGAAGAAGTTAAAAAATCGCCGGTATCCCGGATTATGGAACAATTAAATAAATCACTGTCAGACAAGGGAAAACCCTCTACAGAGAAGAAAGAAGATAAAAAGACAGACTTAAAAACACCTGATATCAATAAAGAAAAACCTGCCTACGACAAAGGAAGCCCCGCCGAAAAAATGGAAAAAAAGCCCGAAAAAGCCGGAGTTCCAGGAAATTTGAATAAAAATGATGATATGCAAAAAGCACCGGAGAAAGCAAAAAGTAATGGGAACAAACCTTCTGTTGAGATAATAAAATTTCAGGAAAAAATGAACAAAGATATGTCGGATACAACCGGAAAACTCAAGGACGATACCGCCGGAACAATGAAAAACGAGAAGAAAGAGGCATTGAAAGAGCAAGAAGGTGAAAATACGGAGAAAGGAGAAGATCAGGGATTTTTTAACAAGCCGGAAGAAATAAACCGGGAAATAAACAATACGAAAAAAAGCCCCGGAAAAAAAGAGCGGTAATAAGTGCCGGGCCATCTCCGGCAGGAGAGGGATTTTTTACACCAAAATTTGTTTTACTTTGATAAAGGCTGTAAATCTTCATTATTAAGATATAATGTGACTTTTTTCACATATAATCGAAATAATTTATAGACAGGGGAAATTTTTAATTTGAATTTTTTTTATCAATGTTATATAATATAAAACAGTATGAAGAATTTAAAGGGAATTCAATATCTAGTGTTGCTAACCCAAATAGGTCTTAATATGGCACTACCTATAGTAGGTGGTGTATACGCTGGAGCCTATCTGGACCAGAGGTTTTCCACGGGTAGTGCTTTTTTAATTTTTGGAACCTTTTTGGGAGTCTTCTCAGGAATAGCCGGAGTATACCGGCTCATATCGCTGGAATTTAGGAAAAAAAACAAATAAAAACCTTGAGGAGGTGGTATGTTGAGGGATATTCTGGAGGATGTCAAAGCCACGGAACAGAGGGCCAGACAACTGGTAGAAGAAGCCGAACAGCAGTCAAAAACAATTATTTTGAATGCAAAAAAAGAAGTCGAAAAATTAATTCTAGAACAAAAAAGGAGAAGTGATGAGGAAGGCGCCAGGATAATACAAAAAGCCAGGGCGGAGGCAGAGGAACAGGCGAGAAATCTTTCAAAGAAATATGAGCAGGAGATAAAGGAATTGAAACTTAAGGCCGCCAATAAAATACCCCAGGCGGTCCAATTGATTAAAGAGAGGATAGTGAAGGCCCATGGCGATAGTTAATATGAAAAAAATGCACCTTCTGGGCCTTAAAAATGAGCAGGACAAAATCTTGAGCACCATACAGAAAACCGGTGCTGTAGAGGTTATAGACATAACACAGCAGGCGCCGGAACATGAGGTGCAGCAAAATCAGGTTCACCAGGGTTTGGAAAAGGAACTGTCTGAACTGGACTCCAGATTAAGCAAACTCAAATTTGGAATTGACTTTTTAAAGCCCTATGTCAGGGAAAACAACCCTCTTTTATATGGAAGACCGGCGGTTCAAAAAGAGCAGCTCGATGAAATGCTCTCCCGGGAAGACCAGTATTTTACGGTTCTCCAGGCTGTTTCCGGGCTGGACCAGCGGCTTTCCTACCTAAAAGGAGAGGAGTCCAAGATCAACAACCGCATAGAATTATTGTCTTCCTGGGAGCAGCTGGATATTCCCCTGGAGCAACTGGGTCACACCGAAAAAACCGAGTTTTTGCCCATTGTTGTTCCGATAAAGACTTATGAGGATTTCAGGAACAGGTTGAAAGAAAGGCAGCTTCCTGCCGAAGTTATGACTATCGGGGGAAACCGGGATGAAACATTTGGCCTGCTTGTTTACTACAGGGCTCAAAAGGGCGAACTGCAGGATATTATGAAGGAATTTTCTGTGAGTGTCCAGGAGTTTTCGGGTCTAAAGGGCACCCCCCGGGAGATAATAGCCCGGGATAAGGAGAGGCTCTCCGGCATAGAAGCCGAAAGGCAGGGCATAAGGCGGGAAGCCCAGGCTCTTGCTGACCAGCGGTTTTCCTTCGAGGTATTGTACGATTACTGGAGCGTTGTCAGGGACAAGAAACAAAACATGCTCAAGACGGCAGAAACCGGGAAGACCTTTTTACTGACCGCATGGGTGCCGGAGCCCCTGGAAGATAAACTCAAACGGAGGATTCTCGATACCACTGATGCCGTATATATCGAGTTTTCACCGCCAGAAGAGGATGAAGAAATACCGGTGATGCTCGAAAATCCCAGGCTTGTCCAACCTTTCGAACTCATTACCGAACTCTACAGTTTGCCTGATCCCAAAGGCCTGGATCCAAACCTTTATATGGCACCTTTCTACTTCGTATTTTTTGGCATGATGGTCAGTGATGCCGGATACGGTCTGGTGCTGTCGCTGCTGACGGGACTTGCCCTCTGGAAATTGAAGCTGGCAGGCCAGGGCAAGAAACTGGTAGAGCTTCTGTTTCTTGGAGGCATATCCACCTTTATCTGGGGGGCCATTTTTGGAGGCTGGTTTGGAGACCTCATAAAACTAAAACCCCTCTGGATAAACCCGCTGGACAATCCCATGGCCATACTGGTATTGAGCTTTGCCTTTGGTGTCATACAGATATATACGGGCTTGTTGCTCTCTGCCTATAAGAATATCAGGGCAGGACGTACAGCCGATGCCTTTATGGATCAGGGGCTCTGGATAGTATTCCTGTCGGGCCTTATAATGCTGGCCTTCCCGCAGCTTGGCTTTATAGCTAAATACGTAGCCTTCGCCGGTGCCCTGGGCTTGCTTTTAACTCAGGGAAGGGCCCAAAAAAGCATTCTGATGAAGTTTTTATCCGGTCTCTTAAGCCTTTACGGTGTCACGGGGTATTTGAGCGATGTGCTGTCATACTCCAGGCTGCTGGCCCTGGGCCTTGCCACCGGAGTTATTGCGGTGGTGATAAACACCATGGCAAGACTCGTAGGGGTCAATGCCATCGGAGTGATTATCATGATTATAATCATGATAGGTGGACACATCTTCAATATCGCCATAAATACCCTGGGTGCCTATGTGCACAGCAGCCGTCTGCAGTATATAGAGTTCTTCAGCAAGTTTTACGACAGCGGTGGAAGAGCCTTCGACCCCATGAAGGTAAAAACCACCTATGTGGACTTTGAAAATTTATAAATTTAATTTGTTTGGAGGAGGAGTTTAAAAATGGAATTAACTTATGGTCAGGTACTGGCACTTTTAGGGGCAGCCCTCGCAGTGCTGCTGCCCGGCATTGGTTCTGCAAAAGGTGTAGGAATTGTGGGTGAAAGCGCAGCCGGCGTTGTCACCGAGGATCCGGGCAAATTCGGTCAGACGCTGATTCTTCAAGCTATCCCCGGAACTCAGGGCATATACGGACTTTTAACGGGATTTGTTATCATGCAGAGGATTGGAATTTTAGGAGGTAAACTGCTTCCGCTGAACCTCCATCAGGGTCTGTTAATCCTGGCAGCCGCCCTTCCCATAGCCTTTGTAGGCCTTCTTTCCGCCATAGCCCAGGGCAGAGCTGCTGCGGCAGGTGTGGGCATAATCGCCAAGAGGCCTGAAGAACTGGCAAAGGGCATCACCTACGCTGCCATGGTTGAAACCTACGCCGTGCTGGCACTGCTGGCATCCATCCTCATGCTCTTCGGCATCAAATTATAAGGGAGTGGCCGGCATGGAGGGTATCGAGAGGATTAAAGAAAAGATCATGCAGGAGGCCCGGGAAAAAGAGCAGCAAATTTTGAATGAAGCTAGAGCCGAAGCCGATCAGATCCTGAAAAACTCCGAGCAAACAGCGGAGGAAATAAAGCAGCAATCCCTTCAAAAAGCAAAAAGGCAGGCTGAAGAGGAAAAGAGGAAGATTCTTTCCATGGCCGAACTTGAAGAGAGAAAGGGGTTGCTTCAGGCAAAACAGCAGATTATAGACGAGGTATTTGATAAAGCCCGTCAGGAACTGGCGAATTTACCGGTGGAAGATTACCGACAGTTGATTTACAAAATGCTGCTGGAAAGCTCCATCACCGGCGATGAAGAAATAATCATCGATGAAAAGGATAAATCCAGGATAACTCCGGACCTGGTGGAAAAAGTCAATAAAGAGCTTAAAACAAAGGGTAAATCCGGCAACCTAAAAATTTCTGCAAAAACCCGTCCCATGATAGGCGGTTTTATTCTGAAAGCCCGGGATATGGAGATTAATAGCACATTTGATTCACTGATCAAATTGCAGAGAGAAGAATTGGAGACCGGAATTGCGAAAATACTTTTCGAGGAGTGATACTATGGGCAGGGAAATGGAATTTCTATATGTGTCATCCCGGATCAAGGCCCTGGAGACCAGACTCCTCGGTAAAAGCGCTATAGACAGGATACTGGAGGCTGACGGGCCGGAAGAAGCCCTGAAGGTGCTGAGCGATACCGATTATGGCGCCGATATCGCCGAAATGGAAAATATCTATGATTTTGAAAAGGTCCTGGAAAAAAGCCTTAAAAGGACCTTTAAAACCATAGCTGATTCCATAAAAGATTATCGTTTCATAAGGTTTTTCACACTGAAGAACGATTACCATAATCTGAAGATAATTATCAAGAATAAAATTCTTGGGCTTGAGGGTAAGGATTATTTTTCATCCCTGGGGGAGGTTCAAACCGAGGAACTTCAAAAGCTTGTTACAGAAGATGTTACGGCCGCGGTTCCTGAGAGCATGAAAGAGGCCTATAAAAGGGCTATTGAAATATATGAGGATACCCAGGACCCCCAGCAGATTGATTTGCTGCTGGACCGCATGCTGTTTGAGGAACTGGCCGGGCTGGTGAATGACACCGGGGAGGAGTTTTTAAAAGAATATTTTATGTCTATGGTGGACCTTACCAACATCAGGACCATGGTAAGATTGATGCATATGAAAGCGGAGACAAGACTCCTGGAAAAGTCCCTTCTTCCGGGAGGCAGCCTTAAAAAGGATGTATTCATGAAGCTCTTTACCGAACCCATACAGGGTGTGATAGATGCCTTTGCCTCATCACCATACCATGGAGTGGTGGAGGAAGGAGTTTCCGCATGGGCCAATAGCGGCAGCCCGGCTATCTTTGAGAAATTGTCGGATGACTACCTGCTCAAACTGGCAAGACGTGGGCTTTATAAACCCTACGGTCCCGAGACTGTGGTGGGTTATCTTGCCGCCAGGGAAAATGAGGCAAAGCTTCTTAGAATAATACTGGTGGGAAAGATAAATGGCATTTCTTCGGAGATGATAAAGGAGAGGTTGAGAGATGTCTACGTATAAAATAGGCGTAATCGGCGACAAAGACACGGTTCTGGCCTTCAAGTCTCTGGGAGTGGATATCTTTCCTGCCATGGATGAAAAGGAGGCCGGCCATATACTCACCCAGCTTGCAAAGCAAAACTATGCCGTGATATTTATTACGGAGCAGCTGGCAAAGGACATGAAGGAAAGAATCGATATGTACAGGAACAAAATGCTGCCGGCCATAACGCTTATCCCCAGCAACAGAGGTTCGCTGGGAATTGGTATACAGGAAGTGAAAAAATCCGTGGAAAAAGCCATAGGAGTGGATATCTTATTTGAAAGAGAGGGAGAGGAATGAGCCATGGAGTTGTAGTTAAGGTTTCCGGTCCTCTCGTGGTGGCCACGGGATTGCCCGAGGCCAAAATGTTCGACGTGGTGAAAGTGGGAAAGCAGGGCTTGATTGGTGAAGTCATAGAGGTGCATGGAGAAAAGCTCTCCATTCAGGTTTACGAAGAGACTTCGGGCCTTGGCCCCGGGGACCCGGTCATATCCACCGGAGTCCCCCTCAGCGTTGAACTGGGACCGGGAATGCTGGAAGGAATTTTTGACGGAATTCAAAGGCCGCTGGATGTCATAGAATCCAAAGCCGGCAGTTTTATAACAAGGGGAATAGATGTTCCCGCATTAAACCGCGATAAAAAATGGGCCTTCAAGCCCACCGCCCAAAAAGGCGATAGGCTCACGGGCGGAGATATCATAGGCACTGTGCAGGAAACCGTCATAGTGGAGCACCGCATCATGATACCCCCGGGAATATCCGGAACCCTGGTGGATATCAGGGAAGGCGAGTTTACGGTGACGGAGCCCGTGGCAAAACTCAAGACCGACAAGGGTGATATCATCGATATAACCATGATGCAAAAATGGCCTGTGAGGAAGATAAGACCGTACAGGGAAAAACTTCCTCCGGAAGAACCCATGGCCACGGGTCAGAGGGTAATAGACACCTTCTTCCCCGTCACCAAGGGAGGAACCGCATGTATTCCTGGGCCCTTCGGCAGCGGCAAGACGGTGGTGCAGCACCAGCTGGCCAAGTGGGCCGATGCCGAAATAGTGGTATATATTGGCTGTGGTGAGCGGGGCAATGAGATGACCGACGTGCTTCTGGAGTTCCCTGAGCTCAAGGACCCCAAGACCGGGGAACCCCTCATGAAGAGGACGGTGCTCATAGCCAACACCTCCAACATGCCGGTGGCGGCCCGGGAAGCATCGATATATACCGGCATCACCATAGCGGAGTATTTCAGGGACATGGGATACAGTGTGGCACTCATGGCCGATTCCACATCCCGTTGGGCCGAAGCCCTTCGCGAGATGTCGGGAAGGCTTGAGGAAATGCCCGGTGAAGAGGGATACCCGGCATATCTTTCCAGGAGGCTGGCGGAGTTCTATGAGAGGGCAGGAAAAGTTATATGCCTCGGCAGCCAGGAGCGGCAGGGAGCCCTTACTGCAGTCGGCGCTGTGTCGCCTCCGGGCGGAGACCTTTCGGAGCCGGTAACCCAGGCTACCCTCCGGGTGGTGAAGGTATTCTGGGCTCTGGATGCGCAGCTTGCCTATGCAAGACACTTCCCGGCCATCAACTGGCTTACCAGCTATTCGCTGTACTCTGATACGGTGGAAGATTTCATGAACAAAAATATCAGCCCCGAGTGGCGGGATTTAAGAACCGAGGCCATGAAGCTCTTGCAGGAAGAGGCAAGCCTTCAGGAAATCGTGAGACTGGTAGGTATAGACGCCCTTTCCGTGAAAGACAGACTGGTGCTGGAGGCGGCAAAATCCATCAGGGAAGATTTCCTGCATCAGAACGCTTTCCACGAGGTAGACACCTACACGTCTCTAAACAAGCAGTACCGCATGCTGAAATTGATACTGCTGTTCTATCACGAATCTCAAAGGGCCATAGACCAGGATGCTGTCTTTTCTGAAATAGAAAAGCTGCCGGTCAGGGAAAAAATTGCAAGAGCCAAATTCATTGATGAAAAAGAAATGGATAAGTTCGACGAGATAGAAAAAGAATTGAAAGACCAGATAGCGGAGCTTCTTTCGGAAGGAGGGAGAGTGAATGCTTAAGGAATACAGGACAGCCCGGGAAATTGCCGGCCCTCTGATGCTGGTGGAAAATGTGGAGGGAGTCAAATACAATGAACTGGTGGAAATAGAGACTTCCGAGGGAGAAATCCGCCGGGGACAGGTGCTGGAAATAGACGGTGACAAGGCTCTGGTACAGCTCTTTGAAGGCTCCACAGGCCTCAACATTAACGACTGCAAGGTAAGATTTCTTGGGAAAAGCATAGAGCTTGGGGTATCCATCGACATGCTGGGCCGTGTATTCGACGGTTTCGGCAGGCCAAAGGATAATGGCCCCAGAATAATCCCGGAAAAGAAACTGGATATCAACGGCAGCCCCATAAACCCCACAGCCCGTGACTATCCTTCGGAGTTCATCCAGACAGGGATTTCCGCCATCGATGGCTTAAACACCCTGGTCAGGGGGCAGAAGCTGCCCATATTCTCGGGGTCCGGCCTTCCCCATGCCCAGCTGGCAGCCCAAATAGCCAGGCAGGCCAGGGTTCTTGGAACGGGGAGCAAATTCGCCGTGGTATTTGCGGCCATGGGCATAACCTTTGAGGAGGCCGATTACTTTATATCGGATTTCAGAAGGACCGGAGCCATCGATAGGTCGGTGCTTTTCATAAACCTGGCCAACGACCCGGCCATAGAGCGTATAGCCACACCGCGTATGGCTTTGACCTGTGCCGAGTTTCTGGCCTATGAAAAGGATATGCATGTTCTGGTTATCCTGACAGACCTGACCAACTATTGTGAAGCTCTCCGGGAGGTATCCGCCGCCCGTAAAGAGGTTCCGGGCCGCCGCGGTTATCCCGGATACCTCTATACAGACCTTTCCACCATATATGAGCGGGCGGGCCGCATCCGTGGAAAGGCGGGTTCCATCACCCAGATCCCGATCCTCACCATGCCCGAGGATGACAAGACTCACCCGATACCTGACCTTACCGGTTACATCACGGAGGGTCAGATAATACTGAGCCGTGAGCTTTACAGAAAGGGGATTTTGCCTCCCATCGATGTACTGCCATCTCTTTCCCGTCTGAAGGATAAGGGCATCGGCAGAGGCAAGACCCGGGAAGACCACGCCGACACCATGAACCAGCTCTTTGCCTCTTACGCCAGGGGCAAACAGGCCAAGGAACTGGCGGTAATCCTTGGTGAGGCGGCCCTTTCCGACGTAGATAAACTCTATGCAAAATTCGCCGATGAATTCGAGAAGAGATATGTTTCTCAGGGTGAAAATGAAGACAGACCCATAGAAGAAACGCTCAATCTGGGGTGGGAGCTTCTGACAATACTGCCTAAGCCGGAACTCAAGAGAATCAGGGACGAATATATCGAAAAATATCTACCGGAAAAAGGAGAAGAATAACATGTTGATGCGGGTAAACCCCACCCGGATGGAGCTGACCAGATTGAAAAAGCAGCTGGTGACCGCAAAAAGAGGCCATAAGCTGTTAAAAGACAAGCAGGATGAACTAATCAAAAAGTTCATCGACATGGTGAAAAAGAACAAAGAGCTCAGGGAAGAAGTGGAACGGGAACTGGAAAGCGCATTCAAGAGCTTTACCATGGCCCGCAGCCAGATGCCCCAGGAAGTGCTGGAGGAAAGCCTCATGATTCCCACAGCCCGCGTTAGCATGAATGTCTCAAAGGCCAATATTATGAGTGTTAACGTACCAAAAGTGGAGATATCCAGCGAGGAGGGGGGCAACATTTACTCTTACGGTTTTGCCCAGACTTCCGGTGAGCTGGATAACGCCATAGGAATACTATCCGGCATGCTGCCCAAAATGCTCAAACTCTCGGAAATAGAGAAAGCCTGCCAGCTCATGGCCGATGAGATAGAAAAGACCCGCCGCCGGGTCAATGCCCTTGAGTACGTCATGATACCTTCCCTGGAAGAGACCATAAAATACATCACCATGAAGCTGGACGAAAACGAGCGCGGCAATATCACGCGCCTTATGAAGATAAAGGAAATGGTGATGAACGGCTGATAAACAAAGCCTGTTTCCATGTCAAGTGGAAGCAGGCTTTTCTATTAGCGTTAAATATACCTTAAGCTAACCAGCTTTCCAGGGTAAGGTCGGGGATTCTTTTAAATTCGCCTATGTTGTTAGTTACCAGAGTAAGGTTTTCAGAAAGTGCATTGGCGGCGAAAGCGCCTCAATTCTCGATCTCAAATAATTACTATGAGCATGAGAAGATTCCTTTTAAAAGCCCAACTCTAAATGCTCGCAAAGAATTTATTATAGTATTTAGAAGATAAATACCTATAAAGATATGAATTTAGGAGTAAGTAAATTTTATGTGGCTGAAGTTTAAACAATAGACAGAAAATAAATCTTTTTAGGAATTAACATCTGTAAATACTGGAAAATATTCAATTTATTTGTTATTATTTTATAGAAACCTTAATAAAAAACGCAAATATAGCAAACAAAAGATGAACAAAAAAAATTGGTGGTTCAATGATAAAAATCCATTTGTATGTCTAAATTTGGATATATCTAAATTTGGATATATCGATACTAGCTATTTCCAAATAAGGGGGTATGCCGTATAACTAATAAAGAAAAGGTTTTTCTTATAGTAAAAGAATTTACCGGTAAATGTAAAGATGTTATTGATGATGAAGTTATCGGTACCACCGCCGAAGAAATTTCACGGATTACTGGATTAAAAAGAAACCTGGTCAGTCATTTGTTGAATGAATTAAACAAAGAATTAAAAGTAATTAAAATTAACACAAGACCGGTTTATTTTATTGACAGAGACATTTTTCAAGAAAAAACTAAAGTTACACTTTCAGGGAATTTAATTTTTGAAGGTTTCCAGGCTCTTAAACAGGTAATTTATAAGGAAGATAAAAGTAAAAATATGAATTTGAATAACGGCCTTCTAAAAACGGCTAAAGATCCATTTTCCAGTTTGATAGGATTTGACGGCAGTTTAAAATACCAGGTAGAACAGTGTAAAGCTGCAATCAGGTATCCTCCGAATGGTATTCCAATACTAATAACAGGCCCTACCGGTTCCGGAAAAAGTTTTTTAGCGCAAATCATGTTTGAATATGCCATCCAACAAAAAATTATAAAACCCGATGCACCGTTTTTAATTTTTAACTGTGCTGAATACGCCAATAACCAGGAGCTTCTTTCAGCGAATCTCTTTGGCTATGTAAAAGGAGCTTTTACCGGAGCAGATCAAGATTTTAAAGGGGTTCTAGAAGAAGCGGACGGTGGATATTTGTTTCTCGATGAAATACATCGCCTACCACCGGAAGGCCAAGAAAAACTTTTCCTATTTATGGACAAGTGTATATTCAGAAGAGTAGGGGAGACTAGGGGATGGAGAAAAGCCAGGGTTAGATTTATATTTGCCACTACTGAAAAAACCGAGACTTTTTTGATAAGTACATTTTTGAGACGAATACCTATTGCCATCAGAATTCCCTCGCTGAATGAAAGACCTTTAAGCGAGAAATTGCACCTAATTCATCATTTTTTTAAAGAAGAAGCCCTTTCTTTACAGAAGGATTTATTAATAACAAAACAGGTCCTAAAAGCTTTCATAAGTACCGATTTTAAAGGTAATGTAGGACAGCTTAAGAATGATATAAAATTTACCTGTGCGCGCGCCTATAATAATTTTCTAAATTCTAAAGGTGAAACTAATTATATAGAAATAAATCTGATGACTATTCCGAACCATCTCATCCAAATCATAAAAGATGGAAAGTTAAATCTTAACAATAATGTTATTAAAGATGAATTGAATGATATCAAAATTGGAGCTGATAGTGGTACAATTGATGTTTTATCATTAATTAATAAAAAGGAAATTGATATATATAAGTCTTTTTATGATGAGTTGCTTGAACTTTTAAAAGATATAAAAGGGGATACAACCTCAGGTGTGACAATAGATAAGGCTACAGTTTTAATAGATGATTATTTTGACAAATTGATGTTTAATTTACAGTCTTCTACAAAAGAAAATTATGCGTCAATTCGGTTTGATACTATCCATAATTGTGTTCATGATGTCTTTGAACTTGTTAAAAATAAATTTGATCTCAAATATTATAATACTATAGGATATAAGATAGCATGTTTTATTAATCAGTCGTTGGAACACCGATATTTTATCGATTTAAACGGATATGAAAAAAAGGCTAAATATTACTTGGATATCTTAAAAAATATATACCCGAGAGAACTTAATGTAACCGTCAAAATTGCCGATTTTATAAAATCTAATCTTGATATATTTTTAGGGCCTGCGGAAAAATTGGTCCTGATGTTGTATCTCATGGGCATAAATAAGGGCAGAGAATCTAATCGAATTAAAGCGGTTATAATGGCGCATGGCTTATCTACTGCCAGCAGCATAGCCAATGTGGCTAATCACCTGCTGGGTGAGAATATATTCGAATCTTTCGATATGGCCATCGAGGTCAAGACCGAGGATATAATAAAAAATTAAAACAGTATCTAGAGGAAATCGATACATCAAAAGGTATAATTATTTTAGTTGATATGGGATCTCTCGAAGAAATATACGATGGCCTTGAAAAAAATAACAAATGGCGTAATCGGGATCGTAAACAACATAACCACTCAACTGGCATTAGATACCGGCAGTAATATTATTCAAGGTTTGACTGTAGAGGAAATAGTGGAAAAAGTTACGGCTAATAATCGATCCAGATACAAATTAATAAAACCTGCCGGAATAAAGAAAAAAGCTTTAATTACCACTTGTATTACAGGAATTGGTACAGCCATAAGAATAAAAGACCTTATACTTAAAAGTTTTAACGAATATTCCAGTAAAATAGAAGTTATAGCCTATGATTATTTTAAGTTAAAGAATAACGGTTATAGAGACAATATATTTAAGGATTTCGATGTGGTGACAATTATAGGAACTAAGGATCCAAAGATAGAAGAAATCCCCTTTTTCTCTCTGGAAGATATTATATCAGGTCAAAAGGAAGCTCAATTCAGAAATTTATTGCGGGGATTTATACCGGAACAAGGTATTAAACAGATAAATCAATCGTTAGTAAAATTCTTTTCATTGGAAAGTGTATTGAACTACATTACGATATTGAATCCTGATAAGATCATAGACCAAATAGAGATGGCCATCGAAGCTTTACAATATGAAATGAAAGTTAAATTTACCAACGATGTTAAAATATGTCTGTATATCCATTTAAGCTGCCTTATCGAGCGGCTGGTTACAAAAACACAAATAAATGAATATAATGATGAAATTATGTCATCTTTTGCCAAGCTCCATAAAGATTTTGTCGACATTGTAAAAAAGAGTTTTAGTGTCATAGAAAAACTCTATAGTGTAAGTGTTCCTCTGACAGAAATATACTTTATATATGAGATTTTTAGCGCCAAAATACCCAATATGACTGGGAATGCCAAGTAGTATTACACTGCTTGGCATGTTTTTTGCTTATTATATTAATACAAAAGACAATTAAATTAAATTGTAAATATTTTGCTTTTAAATAAAGGAGGAAATTTATTTGTTAGGGGTAATTATTGTAACACATGGAAAAATGGCCGAAGAAGTCAAAAACGCAGCTGAAATGATAGTTGGGGAACAAAAAAACTTTGCTGCTGTAGGCCTTTTTGAAGGTGATTCTTTAGAATCACTTTATAAAAAGATAGAAGATGAGGTACAGAAATTTGAGTCATACGAAAATGTAATAATTTTTACTGATATGTATGGAGATACTCCTACCAATGCTTCAGCCATATTAGCTGTCAATAAAGATTTTTTTGTGATTACTGGGGTTAATTTTCCAATGGTCCTTGAGTGCCTAATAAATAGAAGTCAGATAGGTATAGAGGACTTAATAAAAAATATAATAGCAAATGGACGAGACGCGATAAAGTATATTGACAAAACAACTATTCAAAGCAAGGCAGTAACGAATTAAAATACCATTAAAGGATAGATTTCATAACTTCCATATACGGAAAATAATGACTTATTAATGCAACAATAATATTCCAATAAACAAAAAATGTAATATTAAGGCATTTTACATCCCATGAGTGCTCACTTTTATTAGGCAAAATTCTAAGAAAAAGTGAGAAATATCATGGAAATAAAAGATTATAGAGGGAAGGAGGTGAGAGTATGAGCATTAGTCTATTCAGATGTGATGACAGATTAATTCATGGTCAGTGTATTGTTAAAGTTCTAAAGGATTTTCATGTAAAGAAAATTTTATTAATTGATGATTTTACTGCCAACAATCCTATAATAAAAAGCGTTTATCAAATGGCTGTTCCACAAAATGTCAGTGTCGAAGTAGTGAAACTTGAGGATTCGTTGTCATTGTTACAAGAAGCTATTAAAAACAATACAAATACCCTCATATTAATAAAAGACCCTCAAATTGCAGTCAAAATATTCGAAATGGGTTTAGAACTTAAAAAAGAGTTCAATATTGGTCCCATGAGTAACCGAAATGGTACAATTAAGGTTACTAATTTTGCCTACATGCTAAAAGAAGAGGTAATGGCTACTGAAAAATTACATCAAATGGGAGTAAGAGTGTATTTACAACAAACTAATGATCAAAGCTCGGTGGACTGGTCAAATGTAAGAGATAAAGTATTAAGTAATATATAAAAAAAGAGATTAAGGAGGGGTATTTTAATGAGTTTTACGCAAGCCTTTTTAATTGCTTTGTTTGGGTATTTTGCGTCAAATTATTCTCCATGGTTAATTGGTCAAATGGGTGGTTGGTATACCATAGGTAGGCCTCTAGTCGCTGGTGCAATTATAGGAGCAATTCTTGGTGACATACAACAAGGAATTATTATAGGAGCTGCTATACAAGCCCTTTATATTGGTCTAGTAACCCCGGGTGGTACCATGCCGGCAGATGTTAACTTTGCGGCATATATAGGGATTCCTCTGGCTATGGTTAGCGGTAGCCCGGCTGAATATGCGGTAAGTCTTTCTGTTCCGTTGAGTTTTTTAGGTGTATCAATGGTTTATTTGGTAATTACAGTAAATGTATTTTTTGTACATTTGCAGGAAAGATGGATAAAAGAAGGCAAATTTGGTTTGGCCGGTAATATTCCGATAATCGGCAGTGTAACTAATTTTGTTTTTAGATTCTTTATCATCTTCCTTGCAAATTACTACGGTGCGAATTATGTAAAACAGTTAATAGAATTAATACCGACTTCTTTAGGCAACTTCTTCATCGTTTTAGGCGGCATGTTACCGGCTGTCGGGTTTGGTTTGCTGCTTAAGTATGTTTTAAAAGAGAATATAGAGCTATTATATTTTCTGTTTGGATTTATACTCATATCCGTATTTCATTTACCAATTGTTCCAGCCACAATCATAGCAATGTTTTTAGCATATATAGACTTCAAGTACAGCAAGGAGGAGGTTGCTTAAATGGCTGAAAAAAAATTAACAAAAAAAGATGTTATAAGGGCTTATTTTGACTGGATCATGTTCGCTCTATCATGCCAAAACATGGAGCGTATGGAAGCTCCGGCTTTGGTCCGAATGATGGCAAGAGTAATCCATAAATTGTATGATGATGTAGAAGAGAAAAAGAAAGTATTGTTAAGACATACTCACTTTTTCAATACGCAGCCATTGATCGGTTCTATGATCCCCGGTATAGTGCTGGGTATGGAAGAACAAAAAGCAAATGATAGTAACATTTCTGAAGAAATGATTATCGGCGTAAAAGCTGCATTAATGGGTCCTTTCGCAGGTATCGGAGATTCATTAATGGTTGGAACCTATATACCGATATTACTAAGCATTGCTCTAGGACTTTCTGGAGAGTCAGGAAGCCTTTTAGGCCCCATTTTTTATGCGGTAGCTTATTTGGGTGTTATGTTCCCATTAACATGGTTCTTGTTTAATACGGGTTATAAAACCGGTTTGACTGCCGCCCAGTCTATTCTTAGCGGAGGTGTAAAAGATAAAATAAATAAAGCAATAAATATCGTTGGTTTAACCGTAGTAGGTGCAATATCAGCTCAGTATGTAAAGGCTAAGATAGGTTTGATTTATAGTTCAGGGCAAATGCAAGTTGACTTACTCAAATCATTAGAAGGAATCTTTCCTTCACTTATACCAATGTTATTGACCTTGTTAAGCTGGTATCTCATGGATAAGAAAAACATGAAGATAGGTACGGTTTTTTCTCATATTTGCAATTATGGCTGCGGTAGCAACATTCACGAAAATACTGGTACCTTAACAATGAGGTGAGTATGATGCTCGAATTGCTATCAAAGTTAAAGAACGGTTTGATAGTTTCATGCCAGGCTTTTGAGCATGAACCCTTATATGGTGCTGATATTATGGCCAAGATGGCCATATGTGCAGAAATAGGTGGGGCCGTTGCAGTCAGGGCAAGTTGGCCCGAGAATATTAGAGAAATAAAGAAAGTTACAAACCTACCGATTTTTGGCATAAACAAAATTATAACCAAAGACACAAACAAATATGAAGATGTAATCATAACACCTACTTTTGAGGCTGCAAAAGAAATATATGAAGCAGGGGCAGATATAATAGCGGTTGACTGCACAGATAGAAAAAGGCCGAATGGTGTTACGTCGGAAGAATTAATAAAAAGAATAAAACAAGAATTAGGTGTTCCGGTAATGGCAGAGGTCAGTACCCTGGAAGAAGGTATTAAAGTGGCTCAATACGGTCCTGACATAATTTCAACAACTTTAGCCGGGTATACAAACTATAGTGTGAAAACAGAAGGGCCGGATTTAGAATTAGTAGAAAAACTTGCAGCAGCAGTAGATATACCAATAAATGCAGAAGGCCGCTTCTGGACTCCGGAGCAGATGATACAAGCTTTTGAAAAAGGAGCATGGGTAGTAACCATAGGCTCGGCCATAACTAGACCACAATTAATTACCAAAAGATTTACATCTGAACTGGAAAAATGGAAGAAAAGGTTTGATTAACAAAAATAAAATTGAAAGGGGATATACATAAATGCAGGACTATATTCAAGCGATTGAAGGCTTTATTAAAGAAATAAAAGAAACCCAATCAGAAAACGTGAAAAAGGCTGCAGAAATTATAGCAGAATCTATAATGAATGGTGGAATTGTACATTCCTTTGGAAGCGGCCATTCCCATGCAGCAAGCCTTGAAGTAGCAGGCCGGGCCGGAGGCTTAATTCCCGTCAAAGCACTGGATGAACCGGCCAGAGGTTATTATGAAACAGTAGAGGGTGTTGGGACAAAATTAATGGAAGATTATGATTTAAGACCCAATGATTGTTTCATAATAATATCTAACTCTGGAAGAAATCCATTGGGTATCGAAGTAGCTCAATATGTTAAATCAAAAGGCAATAAGGTTATTGTAGTAACAGCCCTTGAATTTTCAAAAAGCCAGACTTCTAGACATTCTTCAGGGAAAAAACTATATGAATTTGCTGATGTAATATTAGATAATAAAGGTTTATCGGGAGATGCCGCAATAGAAATAGAAGGAATGCCGGTTAAGATGGGGCCCACTTCTACAGTTACTTCGGCTGTACTTTTGAACTGGACAGTGATCGAAGCTACAAAAATAATGCTGTCAAAGGGATATACTCCTCCGGTATATATGAGTAAAAATGTAGATGGAGGGCTTGAGTACAATAAGAAACTGGTTGCTCAGTATGCAGACAGATTATTTAGGAAACCACATATAAAACCATAATTTATACAATATACAAAAAACCTAAAAAATCATGTATGCATTCAAAATATAAGAATATACAAACATCAGATTTAATGCATTGGAGCGGGTTCAGAAGACACTTCATTTGCATAGCTTCTGCTCGCTTCATTATTTTGCTTAAATACCGCAAGCTTTCTTTGTTACTGTCATAGCTTGATAATAATTGGGCAAAGGAGGAGGACGATTGGTTTTAAAATATGCAAATGGGATATTTATAGTAACTTTAGCTACAATTGCTTCATACCTTATTCAAGGTATTGATATTGTTAAAAAAATGAATTTTAGCTCTCTAATAATAGCCATTTTAATAGGTGCATTAATAAAAAATACAATAGGGTTAAAAGAAAATATGATAGATGGGATAAAATTTTGCTCAAAAAAGATATTAAGGCTTGCGGTAATTATGTTAGGATTTAAATTAAGCCTTACTGAAGTAAGCAAAATAGGATTAAAGGCTGTGATACTTATAATTGTTGTTTCTACACTGACTCTATTATTTACCCAATACATGGGTAAAAAGATGAAAATCCCATATAAACTTTCCACACTTATAGGCACCGGAACATCCATATGCGGGGCATCTGCGGTGGCTGCGGCTAATTCTATTATTAAATCAGAAGAAGAAGATGTAGCGTTTGCAATAGGTAGCATCACTCTTTTTGGGACCATATTTATGTTTTTTTACCCAGTTCTTTACAGAATTTTAAATATGGATGTATCATTTTATTCGATGTGGGCAGGCAGCTCGATACATGAAGTGGCACAGGTGGTAGCGGCAGGATTTGCTATATCACCTGACTCGGGGACTACAGCTACTCTTGTAAAGTTAACCAGAGTATTGTTTATAATTCCGGTGACCATTTACTTAAGCTTTAGTGAAATAGGAAACAGCAAAGGAAAAAGTTTTGATTTGAAGAAAATATCCATTCCCTGGTTTGTCATAATGTTTCTAGCTGTAGTTATAATTAATTCCATATTTATTATTCCTAAAGAGATATCCCAAAGTTTAATCACTATAGATGGATATCTTATGACATCCGCCATGGCAGCATTGGGTTTAGATTTAAGTTTCTCAAACTTAAAAAGAGTTGGAGTTAAGCCTTTGTATCTAGGCCTAATGTCTTCTATTTTTATATCTCTACTGAGTGCAGTCATTGTAAAATTAATTGTAATCGCATAAAAAACCGTGAACAGCGTTAGATTGACTGAGTACCTTTGAAAATTTCCTAAAGAAAAATATGGTAGCTGCCCCAACGATGGTGTTCTCTTTGCGGTTACATTCAAACTTTGCATGCATTAAAAGAAGCGAAAGAAGACGTCAAGCCGGTAGGGTGAAGACTCTTGAAGAAGTAAAAGGGAACTAGGACTATAAGAGAAGATCGGGTTGATGAACGGCTGATAAACAAAGCCTGTTTCCATGTCAAGTGGAAGCAGGCTTTTTAATGTTGATTCAGGACATAATAATTAAAGCTCAAGAATTGTTTTAGTAAGTTTCAAAGATGCAGGTGATAAAATGGTAAGATTGAGCCGGGATTTTGGAAAAATACTCCGGATGAACAGCTTCATATCCCTGGGGGCAGTACTTACATCCTTGTTGCTGGATAAAAGCGGTCGGTGGGTAATGGGACTTGCGGCGGGATCTTTTGTATCAAACATAAATTATATTTTGCTCTACATAAGCATTATAAGATCTATAAAATCCGGTTATCGCCAGGCTTTCATCGTTATGTACGGCATTTATCTCATCCGGCTAACGATTATCATGAATGCTTTATTAATCTGCCTTAAACTGGGCTTTGATGTTTTTACAGCTGCAATAGCCGGCCTAATGGTAATAAAACTGGTGATTTATTCAAATACTATTCTTGGGAGGTGGAAAAGATGGAATTCTTCCCAAGGGTAGTTTTCATTTTGCCTTTATTTGGCATAAATATTCCGGTGACGGAGACGGTAGTGGTGACATGGGGGATAATGGCAGGATTGATAATTTTCGGATACGTGGCCGGGAAAAACTTTGAACGGATACCGCATGGACTTCAAAATGTGGTGGAAATATTGTATGAAGGGCTGGAAGGCCTGATCAAATCTACAATGGGCGAAGGCAAAGATGGATTTGTGCCGTATATCGGGACACTGGCAATGTTTTTAGCTGTTGCAAACCTGATAGGTTTACTAACCTTTAGACCACCTACGGCAGACCTATCTACTACCCTCACCCTGGCGGGCATCACTTTTGTGCTTACCCAGTATGAAGGCTTAAAGAGAAAAGGTGTAACCGGGTATATCAAGGGATTTTTCGAGCCTCTTCCTTTCATGGCCCCGCTGAATGTCATAGGTCAGATTGCCAACCCTTTTTCCATGGCTTTCCGCCTTTTCGGCAATATACTGGGCGGCATGATAATAATGGGGCTGGTATATTCTGTAGTTCCGGTGCTGATCCCTGCGCCCCTGCATTTTTATTTTGATGTGTTTGCGGGCGTGCTTCAAACTTTCATCTTTATCATGCTCACTATGACCTTTGTGACCATGGCTGCCGATTGAAAAATCAATTTTACGAAAGGGGAATATGAAAATGTCCGCAATTGATGGAAAAGCTTTGATTCTAGCATTTTCCGCCCTGGGCGCAGGCCTTGCCATGATAGGGACTCTGGGTACCGGAATAGGTCAGGGGATAGCCGCCGGTAAGGCTGCTGAAGCGGTGGCAAGACAGCCGGATGCCCAGGGGGATATAATCAGGACCTTGCTGCTGGGTGACGCTGTGGCAGAAACCAGTGCCATATACTGTCTTATCATTGCATTGATACTTATTTTCGCCAATCCTCTGGCAAGATTGCTCTAAAGAAGGCTCGATCGTATGCTGGTAAATGTTTATACCATGATATTTCAACTCATCAATGTGTTTATACTCTTTTATTTTTTGAAAAGGTTTTTGTATAAACCCCTGGGGGATTTTTTAAAGAAACGCCGGGAAGATTTGAAATCCCTTTTTGATGAAGCCGAAAGACGGAAAATTGAAGCAGAAGGACTTTACAAAGAATATCAGGCAAAAATTAAAAATGCCCATGCCGAAGTGCGTTCCATAATAGAACAGGCAAAACAAGAAGCTGCTGCCCTCAGGCAGGAACTTATACAAAAGGCAAAACAAGAAGCTGAAAGCATGACGGCCCAGGCCCGCGGCGAGATTGAAAGGCAAAAGAGCAAGGCCGTTTCTGAGGTCATGGAAAAAGCGGCTGAATTATCCGTAATGATAGCGTCAAAAATTTTGGAGGAGAAACTTTCGCCTGAAGACCACCGGAAGCTCATACACCGGGTCATCGAAAGGATGGATGAAAGACAATGGCTGCAGTGAGCAGTCCTTATGCGGAAGCCCTTTTTTCCGTAGCCCGAAAAGCCGATAAAATAGAAGAATTTAAAAATGAACTGTGGATGATATGTCACATTATAAAAATTGACAATAAGTTCCGGCATTTTTTAGACCATCCTGAAATTTCGAGGGAAACCAAAAAAAATGTAATAATGCAGAGTTTTTCACAAAAAACAAGTCAGGAAATGTTAAATTTTATTTTTTTTGTAATTGACAAAAACAGGCAGGATTCTCTGAAGGAAATTTTTAGGGAATACTCGAATCTTTACCGTAAATATAAAGAGCAAAGGTTCGCAAAGGTTTATACGGTTGTGCCCTTGACTGAGGAAGAAAAGTGGGATATCAAGAAAAAATTGGATAAGCTGTATAATACACATGTCATCATAGAAAATATCCTGGAGCCGGACATCATCGGCGGGATGATGATAAGAATGGGCTTTCAGGTGATAGACGGCACCATAAAGTCCGAACTCGACCGCATCAAAGCTACTATAACGTGAGGAGCAATGAAAATGAACCTGGCGCCTGATGAGATAATTTCGGTTATAGAAGATAAAATACGGGGTTACGAAAAACATCTTGAAGTAGATGAAATAGGATATGTGATGAGCTTGGGTGATGGTATAGCCAGAATCTACGGTGCCAGAAAGGCTATGGCAGGAGAGCTTTTGGTCTTTAAAAACGGCATTCACGGTATGGCTTTAAACCTGGAAGAGGATTCCATTGGGTGTGTTCTTCTAGGCCCGGATACCGAGATTAAAGAAGGAGATGAGGTAAACCTTACCGGTAGGGTCGTGGAAGTGCCCGTGGGAGAAGAGCTGCTGGGCAGGGTTGTGGATGCCCTGGGCAAACCCATAGACGGAAGGGGCCCTATAAAGACCCAGGTAACCCGTCCCATTGAGTACCCGGCTCCTGGGATAATAGAACGGCGGCCGGTAAATACACCTTTAGAAACGGGTATTAAGGCCATTGATGCTATGATACCCATAGGCCGGGGGCAGAGGGAACTCATCATAGGTGATAGACAGACAGGGAAGACCGCTATAGCTGTGGATGCCATCATAAATCAAAAGGGCAAGGGAGTTTACTGTATATATGTAGCCATAGGCCAAAAAAGTTCCAGTGTGGCACGGCTGGTGGAGATACTCCGAGAAAACGGCGCCATGGATTATACTATAGTAGTAGCCGCCAATGCCAGCGAACTTGCCCCACTGCAATATATAGCACCATATGCAGGGTGTGCTATGGCTGAAGAATTTATGTACGGCGGAAAGGATGTTTTGATAGTATATGATGACCTTTCCAAACATGCCATAGCTTACAGAGCCATGTCGTTGCTTTTGCGCAGGCCGCCCGGCCGGGAGGCATTTCCGGGAGACATATTTTACCTGCATTCAAGGCTTTTAGAAAGGGCGGCTCGCCTTTCCAGGAAGTTCGGAGGAGGCTCCATGACTGCTCTACCCATAGTGGAGACATTGGCTGGGGATGTCTCGGCATATATTCCCACCAATGTCATTTCCATTACCGACGGGCAGATTTATCTGGAATCGGAGCTCTTCTATTCCGGAGTGCGTCCTGCCATAAATGCAGGCCTTTCGGTATCCAGGGTAGGAGGTGCCGCCCAGTATAAGATAATGAAACAGGTAGCCGGCAGGATAAGGCTGGAACTTGCCCAGTACCGAGAGCTTTCGGCCTTTGCTCAGTTTGGAACAGAGCTTGATAGTGAAACCAAATCAAGACTCGCCCGGGGTGAGCGCATAGTAGAGATTTTAAAGCAAAATCAGCTTCAGCCCCTGGACCTTACCGCAGAGATACTGGCCCTTTATGCGGTGACCCATGGATTCCTGGATGATGTAGCCATCGTCGACATAAAAAGATTTGAGAAAGAAATGCTGGACTATGTAAGGTCCATTCACAAAGATCTGCTGGAGGAAATAGAACAAAAAAAAGCATTGGATGATGAACTGGAAGATAAAATTAGAAAAACTATAACGGAATTTAAGGAAAGATTTAAACCCAGCGAAAAGGAATCCCCTGAAGAACTTCACCAGACTGATGACGAAAACGCCGAGTTCATAAAAGACAAGACAGGGGATAGAATAAATCAAGCGTAAGTTACGAGTAAGGAGGTTACGGCGAGAGGAACTATGGTAGTCGGAAATCATATTCTGACATCCGACTTCTTACCTCTGGCCTCTTATATCATATGTCAGGTATTCGTGACATAAAAAGGCGACTTTCAAGTATCAAAAATATGCGCAAGATCACGGGCGCAATGTATATGGTTTCTTCGGCCAGATTAAAGGTAGCTCAAAAGAAAGCTTTAGATTTTGGCGATGTATTTGACAGGATGCAAGAAATCATGGCAAAAATCCCTGCAACGTTAAAAAACGTAGATGAATATTCACCGGTTTTTATAGTGATGGCCAGCGACAGGGGCCTGGCTGGGGGATACAATGCGGATATACTCAAAGTTGTCTTAAATAAAATAAAACCTTTAAATAAATTTGATGTGATAACAATAGGAGCCAAAGCCAAAAAGTTTTTCTCAAGCCATGGGATTAAACCGCTGCTGGAGTATACCGACATGGAAAAAGAAATAAGTCCCGAAGCCCTGGAGGAAATCTCTGAAAGAGCAATAAAGGAATATGAAAGTAACCGCAGTATATTTGCCGTCTACACTCATTTTAAAAGTCCTGGTGTACAGGAAGTGAAGGTGGTAAAAATACTTCCGCCCGAAAAAACAGAGAAAAAAGAGAAAGGAAACGAAAAAAAACGCCTGTATATATTTGAACCTTCACCAGAGGAACTGATAAATCTGCTGGTAAAATTTTATGTGAAAATGAGCCTTTATGGGTTTTATCTTCATTCTTACGCTAGTGAGCAGGCTTTTCGCATGAGGGCCATGGAAAGTGCCACCGAAAATGCCGATAACCTGCTGGAAGACTTGAGCCTTAAGTTCCATCAGGAGAGGAAGGCCATCATCACCAGAGAGATAACCGAGATAGTCAGCGGTGCAGAAAACTATTTGCACTAATATGCTATCAGTGAAAACTTTAGAGCAAGTAGAAA
The DNA here is from genome assembly GCF_003691585.1 of Biomaibacter acetigenes. Taxonomy (GTDB): domain Bacteria; phylum Bacillota; class Thermosediminibacteria; order Thermosediminibacterales; family Tepidanaerobacteraceae; genus Biomaibacter; species Biomaibacter acetigenes. The sequence goes on along the minus strand of NZ_CP033169.1, from coordinate 2,989,941 downwards.
ATCGTGTATCAACCGCTGAAGATGATGTCATATACGTTAATTGTTGATTAAGGAAATTTATCTTAAGGGAAGTGAAAGTTTGATTGATGATAATGTATTTGTGGAAGAAAAGCAGAAACAGAGCCTGGGTGAGGTCATAGCGGTGGTAGGTCCTGTGGTGGATGTAAGATTTCCCGAGGAGGAACTTCCTGCCATATATACTGCATTGGAAATAATAGATGAGGGCCTGGGAAGATCCCAGGAGGGTCCCCGGAATCAGGATGTGGGCAAACCACTGAAGGTCGTTATCGAGGTAATGCATCATCTGGGTAATGACACTGTGAGGTGCATAGCCATGGCCTCCACTGACGGTCTGGTCAGGGGCATGAAGGTCATAAACACCGGAAAACCCATAGAGGTTCCGGTGGGAGAAGAGGTGCTGGGAAGGATTTTCAATGTTCTGGGCCAGCCCATAGATGACATAAAGGGCATAGACGTTAAGGAACGGTGGCCCATACACCGGCCTGCACCTTCCTTTGAAGAACAGGAGACCAAAGAGGAAATATTTGAGACCGGCATTAAAGTGGTGGACCTCTTGGCCCCCTATTCCCGGGGCGGCAAGATAGGCCTTTTCGGCGGTGCCGGAGTGGGTAAGACCGTACTTATAATGGAACTCATAAGAAATATTGCCACCGAAAGAAAGGGGTACTCGGTTTTTGCAGGTGTGGGCGAAAGGACCCGGGAAGGAAATGAGCTATGGATCGAGATGAAAAACTCCGGAGTTCTGGAAAAGACAGCCCTGGTTTTCGGCCAGATGAACGAGCCCCCTGGAGCCAGGATGCGAGTGGCCCTGACAGCCCTCACTATGGCCGAGTATTTCAGGGATGAGAAAGGGCAGGATGTGCTTCTCTTTATCGACAACATATTCAGATACATCCAGGCAGGTTCGGAGGTTTCCGCCCTTTTAGGCCGTATCCCATCGGCGGTGGGTTACCAGCCCACTTTATCGGTGGACGTGGGAATGCTGCAGGAACGCATTACCTCCACAAAAAAAGGGTCCATCACATCGGTGCAGGCCATCTATGTTCCCGCCGATGACCTCACGGACCCGGCCCCGGCCACTACCTTCGCCCACCTGGACGCCACTACGGTGCTTTCCAGGCAGGTAGCGGAACTGGGGCTTTACCCGGCTGTAGACCCTCTGGATTCCACCTCCAGAATCCTGGACCCCAAAATTGTCGGGGAAAAACATTATGCTGTAGCCCGCGGCGTTCAGGAGATACTGCAGAGATACAAGGAATTGCAGGATATCATTGCCATCCTGGGCATTGAGGAACTGTCCGATGATGACAAACTGACAGTGGCCAGGGCCAGAAAGATTCAGAGGTTTTTAACCCAACCCTTCTTCGTGGCGGAAGCCTTTACCGGCACTCCCGGAAGGTATGTAAAACTCGAGGATACGGTGGAGGGATTTTCCCAAATAATCGAAGGCAAGTGTGATGAACTGCCGGAATCGGCCTTTTACATGGTAGGAACCATCGATGAAGCCTTTGAAAAGGCGGAAAAGATCAGGGGGAGAAAAAAGTATGCCGTTTGAGATAGGCTTATATTCGCCTCAAAAAAAGCTGGTGAAAAAAGTAAATATGGTGGTGCTGCCTGGCGTGGAGGGTAACCTTGGTATCCTCACCGGGCATGTGCCGCTTATAACCGCTGTGAAGCCCGGAAAAATAAAAGTGGTGGGTGAGAATTTTGAAGAATATTATAATATTGGTTTCGGCCTTATGGAAGTACTGCCCGGAAGGACAGTGGTGATAACGGACAATTTTTCGGAGGAAAAAGGACAAAACGGGGCATAAACATGCTTTTTTTGGCAATAATCATAAAGAAAAAAATTATGGGGGGATGAAATGTGAAATTTTTCAAGATACTGGTTATGGGAATTATTCTTGTAATGCTATTGCCGGGTGTCACCTGGAGTTCCGAAGAGAAAGACCCGCTTAAAACAACCTTTCTATCGTGCGGAGCCATGCTTGAAGTATTTGATGTGGTAGACTGGTCTGTCATAAATCGGGAGTTTATGAGCTTTTCAGAGATGGAAAAAAATAAGGACGGCATAATAAAACTTTTTGGCGGGAAAGCGCAAGATTTTAAAATCACGAAGGAATCTGACGAAATGTACCGAATAATAAATACAGAAGGATGGATTGATTCAGGCACATTTCTCCAGGTCATATTGCAATCAGTGGTGTTGCCGGAGGAATATGAAAAAGACCCGCAGACATATCTGGTGGTGACAGCGACATCAAGGGATATTGAGAAATTAAAAGAACTCCAGGCAAAAGTCCGGGATGCTATTATTTCCAGTGGAGGCCAGTCAAGAATTACCACTTGTATAACCGGGACTTTTGATGGTAAACTTAATGAGATTGAGCAGGATAAAATCCTGGAGCAATTTGCTAAGGACCTGAAAATTGAAAATCTTGAACGGATGAAGGATGATTATACTACCAGTGTGGTAGGATATTCCCCAAAACTGTCCGACAGTATAACCATCCTGGAAAAAAGCTATAACGTAAATATAGCCATGAGGTATAATTTGGAAGATGACAGGACTTATATATGGATAGGAACGCCGGTTATTTCAGTGGAGTACTAATAAGCTTGCGGAGGGAAAGGCGTTGTCGTGTTTTATTATAGAGGGTGGTAGTAAACTTTCAGGCACCGTCAAAATAAGCAGCGCAAAAAATGCGGTGCTGCCTGTAATAGCTGCTTCTCTTTTAACCGAAGCAGAATGCATTATAGAAGATGCACCTGAACTTGAAGATGTCAGGGTTATGAAAGAAGTGCTCCTGTCTCTAGGAGCAAAGGTATCATGCGAAGCAAATTCCATCAAAATAGACGCGGCACCCATAAATTCCTTTGAGGCCCCTTATGACCTTGTCAGGAAAATGCGGGCTTCTTTTTTGGTAATGGGGCCCCTGCTGGCAAGGAAAGGAAAGGCCCGCATATCAATGCCCGGTGGATGCGCCATTGGTTCGAGACCCATCGATCTGCACCTTAAGGGTTTTGCGTCTCTGGGGGCAGAGATTGAATTGGGGCACGGTTTTGTGGAGGCGCGGTGTGAAAAACTAAAGGGTACTACCATATACCTGGACTTTCCCAGTGTTGGTGCTACGGAAAACATAATGATGGCTGCCACACTGGCAGAAGGCCAAACCGTGGTGGAAAACGCCGCGAAAGAGCCCGAGATCATTGATTTAGCCAACTTTTTAAATTCCATGGGGGCCCATATTCGCGGTGCGGGCACGGATTTGATTAAAATTGAAGGAGTAAAACAGCTCAAGGGCATATCCTATACTGTCATTCCCGACCGCATTGAAACTGGAACCTTTCTGGTAGCCGGAGCAATAACAGGGGGAAATATCCTACTCGAAAACGTGGTATCGGAACACCTCAAGCCGGTCATAGCAAAATTGATTGAATGCGGAGCCCAGATTATCGAGGAACCGGAAGGATTGAGGGTGATAGGGGATGGCAGGCCGCTGCCCTCGGATGTGAAGACTCTGCCGTACCCCGGCTTTCCGACGGACATGCAGGCCCAGATCATGGCTTTTTTAAGTCTGGCCAGGGGTACCAGCATGGTCATTGAGACGGTTTTTGAAAACCGCTTCATGCATGTGGAAGAGCTCAAGCGCATGGGTGCCCGAATCAAGATAGAAGGCCGCAGCGCCGTTATAGAAGGTGTGGAAAAGCTATCGGGAGCCCCGGTAAAGGCCACGGACCTCAGAGCCGGAGCAGCTCTTATCCTGGCGGGCCTTGCAGCGGAAGGCACCACCACCGTCATGAATGCTCACCACGTGGAAAGAGGTTATGAGGATATAGTAGGGAAGCTGTCATTGCTGGGAGCAAATATAAAAAAGTGTGAGGTGTAAGTTTGGAAGTTCCATTAAGTGGGATTTTGCCCAAAAGGCAAAATCCTTTATTTTTTCCCGGGTCAAGATACCCTTATTCAGACTTTTTATCTCTGGCTTCTAATTTCTTATATTAGAATCATATACCTTTAATTTGTCTAATAGAATATTAAAGAATATTTCATGTGAAGCCGGAGGGATATGATGAAAAGGGCGGGATACATTCTCATTTTTTTTATATTTCTCATTGTCATAGTCGTTCCGGGTCTGGTAGTAAAGAGCTGCAGGCCCGTACCGCCGGAAGGACCCGGCGGGCAGGTGAGGCCCAAAACGAAAGTAAGCCAGCAGAAAGGTACCGTTGCCCTTTTCATAAATTCTGCAAAAAGAATTGAAAACATACCCCTTGAGGAATATGTAAAAGGTGTAGTGGCGGCGGAGATGCCCGCCAGTTTCAATATGGAGGCAATAAAGGCTCAGGCCGTGGCTGCCAGGACTTATGTGTATAAAAGATGGGTGCAGGCGGGAGGCAGCGGCTGCAGCCTTCATCCCGGGGCGGATGTGTGTGATGACCCCACCCATTGCCAGGCATGGATCACAAAAGGTGAAATGTTGAAAAAATGGGGCATTTTTTCTTATTATCATTATTACAGCAAGATAAATCAGGCGGTAAACTCCACCGCAGGCATGGTCATGCTGTACAGTGGAGAGCCCATCGATCCCCTGTTTTTTTCCACCAGCAACGGCAAGACCGAAAACTCCGAAGATGTCTGGGGAAAATATGAGCCATACCTTCGCAGCGTCACCAGCCCAGGAGAAGAAATATCTCCGAGATTTCTTGAAGTAAAGCAAATTCCTGTTGAGGAAATAGTAAATAAGCTCCGGCAGAAATGGCCAGACCTGGCCATTGACCCTAAAAACCCCGAGCGGCAATGGAAGGTTCTGGAAAGGAGTGCCGGAGGAAGGGTCAAAATAATGCAGCTGGGCAACATAGTGGTGAAGGGTACAGAAATAAGGCAATTATTTGATCTCAATTCCACCGACTTCAAGTGGGAAAGGACCGGCAGGAGCATCAAATTCACCTGCGTGGGTTTCGGCCACGGCGTGGGCATGAGCCAGTACGGAGCCAATGCCATGGCAAAGAACGGCTCCACTTTTGTAGATATATTGAAACATTACTATACGGGGGTAGAAATCAAAAAGGTTTTATAAAAGTAATCCAAGGCGCCTTCCAATTGTAGGAACGCCCAATTAGCCAGGACCCTGGAATGAATGTATAATTGAGGAAATTTCTGGTCATAATAATGATGAGGTGATTTTATGTACCGATTCAAGTGGCCGATGAAATTTCCCTTGTCCATAGGTAAATTTGGTAAACTGCTAAAAACCGTAGGAAATATCAAACTGATAAGAATGATTGGCAAAATGTCTAAAAGGACTCTGGTCTTTGCAGCGGTGCTGATAATGCTTCTTGGTGTAAACAGCGCATTCTGGCTTTTCAGGGCAATGCATCAGGACATTAACCCGGGTCAGGAGCAAACTCCGAAGCTGGGAGAATGGCAGGTAAACCTCAACGAAAACCGGCTGGACGAAGAGCAACTGAAAAAAGAGTACAGCATTCCCGTCCCCCAGAAAAAACCTGAAAGTGCTAAAAAAAACCTGGGGCAAAACGGAGAGATAAGTGACGGGCAGTCTCAAAACAATACCGTCAAAAGCCAGGCCAATACAGCCGTAAAAGATGAAGACTTTTCGCAGAAGCCGTCAAAGACGGTGGATGATACATTAGAAATTAAGACCGCAGTTGCTATAACCCAGCCCTCCCTGACCACCATGGCCATGCCGGCGGTAGGCAAGGTTATAGCAGATTATGCCGTGGACAAACTCATATATTCAAAAACACTGGAACAATGGAATTCCCATCATGGCATTGATATTGCGGCAGAAGAGGGTACACCGGTCAAGGCGGCCATGGACGGAACGGTGGTGGAGGTAAGAAGCAATGATCCCAGGCTGGGAGTGGTGGTGGTCATCGACCATGGAGGAGATGTCAGGACACTATACGGAAATCTTTCATCAGATAAACTGGTACAAAAAGGCAAATATGTTAAAAAAGGCCAGATTATAGGTGCGGTTGGGAAGACGGCTCCTTATGAGATAGAAGACCCGCCACATCTTCATTTTGAAGTATTTAAAGGTAAAGAAAATATAGACCCTCAGCAATACCTCCCGAAGCTGAATTAGGTTTAAAAAGTGCGGAAAAAATGCCGCACTTTTAATTTTTTATCTTCTAGAAAGAGATTAAACATCATATATATTTACTAAAATTGCTTGGAGGGGGAATTGCCGTGAAGGACTATATGAGAGAACGGATCCTTGAGGTTGCCGCATATATTATCGATACAAAAGCCACCGTAAGGCAGGCGGCAAAAATTTTCGGAGTTTCGAAGAGCACGGTGCACAAGGACATGACCGAGAGGCTGCCGGAGATAAATCCCGAAAAAGCGAAATTGGTAAAGGATGTCCTGGAATACAACAAGGCCGAGCGGCATATCCGGGGAGGAAAGGCCACCAAAAAAAAGTATTTAAATCTTTAACAACTTTAAACAAAATATAGGAAGGATTTTTTATAAAAATGTAGAATTAAAACACTAAATGTTGTTTAATTTGACAGGAGGTTACATATTTTTCATGGATATAGGCATTGATCTGGGGACGGCATCAGTTCTGGTATATGTTCGGGGAAAAGGGATAGCGCTTAAAGAGCCTTCCGTGGTGGCTCTAGACAAAGACAGCGGCAAGATGCTGGCTGTGGGGGAAGAAGCCCGGAAAATGATAGGCAGGACTCCGGGTAACATAGTAGCCATAAGGCCTCTTCGGGAGGGGGTCATTGCCGATTACACCACTACCGAACTCATGCTCAAGTATTTTTTAAATAAGGTGGTTCCACGCCGAATTTTCCGTCCGAGAATTATGATCTGCGTACCGGCGGTCATAACCACGGTAGAGAAGAGGGCCGTCATTGAAGCCTCTACTGCTGCGGGAGCCCGGCAGACTTTTCTAATTGAAGAACCCATAGCGGCTGCTATCGGCGCCGGCATAGATATATCAAAACCCTTTGGAAGTATGGTGGTGGACATAGGCGGGGGCACCACCGATATTGCCGTGCTTTCTCTTGGAGGCATTGTATGCGGTGAGTCCATCCGGGTAGCTGGTGACAAATTCGATGAAGCCATTGTGAGATACGTAAAAAAAGAATTCAATTTGATGATAGGAGAAAGGACCGCCGAAGAAGTGAAAATAGGCGTTGCCAATGTTTTTCCCGAAGGTGACGATTCTGCAGCCATGGATGTGAGGGGAAGGAGTCTCATAACCGGTCTTCCTCAGAATATAACCATTACAGCCGAGCAGACCCGCGAGGCTTTGCAGGAACCCGTTGAACAGATAGTCAATGCCATTTTTGGAGTGCTTGAAAAGACCCCGCCGGAGCTTTCCTCAGATATCAGCGAACGGGGTATAGTCATGACCGGCGGTGGCTCTCTGCTTAGAGGCCTTGATAGATTAATTTCTCATAAAACCGGCATACCGGTCACTGTGGCCGAAGATGCGGTTTCCTGTGTCGCCCTTGGGGCGGGCAGGGCTCTCGAAAATCTGGACATGCTGGGCCCCAACGCAATTTATACCAAATAGCCACGGGAATTTTTCCAAGGAGGTGATGGAATGATAAGAGGTCTGTATACGGCGGCCTCGGGTTTAGTTGCGGAGATGGCCAGGACCGATGTGATATCCAACAATCTGGCCAATGTAAACACCAGCGGATTTAAAAAGGACAGAGCAATATTTCGGGCTTTTCCGGAAATGAATATTCATCGTATCGGCGATCCTGCCGTTTTAAGCCCAAAGGATAAAATTGATCCAAAACCTTTTATCGGAGTGCTCGGAACCGGGTCGATGCTGGATGAAATAAATACGAATTTTTCCCAGGGCTCTATCAAAAATACATCCAACCCGCTGGACCTTGCGCTGACCGGAGAAGGATTTTTCGAAGTGCAAACTCCGGGCGGAGTCCGTTATACCAGGGATGGAAGCTTTACAAGAAATCAACAGGGATATCTTGTTACCGGGGATGGGCATTATGTGCTGGGACTAAACGGTCCTATCCAACTGCCTGATGGTAAAGATATTTCCATAAACCGGCGCGGCGAGGTGTTTTCCGACGGCAGTTTTGTGGACAGGCTTTTGGTGGCGGCTTTTGCCGACCAGAGGCAGTTATTGAAAGAGGGAGATAATCTTTATGTTTCAAACCAGCAGCCCCTTCCTTCCAACAGCGAGGTAATCCAGGGGGCTCTGGAAGGGTCCAATGTCAACCCCATCAGTGAAATGGTGGATTTAATTACTGCCTTTAGAGCCTATGAGGCCAGTCAGAGGGTTGTCAAAGCTAACGACGACACCCTGGGCAAAGCTGTGAACGATATAGCCAGGCTATAATATAGTTATTAAGGGCCGGACTGCATTGCAGGGGCCCTCCACTGCGGAATGACCGAAGCAGTGAACAAAAAATTAAAGGAGGGTTTTCGACATGATGCGGGCACTTTGGAGTGCCAGTTCGGGAATGCTGGCACAGCAGCTCAATGTGGATGTTATTTCCAATAATCTGGCCAACGTGAATACCACCGGTTTTAAAAAGAGCCGGGCTGAATTCAAGGATTTATTGTATGAAACCTTAAAAAGGCCCGATGTTTACCGGCAGGGGTTGGGAAACCCCTTAGGTCTGCAGGTGGGACACGGTGTTAGGCCATCGGTTACTACCAGGACATTTACCGAAGGAAATTTGCAGCAGACAGGAAACACCTTCGACCTGGCCATTGAGGGAGACGGGTTTTTTATGGTGGAAAAGCCCGACGGTACCCGGGCCTTCACCCGGGACGGGTCATTTAAGGTTACGCTGGACGGCACCGACAGAAATCTGGTCACATCAGAGGGCTATTATGTGTTGAGTTCCGATGAGGATTACATAACAATTCCTGAGGGATATCAGGATATTAGCATTTCCTCCGACGGCCTCATAACGGGAAAGGATGAAACCGGCAATATCGAGGAACTGGGCCAGATCGGGCTGGTGAAATTTATGAACCCCGAAGGGTTACTTGCTTCCGGCAATAATTTATTTGAACAGACCGCCGCATCGGGGGAATACCAGTTAAAGCAGGATGTTTCTGACCCGGGATATGGTTCTATCCTCCAGGGTTTTCTGGAGATGTCCAATGTGCAGGTGGTGGAAGAGATGGTAAATCTTATCACCGCCCAGAGAGCTTATGAGATAAATACCAAGGCCATTCAGACTTCCGATGAGATGCTGGGAGAGGCAAATAATCTCAGACGATAGGGATGATAGACAATGGATATAATAACGGACAAAACCCAGTTTTTACTGCAAAACGATGCGGTAAAAAAGAGCGCCGCATCTAAGGAACTGAAAAAGGCATGCCAGCAGTTCGAATCCATTTTTATAAATTATCTTCTGCAAAAAATGCGAGAGACGGTTCCCAAAAACGGTTTTTTTGAACAGGGCCTTTCTTTTGACATCGTTCAATCAATGCATGACCAGGCTCTGGCAGAGGAACTTTCCAAAAGCGGAAACCTTGGCCTGGCGGAGCAGATTTACTCTCAGATGTCAAAATATGTATAAAAAAGGATATAACTTCTGTCAGGGACGGGCTTTTGGTTCGTCCCTGAAAATTTTCAAGGGGTGATTGCGTTAAAGAGTATATTTTTAATATCCACACTGCTTATTAATATTTTTGCCAGGGGATATATTTTCAATGATGCCCTTTTCTTTGAGGAGAAAGTGATTCCTATCGAATCCGGCAGCGAAAAGGCGTATGTTCTGATTATTGACCCGAAAAATCCGGAGTTTTCAATAAAACCCGTCTTATCCTTTGACCAGGTCTTCGGCTTTGAAACCCTGGAAGACATGGCAAAAAAAAATCTCGCCCTGGCAGCCATAAACGGTGGTTTTTTCCAGTCTTACGGCCAGCCTATCGGGCATGTGGTAATTGATGGGGAATGGATTACCATGCCCACAGGCGAAACTCCCGTTTTCTTTATTGATAACTCTGGCAAACCCCATCTTGAGCCGATTAAAGCCAGGGCTTATGTAGAAGCAGGAGGAAAAAGATTTTACCTCGACGGTTTCAACCGCTTTGGTTCATCAAAAGAAGCCATACTTTACACCCCCAGATACGGTACTTCAACCCGGCAAAAGCCCCAGGGAACCAATCTGGTGATAAGCCGGGGAAAGGTCCTGGATATTGTCCTGGGATCTTATGTGGAGATCCCGCCTGAAGCCAATGTCCTTTACATAGGCAAGGATTCTTCCATAAAAAAACTCATTCTGGAAAAAATAAAAGAGGGTATGGAAGTCGAAACAGGATTTGATGTGGACTTCCCACAGATTGAGCCGAATGAAATAAAAAATGCCATGGAGGCCGGTCCTTTCCTTATAAGGGATGGAAAAGCAGTGGTAAAGCGATGGGAGCCCAGAATCGGCCTTACCACCATCCCTGTGGCTAGAAGCGCCATCGGCATCACCGGGGATGACAGGGTGGTGCTGGTGACGGTGGAGGGCAGCGGACCCGGCAGGGGAATAAGCTTAAAAAAGCTATCCGCATTTTTGCTGCAAATGGGAGTAAAACAGGCGGCGGCTCTGGACGGCGGTGCTTCCGCTACCATGTATTATGACGGCAGGATTGTAAATAAGCCTCCGGGAGGCAAGTTGAGGCCTCTGGGAGGGGGGATAATAATTACCGGCAGATTAAGTGGTGGGAGCAACGCTGCGCCCGCCTCATTTCCTTAAGATTAATTTCGTTGATTAATTTCAATCACAATAAATTTAGAAGGAGTGGATAAAATGTTAACCGTTGAGGATATTCAAAGGATCATACCCCACCGGCACCCTTTTTTGTTGGTGGACAGGATACTGGAACTGGAAGAGGGCAAAAGAGCCGTTGGCATTAAAAATGTTTCGGTAAACGAGCCATTTTTCCAGGGTCATTTTCCCGGAAGGCCCGTCATGCCGGGAGTGCTCATAGTGGAAGCACTGGCCCAGGTAGGAGCCTGTGCCATTTTGAGCGCTGAGGCAAACAGGGGAAAACTGGCCCTTTTTGCGGGTATAGATGGTATGAGATTCAAAAGGCAGGTAGTTCCGGGAGATTGCCTTACACTGGAAGTGGAACTCACCAGGGTTAAAGGCCCTGTGGGAAAGGGCAGAGCCAGGGCCAGTATCGGAGGCGAGGTGGCTGCAGAAGGAGAGCTCATGTTTGCCCTTGTTGAATCCTGACAAATTTAATAAATATGGATAAAGATAATATGCCTGGGAAAAATACTCCTAGGGGATTTTTTTGAGGTGATGTTATGAATACCTATAAAAAACCGGGAGTATTTTTATTTGCCATTTTGCTTGTTATTTCCATTGCTGCTATGGGATTGATGGAAGGCTGTTCGAGAAAGCCGGCAAAATCCCCTGGAAAGCCGACAGGCGATGAAAAACAGGAATCCCAGAACCTGAAAAAACTTCAGACGAGTATAGAAAGCCTTATAAAGGATTTTGAAAAGGAGTTTTTAAAACAGCAGGCTCCACCTCCAAAACCTCCAACCCAGGCAAAACCTGCCGGGCAGGAGAAAAAACAGGAGCAAGGCCAGTCTAAGGGGAAGCAGCAGGGAGGCCAACAGGGAGGTCAGCAGGGGAGTCAGGGGCAACAGGGAGGCCAGGGTCAGACCGGTCAGGTTCCAAAGCCTGATTGGGCTAAATTCGAAAAGGATATAACAAAAATTCATTCTCAATGGAACAGTTTCCAGCCCGAAGCCATAAAGAGCGGGGCCACACTGGACCTGGTGGACGGCTTCAGCCAGAAGCTCAATGAACTCACCATGACCCTTACCCGGCAGGAACTCTATAAAGGACTGCTGGCGGCCAATGACCTCTATGAAAAAACGGTATCCTTTGAAAAATTGTTCAAGACTAAATCCCCTCCGGATGCCAAAAAAGTGCTGTATAATTTAAGAAACGCCACATACAGGGCTCTTGCCGGAGAGGATGCTGAGGCTGAAAAAGCCATAAACAGCGGCCTGAGGGTGTGGGAAACCGTAAAACCCCAGATTAAGGATATGGGGACCACCAGTAAGGTGGAATATTCATTGAAAGAACTGGGTCAGGCCATAAAGGAAAAGGACCCCAATCTCATAAAGATCAAGGCCCAGATTGCGGAAAAGAATATGCAGGATGCTGTAAAATCCATGGAGAAGTCTCAATAAAAATATCCCAGCAGTAATATAGTCTGGCGGCAGTTTAGAATTAGTTTATCCGGGCATGTAACTATTACGCAGGTACTGGGACCTGCGGATTTTTTTATCGCCGGACTTTTACCGGTCTTCTTTAGGCTCCTCGAAGGGAACCTTAAGCTTTTTATTATTCCGCTTTAACCATGTTTTCAGTCGAAACACACAGACCCAAAGCTCTATGATAGATATAGTATAATAATCCGCCTATGACAAGTCCATTTATGGCCGGTATGAAGAATTTAACTTTCCACGATACAAAACCACCGATTAATACGGAAATTAAACCCGGCCAGTATATGCCTTCCTTTTGAATAAAACTTTTTCTGGAAACGAAGAAGTATTCGGTAATTATTACACCGGCAACAGGCGTTACCCAGGAAGCGAGTATCGATACAAAGCCAAGGAAATGGCTTACAATACCCGATATGGCAAATGCGGTGCCGACTAGAGCGGAAAAAAGCGTAAGATAGAATCTGCTGCCACCAAACACTTTATTTAATGCAAGACCCGAGCTGTATGCAGATGTGATGCATGTGGTCCACTGGAGCAAAAACACAAACACCAGGGCCATAGCCGGCATACCCAATTTCATCATAACTTCTACTATATTCCATGGTTCCTTTACACCGAGTTTCGTTGCCGAAAGGGCCATAATCATACCGGCGATTGTAAGAACTGAAGTAGCCGGGAAAAGACCTACAATGCCCGAATACGTCATATCGCTCCACTTATTTTTTATCCATCTTGTATAATCGGCAACGAAAGAACATCCTACGGCAATCATACCGATCTGCATGTTTATGCCCCACATCAGTCCCATATTTTGCTGCGGGTTATAAGCCCAGAGGCCGCTTATTCCTGTTCCCATTATAGCTTTGCCGACACCAAATATAATGATATAAATCATTATAGGAAGACTTATCCAGTTTAACCATGCCATGGATATAATACCATACATGGCAGGAAACGCAAATACGATACCAAATATTAATGTTACAATATTAAAAACTATTTTGCTCATGGGAATTACAGCTGCCATCGCCTGGGTCGCTATTGAAACCTCAATGCCGTACCAGGCAATACACGGTATGACAGTGACAATAAAGGATGTTGCTATATCGCTTCCTCTTTTTCCAAAAGCGCATTCGCCGATCATGTAAGTGTTTAATCCCTGTTCCGCTCCAATTTTGCCAAGCGGAATATAAAAAAATACAAGTAGAGTTACGAGACCTAAAAACATGGCTAGAATGGCCTGCGACAATGTAAGGCCGTAAATCAAGCCTCCGCCTGCCATGCTACATGCAAGAACAGCGCACATTCCAATGTATACGCTGGCCGCATAAAACCAATGTTTCCGCATCGACTGTGGTATCGGCTTTTGAGAATACTCTTCTTCAAAATTTACTTGATTTTTACTTTTTTCCATACTACTGTACTCCTTTCAGAAAATAAAAAATTTGTGTAGTTTAATATATAAATTTTTGGAGCAGGAACTTTTTCGATATCACCTCCGCATTTTTACGATAATTTTTGACATTTTGATGAAAATATAAAAAAGTTGGTATAATATATTAAATAAAACTAGCTTTTTTCCTGCTCGTAAAATAAAAATAACGTTGGCAGTTAAAAACAAAATTAAGCATATTATTTATTTTTGAAAGACAAAGCCATAATGGAGGAATTTTGATGGAAGGCATAACTGTAAAAGAGGCTTATGAAATTTTAAAAGAGGACGGCGTTTATTGGGCTGGTGGAAGAAACGGGGAAATCAGGGTTATAAAATCGGTAAGCGTTATAGAAATCCCCGATTGTTTAGAATGGCTTCAAGGTGGAGAAATGATACTAACCACGCTATATCCATATAAAACTATTGATGAGAGACTCAATCTTATAAGAGGTTTGAGCAGAGGTGAAGCTGCGTGTATTTGCATACATCCGGGCAATGATCCGTTTCCTCAGGTGCCCGATTGTTTGATAAAGCTTGCAGATGAAATAAACTTTCCTTTATTTTTAATAGAAAGAAAAGTACCTTATTCCATAATCATGAAAAAAACATACGAAGCTTTACTGAACAGGGAAGAGCTGGCTCTAAAAAAAGCGCAGGAGATTAACAATGTGATGAATAATATATTATTGACCAATGGAGGGGTGCATGAGATAATAGACAAATTATCGGCGATTACAAATAAAAGCGTGCTTTTTCTCGACGAAAATTTTAAACTTGTTGATATGATTTTAAGAGGGAAAAATGGCAGTTTAATCGAAGAAGATTTAACAAAAATATGCGATTTTACAAAAAGTTATATTGAGGCAAATATTTTACACAAAAGAAATAAAAATAAACCTGATCAAACCCACATTGTCTCCTGGGAAGATGGCTTTAATCTAGCAATTTCCATTGTGAATATCAATGATGAGATGGATTATTATTTATTAGTTATAAAGCAGGGTGAAATGACTGAGCTTGACAATAAATTGTATAAAATTGCATTTCCTGGGACAATTACTGCTTTAAAGATAGACATATTAAAGAATCTGGCTATCCTGGAAACGGAACAAAGACTTAAATCAGACTTTTTTGAAGACGTAATAAATGATGCATATACTTCGGATGAACTGATGAAAAAAAGAGCCCGGACCCTTGGTTTAAACCTCCTTGACAAAAACTTTGTTGTCATTTTTGATATTGACGATTTCGAAAAATACTGCAGAGATAATTATGAAAAAGGTGAAGAGCATATTCAAAAGATAAAAAGAGACTTGAAAAAGGCTATTGAAGAAGCATGCAAAGATATAAAGAACAGGGTTCTGCTTTTTGTCCCTAAAAGCGATGCCGGCATACTTCTTATAGGTTTTACTCAAATTGAATATAAGAGAGAAATGCTGTATAAAAAAATGTTAAATGATTTATTTTATAAAGTAATAAACGGATTTTCCACAAAGAATCCGGATGTTACGTTATCGGTTGGAGTAAGTTCAGGCATGGAAAATATTGGAGAATTAAAGAGGGTGTACAAAGAAGCTATCTTTGCAAAAGATATAGGGAATAAATTATTCGGCAGGGGGAAAATAAATTTTTATGATGATCTAGGGATATATAAATTGATATCAATTCCGGACAAAAAAGAGGATATATTAAGGGATAGGTGGTTTTCCAGGCTTTATGAGCATGATAGACATAAAAATGGCAATCTTATAGAAACACTGGAGGTTTTTCTGGACAGCAACGGCAGCATAAAAGATACGGCGAAAAAGCTCTACACCCATCCCAATACGATAAAGTACCGTCTTAAAAAGGTTAAAGAACTAACCGGTGAAGATATATTTCAGGATGAACAAAAAAGGCTTTATTATCATATTCTCATAAAAGCTTTGAAGATGCTTTCTTAATGTATTTTGGAGCATGAAGTAAGAATAAAAAAAACAAATGCAGTAGGTCACGCATCTGGGATGGCAAAAGAAAGTTTTATAAAACAAGAACAGATTAAAGATACCCTGATTACCGGCTGGGAAGAGGCCGTTTCGCAGTAAATAAGGGCGGTTCGTCTGACAGGCATGTCAGACAGAACCGCCCATGATTTAAGAATTTAAAATGTTTAATGCGATATCATCCTTAACGTCTGTGATAAAGGGTATCCTGGTTTCCCTTTCAGTTTCCCGGTTTGCTGAAGCAATATCTTCTCTTGAAATTGCCGGGAGGGAAAACTTCCTCGCTCCTGCCATCAGCTGCTGCAGGCCGGCAGCCAGTTTGTCCGCCAGGGTCCATATGGCTATGGCTCCGTAAGGTATGTTTTTCATTTCTTCTTCTCCCACTTTCCTTTTTACCTCGTGGTAACCTGCAAAGATTTCTTCCGCTTTAAGGCCGAGCTGAGAGACCGTGGGCGGCAGGACATCCCAGTTTCCATTTACCTTTGCTTTTCTTTCCGGATGCAATACTCCTTCGATATTTGAACCAACAAAGGCTGGTATCATTAAAGCTCTTCCCATGCAAACTATCTTTGTAAATGGAGCTCCGAGGGCAAGCGCTTTGAAAATGTGGTCTTCTCTTGCAAAACCACCGGCAAAGGCCATATCAACCACTTTTTTCCCTTTATTTGCAAGGATTGACGCGTACTCATAAGCTTTCGAATGCAGAAGTATTGAGGGCACACCCCATGTTTCCATCATATTCCAGGGACTCATGCCGGTTCCGCCGCCCGACCCATCAATTGTAAGCAAATCAAGTTTTGCGTCAGTAGCGAATTTTATGGCCATGGCTAAAATTTCCATTCCGTAGGAACCGGTTTTTAGCGTAATTTTTTTATATCCGATTTTTCGCAGGTATTCTACGGTTTTCATAAATTCTTCTCTTACGCCTTCAAAGGAAGAAAGATGAGTATATCCGAGTCTGCTGTGCCTTGCAAAAGATTTAATGGCCCCGTTTTTGAATCCTTCTATGATTTCAGGTTTTTCCGGGTCTGGATCTACCAGGTAGCCCCTCTTTTTTAGGAAGACGGCGTAATCTATGTCCTTGACCTGAATTTCACCGCCGATGCATTTTGCACCCTGCCCCCATTTTAGTTCTATTACTACTCTGTCGCCGTATTTTTCAATAACATATTCGGCTACGCCGTTTCTTGAATCTTCTACATTCATCTGCACAAAAATAGCACCGTATCCGTCAAAATACCGAAGATATGTTTCTATTCTTCTATCAAGTTCCGGCGCCTTTTTTATTTTTCCGTTCTCAATGACTGCATCCTTATCGATACCTGCCACGTTTTCGCCTATCACTATTGGAAAGCCTGCGAGAGCAGCCCCTATAGCCAGCGAATCCCAGTACTTGGCCGCAATGAAGGTGGAGCCCAGGGCACCCGTCATGATAGGTTTTTTTGATTTTGTTTTGATTTCACTTCCAAATTCAGTTTCGATATTTACGCCGACAAGGCTGGAAAGCCATGTTTCGCACTTTCCCTGGCAATCAGCCCTGCAAAGAGTGCACAAGCTCGATTCGGCCGGATTGCCTCTGTTTGCTGTTCCAAGTACATCGTTGGATTTTGACCATTGAAACATTTGCATCTTCCTTTCCGTCTACATCTTTATTTAATTTTAATGAATAAATATGTAATTTTGAAAAAGAATAAATGTATACATGAATACTGTTTTTAATGAATTATTGTTTTCTAAAATACCATATTTTTATGACCTTGTCAATGCATAATTATAAATGAAGTAAGATTCAAAGTCGGGTGCAGGCTGTCATTGGCAGATGAATATTTTTTCTGCCATGAACAGCCTGTTATTCTTGTTATCTTTATGCGACAAAAAATCTTCATTTTTTTGTTGTTTAAAGATATGGCTTTTAATAAGTTAAAAAAATTATAATAAAACTATTAGATTTTTTGGAAGGAGGGATTTTGCATTATGTCTAAAATTTTGTGGATTAACCCTGTCGGCACTGATGACTTCGATAAGGCTATTAAAGATGCGCTTGATGAAATTAAACAGCCTCAAACACAGGTGGATGTCGTTTCTTTAAAAAGGGGCCCCAGACATCTTGAGTACAGGTATTATGAAGCGCTTGTAATCCCCGAAACGCTGCATTTAATAAAACAGGCCGAAAAAGACGGTTATGATGCTGCCGTAATTGGCTGCTTTTATGACCCGGGGCTTCACGACGCAAGAGAAATAGTTGAAAAAATGGTGGTCACCGCTCCGGCTGAAGCGTGCATGCATATTGCGGCGACTCTCGGGCACAAATTTTCGATTATAGTTGGAAGGGACAAATGGATTCCGCAGATGATGGACAATGTGGTATTAAACGGCCTGAAAGACAAACTGGCATCATTCAAATCTCTCGGCCTTGGAGTTTACGATTTTCATGCCGATGAAAAAGTCACAATACAAAAACTTAAAGATGCGGCAAAGGAAGCGGTCGAAAAGGACGGGGCCGAAGCCATCATACTCGGCTGCACGATACAGTTTGGATTTTATAAAGAACTTCAAGAGTATGTAAAAGTTCCGGTGATTGACGCCATTATTGGGCCTTTCAAATATGCGGAATTTCTTGTGGAACTGAAAGACAAATTCGGATGGCTCCACAGCAAGAAATACGGATTCGAAACGCCGCCGCTTTTTGAAATTAAACAGTGGGAGCTGGAAAAACAATACGATATTAAAGGATTATGGGACAAATAAGGAGGAAGAACATATGGCAAAAGATGTAAGAATTGGATTTGATGTCGGCGGGACTTTTACCGACGGCGTAATGCTCAGGGGCAAAGAGGTTCTGGCAAAGGCAAAAGCCCTCACTACCGATGATGTTACTACGGGAATCATAAATGCTCTGGATGTTTTGCTAAAAACCAAAAAAGCCGAAGTTTCTGAGATAAGCCTGGTATCACTGGGAACAACCCATACCACCAATGCAATTATCGAAAGGAAAAATCTGAATAAAATTGGTATTTTCAGGCTGGGAGCACCGGCCACCACCGCCATTCCACCTCTTACGGGCTGGCCGGAGGATTTGAAGGCCGCCATCGGTGGAGCCGATAATATCTTTATTGTGCGCGGAGGAAAAGAGTATGACGGAAGAGACATTGTTCCCCTCGATGAAGAAGCGATCAGAAGCGCGTGCAGGAAAATCAAGGGCAAAGTCGATTCTATAGCCATAACCGGCGTCTTTTCTCCCATGATCCCCGACCAGGAAGAAAGGGCGGCAGAAATCATAAGAGAAGAACTGGGAGACATACCGATTACCCTTTCAAACCATATTGCTTCCATATCTCTCCTGGAGAGAGAAAACTCCACTATTTTAAACGCATCGGTCATTACCGTGATGAGAAAGGCTGTGGAAGCCCTTAAAAAGGCCGCAAAAGAGCGCGGCATTGAGGCGCCGCTTTTTATAGTTCAAAATGACGGGACGGTCATGTCTGCAGATTATGCGGTGAATTACCCGATTTTCACAGTAGCGTCCGGGCCTGCGGCCAGTGTCAGAGGAGCGGTTTATCTTTCCGGCATCGATAATGGTGTTGTGGTAGACATAGGCGGGACTTCCACGGACGTCGCGTATATAGTAAACGGATTCCCAAGAGAATCTTCAATAACGGTAACGATTGGCGGTGTTAAGACAAATATAAGGTGCCCGGACCTTATGTCCATAGCTCTTGGCGGCGGAACAATAGTAAAGACGAAAGGCAACGAGGTTATAGCCCATGGCCCCGAGAGCGTCGGATATAACCTGGTCAAATTGGGCAAGTCTTTCGGCGGCCCGATAATTACAACCCATGATATTGCAGTGGCCAAGGGAATCCTTGATAAGAAGCTCGATATCTTTGACACGGACTTTGCGCCTCATATTGATAAGGTTAAAGCTTTAGACAGAAACCTTGTAGAGGCTGCGTATAATATAATAAAGAATACTCTGGAAGTGGCCGTAGACCAGATGAAGACGGTGGCCGGCGATGTCAAGGCCATTTTCGTCGGCGGCGGCGCCCTTGTGGTGCCCAGGGAGAACCTTGAAGGCATATCGGAGGTCATAATGCCGCCTCACTTCGAGGTTTGCGGTGCGATAGGCACAACGATTGCCGAAATTGGAGCATATGCCGAAGGCGTCGCGGACCTGGAGGTCGAGGATAGGGATGCTGCTATAAATAAAGTAGTTGAAAAGGCAAAAGACGAGGCGGAAAAAGCGGGAGCGATTCGCGATACCGTGGAAGTGCTTGATGTAGAAGAGATTCCGTTTGCATACATGCCCGGAAAACGCGAAAAGATACGCATCAGAGTAAAAGGGAAAATATTTGAATAAGGAGGCGGAACACAAATGTCGAAAAAAGTCTTCGAGACACTGGAAAAATGGGGAATTAAAAATTATAAAATCATAGACAAGCAGGCAGTAAAAGAAATCACCCTCGGAGCATCCATCCTTGCTACGGGCGGCGGAGGAGACCCCGAGATAGGTCTTCTATGGGCATATAAAGTGCTGGATGAAGGAAAGACCGTTGTAATGATTGATCCGATGGACATACCCGACGATATTCTGGTAGCGAGCCCCGCCTGCCTGGGCGCTCCTGTGGTACTTACCGAAAAGCCGCCGTCCTATGATGTGTTAAATAATGCCATAAGAAAACTCGAGCAGTACTGGGGAAAGAAACTTGGGGCGACAATTCCGATTGAATGCGGAGGAGTGAATTCCACCGTCGCTTATGCGGCCGCGGGAGAATTTGAAGTCCCGGTGATCGACGTAGACGGTATGAACAGGGCCTTTCCCGAGCTTCAGATGACCTCATGGGTTACAAACGGAGTAAATGCCTCCCCTACGGTTTCCTGTGATGACAGGGGCAATGTCACGGTAATTGATACCGGCGATGACAACAAGATGGCCGAAAATATAGCAAGGCGTGCCGCCATGGCCTACGGCGGCATTTCCTGGATTGCGACATACCCCATGACGGGAAAACAGGTCAAGGAGGCTTCTATTTTAAATTCCCAGAGCATTGCGTGGGAATTGGGCAAAGCCGTTTACAGGGCTAGAGAAAAGCACCTGGACCCCGTGAAGGAAATGCTCGACAGCCTGAAGGCTACGAGAAACGTGACGGGAATGAAGGTGTTCAAAGGCAAGATAGTGGATATTTCCAGGGAATTCGGCGGGGAGTCGACAAAAGGCTTCAGCCTGGGCAGAATAAAAATGGACGGGCTTGACGAATATAAGGGAAGCGTGGCAGAAATCGACTTTCAAAATGAATGGCTTGTTTTAAGGATTGACGGCAAAATAAGGTGCCTGCCGCCGGATCTGATTGCCATAGTGGATTCCGAAACAGGGGAACCGATTCGCACCGATATCATGAAATACGGCTACAGAGGTTCTATCATCCTCATTCCCGCTCACGAAAGGATGAGGACGCCTAAAGGAATACAGCTGTTCGGGCCCGGGTATTTTGGCTACGACATGGATTATGTTCCTGTAGAAGAGCTAAATAAGGAGGTGGCAAAATAATGGCCAGTAGCTTTAATGAAACTGAAAAAGCCATTATAAAGTTCCTGAAAGAAAACCCCTATAGCGAGAGAAAAGCCATTGTCGAGGCACTTTCGGGCATGCCGGGATTGGAAGAATCTCTGGAAAAACTTGCAAATGACATGGTATTGATAGAACTTACCGGGCCAATGGAATCAAGCCTGGAATCCAGGGTGCCGAAGAAGATATACATGATAAATCCCGAAAAAGAAAGTGAATTAGAAGGGATATAAGATGAATTATAAAAGGCGTGTGGATAAATTAATCGGGCTTTTACAGGAAAAGGGTCTGGATGCGGTAATTCTGGGGGACAGAGCCAATGTGAGGTATTTTACAGGCATGCGGTTTAATACCGCATCCTTTTCCATCCTTTTTGTCTCTAAAAATGGCGATGTTGTGCTTTTGACGGCCGTTCTCGACTATAACAGGGTAAAAAGGAATTGCTGGATAAAAGATATTAGAAAGTTCCCGGAAGATGACCCAAATTATCTAAATCCATTAAAAGAACTACTTTATGGCAGAAATATAAAGCGCGTAGGCGTTGAGTTTTCAACCGTTACAGTTGAAAGAGAAAATTTAATAAAAGAGGTAACGAACGCCGAACTGGTAAACATTGAAAACGATCTTTTAAGGCTCAGAATGGTTAAAGACATGGAAGAAATCGAAATCATAAGAGCTGCCGCAAAAATCGCTGAAAAAGCCATGATTAAAGCGGTAGAGAGCATAAGAGAAGGAGTTAAGGAATATGAAGTGTCCGCCATTGCACAGGACGTAATGATGAGAGAAGGGGCGGAAGGATTGTCCTTTGAACCTTTTGTCATGTCGGGGGAGAACGCATGGCTCCCACAGCGGTTTTCTTCGGATAAAGAACTTAAAAAAGGTGAACTTGTTCTTTTCGACATGGGGTGTGTCTACAGGGGTTATTGCTCTGATATCACAAGGACGTTTTCCCCTGGGGGCCTTTCTGATGAGCAAAAACATTTGTTCAGAGTCGCTTATGAAGCTCAGCAGAAAGCCATAGAGGCTGTGAAGCCGGGAGTGGCTGCAGAGGATATTGATAAAGCCGCCAGAGATTATATTACGCAAAAAGGGTATGGTAAATATTTTCCCCACCTTACAGGTCATGGCCTGGGCCTTAGCATTCATGAAATGCCGATAGTGGATTTAGGAAGTAAAATTTTGCTGGAACCTGGAATGATAGTTACCATTGAACCCGGCATATATGTGGAAGGCCTTGGAGCGGCCCGGGTAGAAGACATGGTGCTTGTGACGGATGATGGGTATGAACTACTAACAAATGCTCCTCGAGAGCTGGTGTAGGTGATGAATATGAACGTATATGATATTTTAAAAAGATGGGGTATAGAAAATTACAGGGTTGTTGACGAACAGGGCCTGAAAGAAATAACCCTGGGAGCGTCTATCCTTGCTACTGGGGGTGGGGGTGATCCGGAGATAGGATTTTTATGGGCTCTCAATGTGGTCAAAGAGAGAAATGATATTGTGTTAATAGATCCAAAAGACTTTCCGAATGACGCCCTGGCTGCCATAGCCGGTTGCCTGGGAGCACCCGTTGTTTTGACGGAAAAACCCCCGAATGGTAAGGAAGTCCTGTGGTGCTTAGAAAGTTTAAAAAGGTATCTGGGAAAAGAAATTCAGGCCATTATACCTCCTGAGGCCGGAGGGGTAAATACTCCTGTTCCGATGGCGGTTGCCGGGGCTGTGGGTATCCCGGTGGTCGATGCGGACGGCATGGGCAGGGCTTTTCCGGAGCTTCAGATGACCTCCTTTTATACCCATGGCATTATGCCGTCTCCCACGGCGGCAGCCAATGAAAAAGGAGCGGTAACTGTTGCGGATACCGCATGTGCCCTTATGGCGGAAAGAATAATAAGAAATGCGGCCATGGCCTACGGTGGAATATCCTGGATTGCGGGGTACCCGATGACCGGCAGGCAGCTTAAAGAAGCGGCCATCTTTAATTCCATTTCAAAGAGCTGGGAACTGGGTAAGGCGGTCTACAAATGCAGGAAAACCCATGACGACCCCATTGAAAACATAGTGAAGATAGTCGGAGGATATAAGGTTTTCAAGGGCAAGATTGTAGATATAAATCGCGAATTCGGAGCGGAAAAGACTAAAGGGTTCTCCATGGGGAGGCTCACTCTGGAAGGACTTGAGGAATATAAAGGTGAAAGGGCTTTCGTGGATTTCCAGAACGAATGGCTGAGGCTTGAAATAAGCGGAAAAGTCAAATGCCTGACGCCGGATTTAATATTAATACTGGATTCGGAAACCGGTGAGCCTATAAGGACCGATATAGTAAAATACGGATATCGCGGAAGCATAGTTGTAGTTCCCGCCGATGAAAAGATGAGGACCTCGCTGGGTCTTGAAACCTTCGGGCCAAAGTATTTTGGATATGATGAGGATTATACTCCCGTAGAAAAGCTGGTATGATTATAAAGCTCCTACCTTTGGGTAGGAGCTTTTTGATGTGCGCCCGGCATGGGCGGAAGCTTAAGCAGTGAAAGTCTGCTATGGGGCTGGCAGCGGCGACCATTAGCTGAACAGCAAGGGTGTCTATCGTGAGGTAGAATCTGAAGGAAGCTGTAGGCAAGCCACGACCTGAGGAACACGAACCGCATACAAGGCTATACAGTTCGGATGAGTTTGCATCACAAAACGAAATCCAGCGCTGCCAAGGGACTGTGTAGTAAATGCGGCAGGTATACGGGGCGAAGGCTATCGCTCTTACCCGGGCGGGTACCCACCGAAGGTGGGTGTTGGCGGAAACGTTAGGGAAACTAACAACCCGGGCTGAGAGGCCCGGCTGAACCGTCAGAAGTCAGCAGAGGCCATAGTAGCCGGCACAGACGTCAGGCCGACGAAGGGCCGAACACGAAGCGAGGGATAAAACTTGGCAAGTTCGTAAAACTATCGACGACAGCAGAAAACCCCGCAAGGGGCCTACCCTGGGAAAGAAGCGGTGAAGCCGCAAGGGTCCTAGGGAGGGCCGAGTATGTATCTGGCACAACCCGAGAAGATATCCCCACAAGGATGAATACCAATTAAGAGTTCTGCTTCATCACCGAATCCGTCTCGCAAAGATCCGTACTATGCTGAAAAACAAGATTCACGCTGCGTTAATTCGCAATGGAATCCAGTCTCCATGGAGCGATCTATTTGGGAAAAACGGAAGAAAATTTTTAGAGAATATTTCGTTGCCGGAAACAGAGCAAATCATAGTTTGTTCATCATTAAAACTGCTGGATACTGTACAAAAAGAAATGGCGGCCCTCGAAGCAGATTTGTGTGCTAGGGCGAAAGAGAACCCAAATGTAAAATTACTGATGGGTATACCTGGCATTTCGGTTTTGAGCGCATTGACTATTCTTGCAGAGATTGGGCCAATTTCGCGCTTTTCGTCACCTAAAAAACTGGCATGTTACGCGGGACTGGTTCCATCTGTTCATCAATCCGGCAAAACACGCTATGCCGGTAACATAACAAAAGAAGGCCGCAGCACCCTACGTTGGATACTGGTTCAGTGTGCACAGCGAGCAATTCAAAGCAAAGGGAAATTACGATCTTTTTATTTGCGTTTAAAGGAGAAGAAAGGGCACAAAATTGCGATTGTAGCTACAGCACGTAAGTTGCTGCATATAATATGGGCGGTTCTAACACGCCAAGAAGAATACATGGAACTCACAAAAAATTTGCTGGAAAGAAAACTAAAGAGTTTAACCAAACAAGCTCAAGCGTACGTAGTAGACATGAATGAACTGTTGCGAGTAATTGATGGCATCGAAGATGTATCGGAGAAAGAAACTCGGTCCTGGCTATTTGGAACAGGATAATTATTTAGCTTGCAGGATATGAAGTGAGCTTCAGTCCGCCTCCGTCAAGGGGAATAGCATTGACTGATCTGCTGAGCTATGGTGAACAATTAAGCAAGCTAGCCAAAGCAAGCCTGGTTAAAAAATCGAAATGACCTGGCGTAGTATCATATTGCCTTTTTTACATTTGACAACTGTAATTGCTTGAGAATTTTCGGAGCAGGACTTGCATTTTTTCATAGGTGAGAGGACGGGGGTCAATCACCCCCTCCTACTGGATTGAAAAATATCTATTTTTTATATAGAAAAGCATACCGGTTCAGGCGAGCTGTTTTATCTTCATGGCTTTAAAACTGGCTGTCAATATCTTTTAAAAATGTCACCTAAAAATGACATAAAATCCAGTTAATTATCGTATAAAAATGTCACTTAAACAAATAATATTATGGGAGCTTAGCCCCCTACACTCCCATCCTCGCCGGAAGGGAGAAGGCTAGGCTAAAAGCCTGCCTTAAAAGGCAAAAGGATACCTGTCCAAATGCTGTCAAGGTCTTTGGCAGCATAAACGGGCTCCCTCCCGCAAAGCGGGCCCTTCCCATTTATTCCTCGGTGCCTTGACAGCATCTAGATAAAGCTAGAAAACCATAGACTTTAAAATCAAGCAAGTTTTTTATACTTACCAAGGAAGATATCTTGTAACATTTCAAGAATCTCCTGATCACTAGAAACAGGTTTAAAAAGAAAGTGATAAGTTAAGTATAAAAAGTATATAAATACACTAGCGTTACATAAATAAAAAATTTATTTGTCAACCATAAAACAGCAAAGAAAATTAAATAAAACTGAAGAAAAATCAAGAAAAGGCCTTGTACTTTTAGAAAAAATCCTTTATAATAGAGATATGGGGTAGTCCTTGCCCAAATCCCTAATATAAAGGAGCAACAAAATGCAAGGCAAGGATACCATAAATTCCACATTAAGTCAACTGTTTAATCCATTATTTAACAAAAGTATCCTTCAAAATTTAATTTCCTCGGGGGTCGATAAATACGTAAAGAAACTAACTACCTTAAAATTTATACAGCTTATGGTCTATGCACAACTAGAACAACTACAAGGATTACGAGATATCAGTAATGCTCTAAATGATGATAAATTCAGCGAAAAAATTGAGCTTGATTCCATCAGCGCATCCCAGATCTCACGCAAGTTAAGAAGTACTGACCCAAAAATAACTCAAATGCTTTTAAAAAATACAATCCAAAAAACAACTAAGGAAATGAGCTTTAAAGACCCGATGCAAAACATCGGTCGCATATACCTCATTGATTCATCTACTATCAGTCTTTGTCTTTCACAATATAGATGGGCACATTTTAGAAAAACCAAGGCCGGAGTTAAACTTCACCTGCGCCTTAACTTCTTCGAAGAAGGAGTAACCCCTGATAAAGCCATAATAACCCCGGCAAGACCTTCTGACAAAACTCAGATGGATACACTGGTAGTTGAAGATAAAGATGCCCTGAATGTATTTGACAGAGGATATGTAGACTACGAAAAGTTCGATAACTACTGTGAAAACGGCACTCGCTTTGTCACCCGCTTAAAAAGCAATGCTCAAATTAAAGTAGATGAAGAACTTCCTTTAGATCCCAATGGTATAATAAAACGTGAACAATACGTTTACTTGGGCAAAGAAAACATTAACCGGATGAAACATCGCCTAAGATTGATTGAAGTCCAGAATACCCAGGGAGAACCAATAATCATCATAACAAACGACTTTAAAATAACTGCAAAGGGAATAGCCGATATATACCGCAACAGATGGCAAATAGAATTATTCTTCAATTGGATAAAACAGCACCTACACATAAAGCATTTTTACGGACTAAGCCAATGGGCGGTGGAAAACCAATTATTTATTGCGCTGATGACCTATTGCTTATTGCTGCTTCTAAAGTTAAAAACATGTTACAGAGGGCCATTACTAACTATCAAGAGATTACTGCATACCTGCCTTTTAGAACCATTCACAAGCTTCGTTAAAAAGCTTTACCGACCAACGAGAAAATCCAAAGGCCAACGACGGAAGGTGGATCATGAAACAATTTTTCAAGAAACCTTAAGGCAGGTGGTACAAGGCGAAGCAGACTTTTTGGATGACCTAAGTTACGATCCAATAATTTAACTAAATACAGTGGTAAAATATGGAAAAGGACTACCCATAGGCGGTTGCTCCTTTTAACATAAGAGAAAAAATGATACTTCCATAAATTATCATATATGGTATATTAAGGTATACCAAGTTTTTACTTGACTTTTATTAAAAAGATTTTATGCAACGCTAGTGATATAAATATGTAAAACAAGATAAAAAATAGAAATATAAATATTCCTTTGTGTTTACTGATAAATTGGTTTTACAAGTAATTAATTTATGTGAGTAGGAAACAATATAGATATTTTGTTTCATCAGGCACAATATAATAATATTCTACATTAAAATGTATTTTCCTGCATATAGTTACAAATTTATCTAAATTTTTTTATCATACTTTGCTATTCTGGAATAAAAACAGAATATAAAATAGAACCTATGACTATGACATTATGAGTAACATTGTCATAGGTTATTTTTATTATGTAACCTTAAAATTGCACAAGAGAATAAAGTTCATCTTTTTGGTCTTGATTTACCCCAATATAGCGAAGCGTAATTGCTTGAGAACTGTGATTGAACGTATCCATTATTAAACCAATATTATATCGTGACATCTTGTATGTCCAATACCCCCAGGTTTTTCGCAAACTATGAGTTCCAAAATTCTCAATACCACAGACATTTGCAGCCTCTTTTAACACTTTATAGGCCTGAACACGTCTTATATAATCACCCTTCTTACTGAAAAATAAATAAGAGTCCGATGAAAGTTTTTGTTCTTTTATATATAAATCAATTGCTTTCCTAAGAGCACTATTCAGCTTTATTTTCTTCTCTTTTCCGGTTTTCTTTTCTTTTAATACAAGATAATCTCGGTATTCACCTGAACTATTAAAAATATCAGAAACCTTTATGGGCAAAATATCACTAATTCTCAATCCTGTATTTAAACCGAATTTAAACAGCAGTCCATACTTAGGGTCTTTTCCATTTAAATAATAGTACATTTGCTTAATTTTAACTTTATCTCTTATTGGTTCAACTGTCATATTGTTCCTCCTTAGGCAATATTTCTATCCATAGTATATAAATTGTTTCATATCCATGCAAACAGTTTTGCCAACAGAATAATTTTAGATTACTATAATTTTTTGATTATAGTGGTTTTCAAATGATTGTGTAATGAAACAAAATATCTAAATTGTTTTATTATTACTTTAAAAAAATTTAACGTTATAATTAATTAATTGAAAAGGGTAAACTCGTCGAAAGGCGAGGGCACAAAGCCGCAAGTCTACAGCATACAAATGCCATGACGGTTGGGCTGCCAATTAGTAAGTTTTATACAATTTGTTTTTTAAATTTCTGTATTTATTTACTAAAGTAGGCAGCTTATACTGACCTACTTTTTAATTTTTATAGAATCTTGGTTGATGAAAGGGGTGAAATTGACAATGAAAAAAATTCTCATTGTTGATGATGCGGCTTTTATGAGATTTGCTATAAGAACTGTGCTTGAGAGGAATGGCTTTCAGGTGGTTGGTGAGGCTGAAAACGGTTCTGTAGCAATAAGCAAATATAAAGAATTGCAACCCGATATTGTCACAATGGATATTACCATGCCTGAGATGGACGGTATCCAAGCATTAAGGGAGATCAGGAAATTGAACCCTAATTCAAAAATTATTATTATCAGTGCTTTAGGGCAGGAATCTTATGTAAGAGAAGCGGTTAAGCTTGGGGCAAAGGGTTTTGTTGTTAAGCCGTACAAAGAGGATTATTTAATCAGGACTTTAAGCAAGCTGTAACTCTATCTCCATAGAGTATAACAAAATTTTGGAAAAGGAGGTGAAATAAGTTGAGTGTATTATTGGATGCCCAGTATGTTGAATATGAGTTGGCCAATGAAAAGTACGCGCTGATAATTAGTGATGTGTATGAGATTATTAAAATGCAAAAGGTTACCCCTGTCCATAACAGCAAGCCTTATTTAGAGGGAATTATCAACCTTCGCGGCAAGATTGTCCCAGTTATCAATTTACATAAGCGGTTTGGCCTAAATAATTATACTGTCACTAAATCAACCCGCATCGTTGTTGTAAAAAGCAGAGATGAAATGGTAGGCATAGTGGTTGACAGGGTAAATCAGGTTATTAAGTTTTTAGAAATCCAACCCCCTCCTGAAATGGTAGCAGGGATCAATGGTGACTATTTTGAAGGTATTGGTATTACAGATGAAGGAGTTGTCAGCATATTAAAAATCGATAAAGTGCTTTATGAGGCGTAAGGAGGGTGTGGTATGGCTGGAATATTTGAAAGCTCAGAAATGATAGGGGCATTTCTTGACGAAACAGAAGAACAGTTGCAACTTCTCGAACAAAGCATTTTAGAGTTGGAACAAAAAGGTGAGACTCCAGAAATAGTACAAAAGTTATTTCGCATAGCTCATACATTGAAAGGCTCTTCATCAGCGATGGGATTTGAAAAAATGAAACTCCTGACCCACGAAATGGAGAATGTGTTAGACAGGGTACGCAACCATCTTCTAAAAATATCAAAACCGGTCATTAATGTACTCTTTCAGTGTTTGGACCATTTAAGGATGCTAAAAGAAGATTTTGTATCTGACAGAAAGGATATTAAGACTGATATAGCCCCTATTATTAACAGTTTAAGAGAAGTGCTGCCAGAGAAATATAACGAAGTTGATACTGGCAAAACTAAAGATGAAAGCAATCAATTCGTTGAGTTTACACTTGGTTCGGACCAGCAGGCGCAACTGGAGCAGGCAGTAAAGTCGGGTTTAAACGTTCTGATTTGTCATGTTAAGATTTCAGAAGGAAGTCTGATGAAATCAGCCCGTGCTTGCCTGATATTAAACTACTTTAATGAGCTGGGTACCGTGATCTATACTGACCCGGATGTGTTGGAAACACCAGATGATGCCGAAATCGATAGGGTTTCGTATCTTGTTATCACACAAATGGACGCATCAACCTTCGAAGCAAAGTCAAGGGATGAACTAATGGATATTGATGAAGTTAAAGTCGTTCCATTCTACGGCGAAACTCTACAAAATTATAAACAGCCTGAAAAGGCCCAACAAAAAGAAACTGATATTGATACTACTTCCAAAACTGCAAATTACGAAAAAAGGGTTACCCAAACAGTGCGTGTGGATGTAGAAAGGCTTGAAAAAATGATGAACCTCGTGGGCGAGTTGGTGATCGAACAGGCAAGAATCCTGCAGGTCGGGAATATTCTACATAATCGTTATTCCTCTGATGATGTAATCGATGACCTTTTGGGAATATCAAACCGTGTGTCAAGAGTAATCGGCGAACTTCAAGAAGGTGTTATGAAATCCCGTATGCTGCCTATTCAACAACTATTTAACCGCTTTCCACGGATGGTAAGGGACCTGTCCGAATCCTTAAATAAGCAAGTGGAGTTGATCCTCGAAGGTGGGGATACTGAGATGGACAGGACCATAATAGAAGAAATAACCGACCCGTTAATCCACCTTATACGGAACGCCATAGACCATGGCATTGAAACTCCAGATATCCGCAAAAAGACGGGTAAACCTCTGAAAGGAATACTGCGTATCACAGCATTCCATCAGGAAAACCACGTAATTCTTACAATTGAGGATGACGGAAGAGGGATTGACTTACGGAAGGTTAAACAGGCCGCTATTAAAAAACAAATAATTACATCACAGGATGCCGAAAACTTAACAGAGCAGGAAGTGATAAACCTTATTTTCCATACGGGGTTTTCAACTTCTCAAACGGTCAATGACATTTCTGGCCGTGGTGTAGGGATGGATATAGTAAGAAATCATGTCGACAGACTAAATGGGATTATTGACGTAGAGACGAAGCAAGGCGAAGGCACAAAGTTTACCATTAAGCTGCCC
Source organism: Biomaibacter acetigenes (assembly GCF_003691585.1). Lineage (GTDB taxonomy): Bacteria > Bacillota > Thermosediminibacteria > Thermosediminibacterales > Tepidanaerobacteraceae > Biomaibacter > Biomaibacter acetigenes. Next base: position 2,958,800 of record NZ_CP033169.1, on the reverse strand, counting down.
CTTACGCTGGCTATCCTTACAGGATTGTTAGTTAAGATAAACGATGAGACCTATGCCCTGCCCATGAGCAATGTAATTGAAATAGTCCGCAAGCCCGAAAGAGAAATAGAGTTTGTTAAAGGTCAGGCTGTATCGGTAATACGAGAAAAGGTCTTACCTTTGATATGGTTGCATGACTATTTCAATATCCCCCGCCGCAAGAGGGGGAGAAATGTCTTTATAGTAGTTCTGGGCGTGGCAGAAAAACGTTTGGGGCTTGTGGTAGATGAACTTGTGGGGAACCAGGAGGTTGTTGTAAAACCTCTTGGAATGTATATAGGTAAGATTGAAGGCTTTTCGGGAGCTACAATTTTGGGTGATGGCAGTGTAGCATGCATTCTGGATGTAGTAGGAATTTCTAAAATGGTAAGCAGCCGTAAAGTAACGGCAGTTGATGATTATCAGAATTGTGATATTGAAGTCGGCGACAGATAACAGCCAAAGGGCAAACATTATTAAATTAAAAAAAATAGGAGGTATATATAATGGGCAAATTTACAAAAAATCTTGCAATGATGCTTATGGGAAATTCGGGTATTACCCAAAAGATAAATATGGCGGTAAACTCTTCTGAAAAACTAGATTCTAAGTTAAAAGATTTATCTGCTATTACTGAGCAGATAACAAAAGGCACAAGAGAACAGTCCTCTGCCGCTGAGTCGGCCAATAAAATGACGAGTGAACTATCCAGGTCAATTGACGGGATAGTGAAGAATGCAGAACAACTGGCGAGGCTTGCAGAGCAGTCACAGAATTCTCTGGGTGAGATGGCTGCAAGTATCAAGCAGGTTGCAGGCAACTCTGAGAGTACCGCCGGTTCTATAGAACAAATTTCCTCATCTATCGAACAAATGGGTAAATCCATTAAGGGAGTAGCCGGCAATGCGGAAAGCATGGCTGCTTCAGCGGAAGAAGTTACTTCTTCCATTCAGGAGATTGTCGCCTCCATACAACAGGTTGCAGGGAATTCGGAGTCCACTGCAAATTCTGTTGAAGAAATTTCTGCCTCTATAGAACAAATGAGTAAATCCATCAAGGGAGTTGCCGGCAACACCGAAAGCCTAAAAGGATCGGCGGAAGAAGCCGCAGCTGCAGTGCAGGAGATAGTAGCTTCCATCCAGCAGGTAGCTGGGAATTCAGAATCAACTGCCAGCTCGGTAGAGCAAATCTCATCTTCCATTGAGCAGATGGGCAAGTCCATCAAGGGAGTTGCCGGCAACGCCGAGAGCCTGAAGGGCTCTGCAGATGAAGCGGCCGCAGCCATCCAGGAAATGGTGGCTTCCATCCAGCAGGTAGCAGGCAATGCAGATAGTACCGCAAGCTCGGTAGAACAGATTTCCTCCTCCATTGAACAGATGGGCAAATCCATTAAAGGCGTAGCGGGCAACGCCGAAAGCCTGAAGGGTTCGGCAGATGAAGCGGCTGCTGCGGTCCAGGAGATAGTAGCCTCCATCCAGCAGGTATCGGGAAATGCCGAAAGTACAGCAAAATCAGTTGAAGAGATTTCGGTGGCAATAGAGCAGATGGGCAAATCCATCAAGGGCGTAGCGGGCAACGCCGAAAGCCTAAAAGGATCGGCGGAAGAAGCCGCAGCTGCAGTGCAGGAGATAGTAGCCTCCATCCAGCAGGTAGCTGGGAATTCAGAATCAACTGCCAGCTCGGTAGAGCAAATCTCATCTTCCATTGAGCAGATGGGCAAGTCCATCAAGGGAGTTGCCGGCAACGCCGAGAGCCTGAAGGGCTCTGCAGATGAAGCGGCCGCAGCCATCCAGGAAATGGTGGCTTCCATCCAGCAGGTAGCAGGCAATGCAGATAGTACCGCAAGCTCGGTAGAACAGATTTCCTCCTCCATTGAACAGATGGGCAAATCCATTAAAGGCGTAGCGGGCAACGCCGAAAGCCTGAAGGGTTCGGCAGATGAAGCGGCTGCTGCGGTCCAGGAGATAGTAGCCTCCATCCAGCAGGTATCGGGAAATGCCGAAAGTACAGCAATATCAGTTGAAGAAATATCCGCTTCAATAGAAGAAATGGGCAAATCAATCCAGAGCGTTGCAAGCAGTGCAGAACAGCTCCAGAAATCCGCCGGTGAAACATTTCAGGTAGTTGAAAACATGGCGGCCTCCATCAGCCAGGTTGCCCAGAACGCACAGAATGTAAACAAATTAAGCGATAAAGTACAAGCTGATGCTAAAGATGGCCAGAAAGCTGTTGCTGATACCCTGGTGGCCATTAAGGAAATTTCAGAGGTTATCCATAGGGCCGAAAATGTTATCATTAACCTTGGAAAGAGTTCTGAAAAGATTGGCAGTATTATAGAGGTCATAGACGATATAGCAGAGCAGACCAACCTCCTTGCATTAAATGCGGCAATTGAAGCGGCCAGAGCCGGCGAACATGGCAAAGGTTTTGCAGTGGTTGCGGACGAGGTAAGGAAACTTGCTGAAAGGACTGCTACTGCAACGAAAGAAATATCAGCCCTTATTAAAGGTATCCAGGGTGAAACTTCGAATGCCATAAAGGCTATTGAAGTCGGTACCCAAAAGGTCGAAAATGGAACAAAATTAAGTGATGAAGCCGGTAAAGCCATTGAAAAGATAGTAGAGGGCGTGGAAAATGTAAATGCCGAAATTCGTCAGATTACAGTTGCAACTGAGGAGCAGAATAATGGCAGTGCAAAAATTATTGAAGCTATGAAGGTTGTTACCAACCAGGCGGCAATGGTTACACAGAGTACAAAAGAACAGGCTGCAGGTGCTGAGAATATCGTTAAGGGTGTTGCTAATGCCAGAGAGCAGGTCCGCCAGGTTACTGTTGCTGTTAAGGAGCAGGCGAAACAGGGGCAGAATATTGTGATAGCGGTAGAGAATGTAAATAAACAAGCTGCTCAGGTATCGCAGGCTGTAACCGAACAATCCAAAGGCGTAGATGAAATTATAAAGGGTGTAGCCAATGCCCGTGAGCAGGTAAGGCAAATTACGGTGGCGGTCAAAGAGCAGGCCAACCATGGGCAGAATATCCTCAAGGCGATTGAAAATGTGGCGAAACAAACGGCACAGGTTGCGGTTGCAGCCAAAGAACAGGCGGCAGGTGCGCAAGAGGTTATCAAGGGTGTTGCCAATGCAAGAGAACAGGTTAAGCAGATTACTGCTGCCATGAAGGAGCAGTCCAGGCAAGGACAGAACATAGTTACGGCAGTTGAAAATGTGAAGGACCAGGCTGCACAGATTACGAAAGTAACCCAGGAACAAGCTCAGGGAGTGGAAAATATTATAAAGGGTGTTTTGAATGCCCGTGAGCAGGTAAGACAGATTACTGTAGCTGTAAAGGAACAGGCAAAGCAAGGGCAAAACATTACAGCCGCTGCCCAGAACGTAACCGACCAAGCGGCCCGGGTAACACAGGCAACCAAAGAGCAGGCCAAGGGCGTAGAAGAAGTCATCAAAGGCGTAACTAATGCCCGTGAACAGGTGAGGCAAATAACTGTAGCTGTTAAAGAACAGGCAAACCAAGGGCAGAACATCGTTAAATCTGTAGAAAATGTAAATGACCAGGCTGAGCGAGTGGCTGTAGCTGTTAAGGAGCAGACCAAAGGCGTTGAGGAAATCATAAAGGGTGTTTTGAATGCCCGTGAGCAGGTAAGGCAGATTACGTTGGCGGTCAAGGAACAGGCTAAACAAGGGCAGGATATTGTAAAGTCAGTACAGAATGTGACAGACCAGACAGCCCTTGTGGCCAGTGCTGTAAAGGAACAGGCGGCAGGTGTAGACAATATAGTAAAAAGCGTTGAGAATGCAAGAGAGCAGGTTCGTCAAATAACTGTGGCCGTTAAAGAACAAGCGAAACAGGGGCAGAATATTGTAGTTGCCGTGGAAAATGTAACCAGGCAGGCAGCCCAAGTGACTCAAGCTACAAAGGAACAGGCAGCAGGTGTGGAAGAAGTTATCAAAGGTGTTGGCAATGCAAGAGAACAGGTAAAACAAATTACCGCGGCTATGAAGCATCAGGCTTCCGGTGTAGACAAGTTGATTGTCAATATTAAGGATGTGACAGCCCAGGCAAGTGAGGTTACAGAGGCAACCAGGGTTCAGGCGTCTGAAGTTGCGCAGCTTGTAAAATTCGTAAGTGAAATCAACAGGGTTGTCGACCTTAATTTCAAGGATGTGGAGCAAACAGCGGCAGTAACCAAAGAATTGTTTGGATACTCTGCTGGAATCAAGGAAGCGTTTGAGGAATTAACTGAAAAATAATTATAAGGCACAGTATCCGCTGGGAAAGATATCTTCCCGGCGGATATAAACTTTGTATAGGTGGGAGTCAGTAGTAATATCTATGGATACAATCGGGTTAGTTCAATTAGCAGAACTCATATATAACTATTGTGGCATCGACTACATGAAAAACCTTTCCTCCCTTGAGCCTAAAATATCAGGAAGGCTGAAGGAATTGGGGCTTTCCGCCTGGGAGTACTGCGGATACCTCAAAATGGAGGCAAAGGAATGGGATACCCTAATTGAATTAATCACCGTAAATGAAACCTATTTTTTTAGAGAAGAAAATTTGCTGGATGAAATTAAGAGTGCCATACTGCCCCAGTATAAGGACCGCACAACAGAAAACCCATTAGTGATATGGTGCGCGGCATGTTCCAGCGGTGAAGAGCCTTATACTATTGGAATACTCGTAGAAGAGTCCGGGTTGTTCCAGCCAGGGGCTGTGAGGATTATCGCTTCGGATATTAATAAAAAGGTGCTTAAAAAAGCCAGGAGCGGTGTGTATAATAAGAAGTCTTTCTCTTTTAGGAAAATGCCCGAAGGCGTCTTGGATAAGTTTTTTATAGAACTAGAGGAAGATTATAAGGTCAAAGACTCTATCATGGAGATGGTTGATTTTAGATACATGAACCTTTTAGATAATAACATAACAGGGAAAATTGAAAAATCGGATATTATCTTATGCAGAAATGTGCTGATATACTTTGATACAAAGGCTATCCAAAGAATAGTCGACGATTTTTCTAATATATTAAAACCGGGCGGATACCTGTTTTTAGGTCATGCGGAGACAATAACGGGAATGAAAAGCGATTTTGAGACAATATATACACAGAATATATTCTACTACAAGAAAGGAGGAAATTCTCTATGCGGCAGTACGGGGTGTTAGTGGTAGACGATTCCTCCTTTATGAGAAGGTGTATAAGCCTTATCATTGAAAGAGACCCTCAGTTCTTTGTCATAGGAGTTGCACGGAATGGCCTTGATGCCATAGAGAAGGTCCAGCGTCTTAAACCCGATATAGTGACGATGGATGTGGAAATGCCCGAAATGGATGGAATAGCTGCTTTGGAGCATATCATGAAGACCTGCCCGATTCCTGTGGTCATGTTGAGTAACTACACCGAGGAAGGGGCCAAGACTACGATAAAAGCACTGGAACTTGGGGCAATTGATTTCTTCCTTAAAAGTGTGTTGATTAAAGAAGATGTGGGGCAGGAAATCACAAATGATTTTTTAGATAGATTAAAAGCAATTGCGGAGGGAGCAAAAGTACCTCTGCAGGAAAATATTACTCAAACTGAAAGGCCACAACATAACCCAGAAAGCAAGGTGCTGCTAAAAGAGAAAACTACCGACCTGTTAATTATCGGGTGTTCAACAGGAGGGCCATCCGCATTGCAATCCCTCTTACCCCGCTTTCCCAAAGAAACAAGCGTACCTATCATTGTTATTCAGCATATGCCGCCTGGTTTTACAGCGCCACTGGCTGAACGGTTTGATAAGATCTGCAACCTTCATGTCAAGGAAGCGGCAGACGGAGACATACTTGAAGCAGGGAATATCTACATAGCTCCTGCCGGCTTACAGACTTTTTTGCAAAAGAAAGATGACAGAAGTGTAATTTTGAGGATAGGGGACTACTCTCCAGTAGAAACAGTTTACAAACCTTCTATCAATATTACTCTAATTTCCGCTGCCCAAATATTTAAGGATAGGCTTTTGACGGTTATTATGACAGGTATGGGAAATGACGGACTGATGGGTTGCAGGGAAGTAAAAAAATATAACGGCAAAGTTATTGTTGAAGCAGAAGAGTCCTGCATAGTGTACGGCATGCCAAAAGTGGTTTATGAGGCAGGTCTTGCGGATATTCAAGTACCGTTGCCATACATTTTTCAGCAAATAATACAGCATATTTAACATCTTTTATCGGTTTGACTAAAATGGAACCGTGGCTTTTTATTTTTTAGATGTTACCATAGCCGTTTTAGCAATTCAGTCAACTTAGTCACATAATAATCTCCTCCCTAGGTATATAACTAACATAAATACTATTATGAATAACTTTGGGACAAAAATGATGAAACACTAAATGCACTTGAAGTAGTTAATTCCAGAGTCGAGATTATTAACTCTAAAGCACAAATCAGCAACCGGGATTTGGCAATACTTGAAGATGCTATAAAAGACATTAACTTATCCTTTACTGATGTAAGGAATGAAATAAAAGGACTTGGAATACAGTTGTCTCAAATCGGTAAGATTACTGATTTAATAAATGATATTGCAGAGCAGACCAATCTTCTCGCACTAAATGCTACGATAGAAGCGGCACGAGCAGGGGAAGCAGGCAGAGGCTTTGCAGTAGTAGCCGAAGAAATTAGGAAACTCGCTGAGCAATCAAAAACTTCATCTTCAAATATAAGTAGTTTGCTTGAAAATCTTATGAATAAGAGCAATTTGGCTATTAAAACTTCGGATATTATGAAGGATAAACTAAACGGGCAGATTACAGTGATCGGTAATTCAGTTAATTCCTTTAAGGAAATAATAATAATGTGGAAGAAATTTTTCCAAGAATCGGTGATATAAGCAATAATATGAGCCATATTAATGGCAAAAAGCATATTATTATAAAAAGTATTGAAACGGCTGCATCCATGGCAGAAGAGGTTTCAGCATCTTCTGAACAGATAGCGGCATCCTTACAGGAATTAAATGCTTCCTCACAGGAAGTTGCATCATCGGCGCAGACCTTGAGTAATATGTCCAAAAATTTGGTAGATGATGTGAGCCAATTAAAATTTAAAATTTCCAATTTCCCCTGACGGGTGAGGACCCAAACTTCCCAGGATGGGTCCTCCTCCCGGCAATTTTTACCAGTACATTTAAGCTCATCTGGCGCTCCCCGCGTTCCAGCTGCCCTACATAGTAGTCCGAAAGCCCTATGATTTCCGCAAATTTTTCCCTTGTAAGCCCAAGTTTTTCTCTTTCTTTCCTGATCCTCTGACCGGACGGCAGAGAGAAGTTTATGGAAGTCTATTCGGCGGTTATCAATCACGATCAGGGGACTTTGCTCGATTTAAAATCGTCTTTGATATCAACGCGTGAATTTAAACAGAGAAAGAAATAAAGTTTTTCCGGCATGTTGTGGAAAATTCGCTGGTAGAGATTTTATATATTCCGTTTTGATACGTTAAAGTTTGTGACAGTCAACCGCATCGCCCGAGAAAACCTGGGATACACCGCCGAGGAACTGAAAGATATGACTCCCCTGGATATTACCCCTGACCTTAACCGACAGAGTTTTTTGGATCTCATAGCGCCTCTTGCTGCCGGGAAACAGGAACAGATGACATACTGTACGGTTCACCGCCGCAGAGACGGCTCCACCTATCCTGTAGAAAACCACCTGCAGCTTATAGAATACACGGGAGAAAAAGTATCTATGGCACTTGCCATAGATATCATCAAGCGCAGAGCTATGGAGGTGGAACTTGCGAAAAAAGCGGCCACTTTAAGGGCGATAATGGAATCCGCCCGGGATGCCATAGTGATGATCGACGGGCAGGGGAATGTAATTTTTTGGAACCCAGCAGCTGAGCAGCTTTTTGGCTACTCCCGGGAAGAAATTATGGGGAAAGATCTGCATGCTGTATGAGGCAAAATCCGAAGGCAGGAACTGTGTCCGTTATACTGCTTGATTTAACAAAATTGTATTTATCTTTTATGCGTAATATTGTATAATCTTATATATCTGAAATAATTTTGATTCAATTAACAAGGCTGCTGGAGGTGCCGGGCATCTCCGGCAGGAAGGAGACTTTCTATACCAATCAAATACTTTTTTATTGGGAGATGGCAGGATGGTAGGAAAGGTTGTTTGCAGGGCCTCGGGCCTTTTATTTTTAAGCGGAGAAATTAAGGCTGCCGCTTTTTGCCGGCCGGGCGGCCTGTCCGCAGTTCGCATTGCTTGTACCATGAGAGGGGGGAAGCGCTATGCTGTGGTCGAAGGATGAGGCATTATCCAGAAAAGAAATCGAAAGCATACAGCTTGAAAGATTGAAATACATCGTAAATTATGCTTACGAAAAAGTTCCATTTTACAGGCAGGCTTTCGACCGCATAAATCTTTCCCCTCGGGACATCAATTCTTTAAAGGACATCGAAAAAATACCCTTCACCACAAAGGATGATTTGCGAGACAATTATCCCTATGGGATGTTTGCCGTACCGATGAAGGACGTGGTCCGAATCCACGCCTCCTCCGGTACCACCGGCAGGCCCACTGTGGTGGGATACACCAGAAAGGACCTGGACACATGGTCGGAACTGGTAGCCCGTATGGCTTTCATGGCAGGGGCCCGTGAGCAGGATATCGCCCAGATTTCCTTCGGTTACGGGCTTTTTACAGGAGCCCTGGGGCTCCATTACGGTCTTGAAAGGATAGGAGCCGCGGTTGTTCCCGTTTCCAGCGGCAATACCGAGAGGCAGATAAATCTGATGCGGGATTTTGGTTCCACCGTGCTGGTGAGCACCCCTTCTTACGCCATGTATATGGCGGAGGTGTCTGAAGAAATGGGGGTAAAGCGGGACGATATCCGCCTCAGGCTGGGACTCTTCGGGGCAGAGGGTTCCACGAAAGAGATGCGAAATGAAATCGAAAGGCGTTGGGGCATAACCGCTACAGAAAACTACGGTTTGAGCGAGATTATTGGGCCGGGAGTCTCCGGAGAGTGCGAGGAAAAAGACGGCATGCATATTGCCGAAGACCATTTCCTGGCGGAAATAATAGATCCCGCGACGGGCCGCAAACTGGACTTCGGGGAAAAAGGGGAGCTGGTCATAACAACCCTTACTAAGGAGGCTCTGCCTCTTTTGCGCTACAGGACCAGAGACATCACCAGTCTGAACCCGGAGCCATGCCGCTGCGGCAGAACCCTGATGAGGATGTCCCGGGTGGAAGGCCGGAGCGACGACATGCTCATCATCCGGGGGGTCAATGTGTTTCCTTCCCAGATAGAGAGCGTTTTGATGAACATAAAGGGCGTGGGGCCGCATTATGAGATTGTGGTTACAAGAAAAGGATATCTGGATGAACTTACGGTAAATGTGGAACTTGTCGACGGAGAAATGCTGGACAAGTACCAGAGATTGGAAGAACTGAATGCTCAAATCCGCCACAAGCTCAAGACCGTGCTTCAGATAGACGCAAAGGTCAATCTCGTGGAGCCGAGGAGCCTTACGAGATTTGAAGGCAAGGCCAGGCGGGTCAAGGATTTGCGCAAATAGGAAAAAGACAGAGGTGATTGTAATGAAGAAACTGCTGCTGGGCAATGAGGCCGTAGCCCTGGGGGCTTATGAGGCCGGAGTGAAAGTGGCATCGGCCTATCCCGGAACCCCCAGCACCGAAATAACCGAAAGCATATCCAAATATGACGGTATATATGCAGAATGGTCTCCCAACGAGAAGGTGGCTCTGGAAGTGGCCCTTGGGGCATCAATTGCGGGAGCGAGAGCCATGGTTTGCATGAAACATGTGGGGCTGAACGTGGCGGCTGACCCGCTTTTTACATCCTCCTATACCGGGATAAACAGCGGGCTTGTAATAGTGGTGGCCGACGACCCCGGAATGCACAGCTCCCAGAATGAACAGGACAGCAGGTTTTACGGCAGAGCAGCACACATTCCCGTGCTGGAGCCCTCGAACAGCCAGGAGGCAAAAGATTTTACAAAACTTGCCTTTGAAATCAGCGAGAAATTCGATACTCCCGTCATGCTGAGGATGACCACCCGGGTCTCCCACTCCAGAAGCCTGGTGGAACCGGGCGAAAGGCTTGATTGTGGGCTTAAGAGTTATGTGAAAGACGTCGGCAAATACGTTATGATGCCGGCCATGGCCCGGGGCAGGCGGACCGCACTGGTGGAAAGGGAAAAAAAGCTTCAGGAATACTCCGAGAAAGCCGATATAAATAAAATCGAATACAATGACCGCTCTATCGGCATAATTGCCGCCGGAGGAGCATATAATTACGCAAAAGAAGCAGCTCCCGGCGCATCCTTTTTAAAGCTGGGCATGGTATACCCGCTGCCGCAGGAATTAATAAAAAGTTTTACCGAAAACGTTGAAAGGCTTTTCGTGGTGGAAGAACTGGAAACATTTATCGAGGATTATATAAAAACTCTGGGCGTAGAGGTTTTTGGAAAAGAGTATTTCCCCAAAATGGGAGAGCTTTCTTATGAATTAGTTGCTGCTGGATTAAAGGCGGCCGAAGTTAAAAATGAAATCCTTAACCTTGCTTTTGAAAACCGTGTAGAGGTAAATACATCGCAGATTCCTCCCAGGCCTCCGGCGCTCTGTCCCGGATGTCCGCACCGGGGAGTTTACCATGTGCTCAAAAAGCTGAACCTTACGGTGACCGGCGATATCGGCTGCTATACCCTGGGAGCCCTGCCTCCGCTTTCCTCCATGGATACCTGCATATGCATGGGGGCCAGCATCGGCAATGCCCACGGTATGGAGAAAGCCCTGGGAAAAGACGCATCATGGAAAACCGTGGCGGTGATAGGAGATTCCACCTTCATTCATTCGGGCATAACCGGCCTTATAGATGTGTTTTATAATAACGGCACCACAACAGTAATAATACTGGATAACTCCACCACGGGCATGACGGGTCACCAGGAGCATCCAGCCACCGGCTTCAATATAAAGGGGGAACCGGCATATAAGCTCAATCTGGAAAAACTTTGTGAGGCCGTGGGGGTAAGGCGCGTCAGGGTGGAAGACCCCTTTGACCTGGAGAAATTTGAAAAGGCCGTCCGGGAAGAGATTTCCTCTCAGGAACCCTCGGTTATCATCGCCCGCCGGCCATGCGCACTTTTAAAGAGGGTTCAGGTCAAAAATCCGCCCTACGGTGTAAACTCCGATACTTGTATCGGATGCGGCCTCTGCATAGAGCTTGGATGCCCGGCCATGGAAAACCGCGATTTCATTTCCATCGATGAAACCATGTGCACGGGGTGCGGGCTCTGCGCCGCAGTATGTCCCACAAAATCCATCACAAGAGGTGATATGCGTGGCTGATACAGGCATACTCATAGTAGGAGTCGGCGGGCAGGGAACATTGCTATCAAGCCGTATCCTGGGAGAGGTAGCCCTCCGCAGCGGCCTGGATGTAAAGGTTTCCGAAGTCCATGGAATGGCTCAAAGGGGCGGCAGTGTGGTGACCCATGTCAGATTTGGGGAAAAAATATATTCCCCCCTGGTAGGAATGGGGCAGGCCGATTTTATCCTGGCCTTTGAAAAGCTTGAAGCCCTGAGGTGGGCGGGGTATTTGAAAAAGGGCGGAATAATAATCTCCAATGCCCAGGAGATACCACCCATCCCCGTGACGATGGGATATCAGAAATATCCGGAGAACATAAATGGGACCCTGGCAGATATAGCAACCACCTGCATGGTGGACGCCGGGAAGATTGCATCGGATTGCGGCAGTGCAAAGGCGGTAAATGTAGTGCTTCTGGGGGTGCTGGCCAGCAGGCTGGATTTTGAGAAAGAACTCTGGCTAAAGATCATTGAAGAAACCGTACCTCCAAAGACCGTTGAAATTAATAAGGAAGCCTTCAAAAGAGGATATGAAGCAATACTAGAGAAGCGAGAAATGTGATATAAGAATTAAAGGGGGTTAAAACATTGTACTGGAACAAGATCCGTGAATGCATGTCAAGAGAAGAGCTCAGATTCCACCAATTTCAAAAACTGAAGGAGACCGTCGACAGGGTTTACCACAATGTGGAAAGCTACAGGCACAAGATGCAGCAAAGAGGCATAATCCCGGAAGACATCAAGAGCCTGGAAGATTTAAGAATACTTCCTTTTACCACCAAGCAGGATTTGAGGGATAACTATCCTACCGGGCTGTTTGCCTCACCTTTAAGTGAAATCATAAGGATCCACGCATCTTCGGGCACTACAGGAAAGCCCACCGTGGTGGGATATACCAGGAGGGACATTTCCAACTGGGCGGAACTGGTGGCCCGGTGCCTGGTGATGGGCGGCGGCCGACGGGATTCGGTGGTGCAGGTTTCTTACGGTTACGGACTCTTCACCGGCGGATTGGGATTCCACTACGGAGCCGAAAAGCTGGGTGCCGTGGTTATCCCGACTTCCGGTGGAAACACGCGGCGGCAGGTTATGCTCATGAAGGACCTTAAAACCGAAATACTGGCCTGCACGCCATCTTATGCCCTTTACATAGCAGAAACTTTAGAAGAAATGGGCATAGATAGAAATGAGCTCCACCTCAAAACCGGAATCTTTGGGGCAGAACCCTGGACCGAGAACATGAGGAAGGAAATCCAGGAAAAGCTGGGCATAAAGGCACTGGACATATATGGATTGAGCGAGGTCATAGGCCCCGGAGTGGCCTGTGAATGCGGCGAACAGAAAGGTCTTCACATATTCGAGGATTTCTTCATTCCCGAAGTCATAGACCCCGTCACCGAAGAGCCTCTACCGCCCGGAGAGAAAGGGGAGCTTGTGATCACCACCATAGACAAGGAAGGATTACCCGTAATCCGCTACAGAACCAGGGATATTACATCCATCAATTATGAACCGTGCGCCTGCGGCAGGACCCATGCCAGGATAGAAAAACTCCTGGGCAGGACCGACGACATGCTCATAATCCGGGGCGTCAACGTATTCCCGTCCCAGATTGAAAGCGTGCTGATGGCCGCCGGCGAGACAGAACCCCATTACCTGCTCATAGTCGATCGGGTGGATAACCTGGATTGCCTGGAGGTATGGGTGGAAGTATCCGAAAAGCTCTTTGCCGATGAAGTGAGGAAATTAGAAGATATCAGGAAGAAGATTGCTTCGGATATCTATACCACCCTGGGTATCAATGTCAATGTGCGGCTGGTGGAGCCCCATACCATAGAGCGCAGTGAAGGCAAAGCCAAAAGGGTAATAGATAAGAGAAAGATGTAGGAGGACATAACAAACTCATAAAGGGGCAGTCCTTCAAGGAACAGGGAAATTACGGACGAACCGCATCTTAAAATCATTTAATGGGAGGGTTTGCGATGTTTGTAAAGCAGATATCGGTGTTTCTTGAAAATAAACCCGGAAGGCTTTCGGAAATCACAAGGGTTCTTTCGGAAAAAAACATAGACATAAGTGCCATATCCATAGCCGATACCACCCAGTTCGGCATTCTCCGCATGATAGTAAACAAGCCGGAGGAGGCGGTGGCCGCCATCAAGGAAGCTGGGTTTCCCGTGAGCACCACCGACGTGCTGGCGGTAGAGGTGGCTGATAGACCTGGCGGATTAAACAATGCCCTTCAGGTGCTGCGGCAGGCAGGGGTGAGTGTGGAGTATCTGTACTCGTTTATAAAGCGAAGTGAAGACAAAGCCCTCATCTTATTTCGCGTGGAAGACCCCCAGAAAGCCGTAAAAGCTCTGGAATCGGCGGGGATAAAGTTATATGGAAACGATGAAATAGCGTCATTATAAAGCTCCGACCAAGGAGCTCCTTTATTTTTAGAGGAAAAATTATCTTCTGACCGCACTAAAAACAGATATGGTGTTGAGACCCTTGAGAAACTAGATGACTCCCTGGAAGAAAAAGCAAGGAGTTATATCATGAAATCCCTACATGGGGGCCGGCTTAAAATTTAATTATTTGATTATCGGAATAAAAAATTTGAACTCGGCGCCTTTTCCTTCTTCGCTTTCTACCCATATCTTTCCGCCATGGATTTCTACCAGGCTCCGGGCTATGGCAAGCCCCAATCCCATGCCGCCGGTGGTGCGGGAGCGGGATTTTTCCGCCCGGTAGAATCTGTCGAAAACGTGGGGGAGGTCTTCTTGTTTTATGCCGCAGCCGGTGTCCTTTACCGAAAAAAGTACTCCGTCTTTTGAACTTTTCGCTGAAAGTTCTATCTTCCCTGACGCGGTGTGCCGCAGGGCATTGGTGAGCAGGTTGGATATGACCTGGGTTATGCGCACTACATCCACCGAAATTTTCGGCAGATCCGGAGGGATGTCTACAATAAAGTCTATTCCTTTGAATTCGGCTTCTGTTTTAAAGTATGAAAATTTTTCTTTGAGCTCCACGGGAGATATTTCCTCCCGGTTAAGCTCCAGGTTTCCGGCTTCAGCCCTGCTCAAGTCAGAAAGGTCTTTCACCAGCCGGGACATGCGTATGATTTCATCCTGCAGGGAAAGGATGACTTCGGGAGTGGGAGAAAGCACACCGGCCTGGATGGATTCCAGGGTGCCCCTCAGTATTGAAAGAGGTGTCCGGAGTTCATGGGCCACATCGGCGGTTAGGTTTTTGCGAAGCTCTTCGCTCTTTTTTATGCTGTCGGCCATGGCATTGAAATCCGCCGCCAGAGTTCCCAGCTCATCATCGCCGGTGACGGTAAGGCGGATATCCCTTTCGCCCCGGGTAAATAACCGGACCGTATCGGAAAGCTTCTTAATGGGGCTTGTGAGCTGCCGGGAAATAAGGTATCCTACTACAATGGCGATTACAAGACCGAAAAACACAGCGAGAAAAGAATACCGGGATATGGTACGAAAGAAAATAGACTCGAGACTCTTTTCAGCAGGCCTTGCCTGGGACCAGACGATGAGGTAACCTATATGGCCCTGGCTTGAAAATATGGGCACCCTCAGGTCCCATAGCGATTTGGAGATAGGGGTCTGTGGGCTTATATCCTCCGAGGAGATTATAATGTTCCCATTGGGGTCCGTAACTATGACCTGCCTCTGGATTATACCCATCATGGGGCCCATGCCCTGGCCTCCAAAAGGTCCCATGCCTGTGGGATTCCTATCCGTCCCCATCCACCTCTTGTGGCCCTGCCTCATCATGGAAGCTCCCTCCACCAGCGAACGCACGCCCTCCCATCCATTCCGGTCATAGACATCTCCCAGAATCCCGCTTATTTCCCTGGCCTGCTCTATTCTGTTTTGCTTTATATAATCATTGAAGGCCTTTTCGGTGAGCACAAAAAGTAACAATATGGATAAAATTGCGGTTAATAATGCTGTTACCACCAGGCCTGCTGTAATGCGATATCCTATGCCGGTTTTTTTCATGATTGTCCTCCAATTTTATAGCCCATGCCATATACAGTCTTTATATACCGGGGATTTGCGGGGTCGTCCCCCAGTTTTTTTCTGAGATTGCTCATATGGGTATCCAGGGACCTTTCATACCCTTCGTAATACTCCCCGAGAACCTCTTCCAGTATCTGCAGCCGGGAAAAAACCACACCGGGGCTGCCCATAAGCATAGCCAGAATCTTGAATTCGGTGGGGGTGAGGGAAAGGGGCTTGCCCTCCAGGACAGCGCTTTTTTTCTTGAGGTCGAGCGAAAGTCCCAGGTATTCCAGTATATCCTCCCGGCCATGGCCCAGTTCTTTTTCCTGTAAATCCTGCCGCTTAAGCCTTCGCAGCACCACCCGGATCCGTGCCGCCAGTTCCCTCAAGCTGAAGGGCTTTGTTATATAGTCGTCGGCTCCCAGCTCGAGCCCAAGGATTTTATCCACCTCTTCGGACCTGGCCGTCAGCATGATAACGGGGGTATCCGAGGAGGAGCATATTTTCCTGCATACATCATAGCCGCTCACCTCGGGCATCATAATATCAAGCACCACCAGGTCAGGCTTTTCGGCCTCAAAAAGCTCAAGAGCCTTTTTCCCGCCATCGGCGGTAATAACCGAAAACCCCTCATTTTCCAGGTAATTTTTTATTAAATTCAGGATTTTAATCTCATCATCCACCACTAAAATTTTATATTTGCTCATAAGGACTCTCCAGATAAAAAATTTACCAGCTCAAAACATTAATATTTTTAAATGGATAATGTTTAATATTTCTCGTAACAATAGATAAATTGCGATTTATGCAAAGGGACGCATTTAAAACATCTGAAACAGACAAAGAAATTCCTTTTTTGAAAAATTCTTGCCGAAGTCTTCCTGCAAAGCAAGACTCTTCATAAGTAGGATAAATATATACGAAAAGATCAAATAAAATATTTGAGGTGTTTTCCTGCTTTTCCTCGGATATACCCGATAAAAATTCTATAATGGTAACATTCGAGATGAAGAGATCTGAATCATTTATTTGATATAGTAATTTTGAAGCTCTCTTTTTGTAAATATTACTTTTTCCCCTGTTTAAATCAATTAAAAAATCGGTGTCGAGAAGAAAACCATTTATCCGTGACTTACTCATGAACTTCTCCCTGCCCTGATTTTTGATCATTTGCTTTATATAACACTTCGAAACGCTCAACATCGATTTTTCGCATCTCGTTTACATATTCTACAGAGTCTTTAATGTCGTCAGAGATAAGATTTGTGTCCTTTTCTATAAACTCCAGTCTTTTTCTCCTTTTTAATTCCTTTTCAATAGCTTCATAAATAAATTTCGAACGATTACCTTTACCGAATAACCGGTCTATTTTATCAATTACAGAGACAGGTAGACGTACGGCTGTCATTTTGGTTTTTTTGGGGTTTACACCATCAGGCATAATATTGCACCTCCTTGTATTACCTGGAGTATAACATTATTTTAGGAAAAATACAATAAAAATTATATAAAATTCATATAAAAAAGGGCGGCAAAGCCGCCCGGATATCCAAATTACTGATTTACTCCGGAGCCGTAGCCGCCCATCATGCCCCAGCCGAAACCTCCGCCAAAACCGTGGCATGCCCCGGGGCCGAATCCGGCACCTCTGCCGAAACCGTTTCCTCTAAGACTGTTTAGTTTATCCTGCTGTTCTTTGGTAAGTACTTTATTGGCTTCATTGAAGTTATCCTGCCGGAGCTGCCACATCTTATCCCTCAGTTCGGAAAGTTCCTTCTGTTTTGCATCAATAGCAGCTTTGTCGGGGTTCTTTTGCAGGTACAGGTTCTGAAGCTCAAGCATCTTCTTTGCCATTTCATCCCTTAAGGCCTGCATCTTTTCGAAAGCCTGATTCTGAATTTCCCTGAGTTTTGCATACTGCTCATCGGAGAGGTCCAGCTGGGTAATGGGAGGTGCCCAGTTCGTGCTGCCAACCGCTGCCTGGCCCGACACCCGGCCAAAACCGCCTCCCCACCTGCCGCCGGGGGCTGCGAAGGCAACTGCGGCTATGCCCAGCACCAGAAGGCCAACCACTCCGAAAATCAATGCTTTTTTAAACATTTACCACCACTCCTTTAATTTTTTTGTGAAGGTCTTAACCTTCTGTTTGATTTTATTATAACCGGCAAGTGTCAGGAAGCTGTGAGCAAAATCTAAAGAAAATCTAAAGATTGATGTAAAAAATACTCCATAAAAATGGAGTATTTTGTAAATAAATCTTTATTTAAGCTTTTATTTTACCCGGATGAATAAAGCCGGATAAGACTGTTTTTGCCAGCACCACTGAAATTGCGCTGTCTAAAAAGTGATGGATTAATGTGCCGATACCCACCACCACAAGGGCAGTATAGAGATTGAAACCGAAAGGTATTACCACTATGGCTTCACCAATGGCATGGATAGGGGCGGTGAGGATCAGGGCTTTTTCAAAGGAAAGCCCCCTTTTGACAAGTAGAGCTCCCACCAGGCCGAATATGGCATGAATGGTGGCCCGGGCTGCTATGACGGGAGGAAGCATAATTAAAAATCCCAGGGCCGACCCCAGGCCCACCATCACCGCCACCGTTGGACTTATTAAAAATGCCAGCATGGTGGGTACATGGGATGCAAGAGTGGCCGAAAAGGGCGGGATATATATCTTAAGATAGGCTCCAAAGGAAACAGGGATTATAATAGAAAGGGCGGTAAGCAGGGCGCCGGTTACAAGGTTTTTTGTGTTCATGTGAATCTTCCTTTCTCTTAAAATCAAAGTTGTTTGATTCAATTATACTGTATATACAGGTGTATAGTCAACTATAAGCAAAAAAAATTTATTCCAGCAAGACCCCCTTTTCCCTGAGAAGCTCCTCTGCCTTCTTTATGGAATCTTCATTCAAGGCCTCCACCGTGTGAAGGTGTACCCCTCGGGTCAACCTGGAAAGAAGTGTGGCATTGCTCTTTTCCACCTTTTTTATAAACTCCTCCACATCACCCGAATCTTGCAGCATTAGCATGCCGCGAAGCTCTCCGTAGAGGGGATGTTCCACTATCACGTCTATCACCTTGCATCCACATTCCACAAAGGTCAGAAGTTCCTCCCGGGTCTTTTCCTCAGCGTGACACACGGCGATTTTTTTGGAGCAAAACTCGTAGGGTTGTTTCATCATATATCCCTGGGATGTGGCTATAATGTCATTTCCTGCGGCCCGGAGTATAGCTATATCCTGGACTATCACCTGACGGGTGACTTGAAAAAACCCGGCAAGCTCGCTGCCGGAAAAAGGCCTCTTTTCGGACCTTAAAAGCTCTATTATTTTTGCCCTTCTTTCATCAGTGTTCATTTATATCCTCCTAATTAAAGACTTTCCACCCCTGCATTTTCAACAGAAACCATCACATAAAAAACTCTGTTCATCATTATTGTAACTATTGTTTTCAATCAATTCAAGAAAATATTTATTGATTTTTCTCGGAGCATGGTCTACACTGAAAATACCAATGTTTTTGTTTGAATTTCCTCGTGTTTAGAACAGGGGTTTTAAAATGGGTTTTTCTGCGGTCATCCTGGCGGGAGGAAAATCCTCCAGGCTTATGGGAATAAATAAAGCCCTGCTCAAAATCGGCGGGCTCACCATTATAGAAAAAGCATATATTACTTTAAAGCCTATTTTTGATGAGGTTATCATCATATCCAACAAGCCTGGGGAGTTTAAAGTTTTAGATCCGAAGTTTGTAGTGTACCCTGATGAGACTGAAAGCCGGGGGCCCCTTTCCGGCATATACACCGGCCTTTTGAAGATGAAAAATGGGGCCGGATTTTTCTGTGCCTGCGACATGCCCTTCTTAAACGGAGAATTGATCAAAATTTTGCTGGGTCAAAGCCCGGGTTTTGATATTGTCTGTCCCAATACCGGTAGCAAATATTTCGAGCCTCTTCACGCCGTTTACGCAAAAACCTGCATTGAGCCCATAAAGAGCCTGATGAAAAAAAACGGCACTATCAAGGTCCAGGACATATTTACCCTGACAAAAACCCGGTTTATAGACATGGATAAAGTGCACTGCAAGACGCACGATTATGATTTTTTCAATATAAACACATGGGAAAGTTATGTTGAGGCAATAAGGATTAATGAGACCTTAATATAATTTCTCCAGGGTCTTTTTTGTGATAAGAACCTGTTTTGAAACTAATTTCTTTGACATGACACGCTTAAAACCTTCCGGGTGGAGGATGGCGAGAAGCATTTTTTCATAATTAGAAACCAGATTTTTTATAAAACCGGACTTTATGTCATGGACTTCAAAACCCAGCCTGTTTATTCCTCTGTTCAGCAGGGTATACCCCATGAAAACATTGACATCTTTGAAAAGGGGATTTGATTTTGTATACTCTTTCAGGGAGGAAAAGGCTTTTTTCGACTCCCTGAGCGAAGCAATACCCAAAAAAGCGGGAGATCTGTCCTGTTTTGACAGCCCTATAAAAAATTTGTTGTTTAAATGCAATTCGCCGTATTTTTCTCCGGGATTTAATATAGTTCCATCCAAACATGTCAACTTATCGCCGCGATATCTTCTTATGGCGATCCTGAAAAATCCACCCGGCACCGGATGTATACCCGCCAGTTTTTCAAATATTGATTCCCAGACGAACCAGATTTTAAGCATTATGTTCTTCATGCCGATTTCTTCTCCGAATAAACAAAACTGTTTATATCCACTATTTCCAGGTTTTTCTGCCGGATCCCTTTGATAATATACTCCAGGGACTGAATCATGGCTTCAGGGGCGTTTTTATCGGCTCCGATGTTGGTACCGCTGTCGTGGAAAATGAGGATATTTCCGCCCCGTACTTTTTTGAGCACATATTTTGCTATTTTATACGGTTTTTTATATTTCCAATCCCAGCTCATAAAACTCCACAGCACGATTTTCAACTCCAATTTCCGCACATACCTGTAGATAAAACCTGTGAAAAGCCCCCAGGGCGGTCTGTAATAATGGATGCTCTTGCCGGTGATGTTTTTTATTATTTCTACAGATTTTTTAAGTTCCATGTAAGTGGCTCTGGGGCCCAGCAGCCAGTTCATGTAGTGGCGGTAACCATGTATGCCAATCTCATGCCCCCTTTTTACGATTTCCTGCACCAGTGCGGGATACTTTTGAGCTTTGTCCGCCAGCAGGAAAAAGCAAGCTTTTATATCATATTTCTCCAGCAGTGATAAAAGTTCGGGTGTATATACAGGGTCCGGCCCGTCGTCAAAGGTTATGGTCACCCACGGAGTTTTGTCTTTCTTGGCCCATATTACATTGTAATGAAAGGTACGGCCGAAAAAAGTGGGGATAAGCGCCACGAAGAATAGATAATAGAGTGTCAGCCTAATAAAAAACCAAATCATTAAACTTCACTCCTCTCTCCCAATAAAATTATAATATTCCGGAGGGTGATTTTTCAACCTACAGAATCCTCTGGAGCCAAAAACTGCCTGGGAACAGGTGAAAACTTTTAGATCAATCTTTGAAGTAATGGAGCCTGGCGAAGATACCCTGGATTATCTGGAAAAGATCGTATTAACTCATTCTGCTAAGGGAGCCAGTATATTCGATTCATTGCTTGTGGCGATGATGCAATCCCGGGGGATTTCCAATATTTGCACCTATAACACAAAGGATTTTGAAAAATACAAAGATATAATAGTAAAGACCCCGGAGGAAATATTGGAAGTAAATCTACAATAATATATTCGGGAAGCAATATGCTGTAGTATATATTAATAAAAACAATTATAATTCTGGTGTAAAAAGTCACTTCCCTGTCGGAGATGGCCCAGCACCTCCGTTCACCCTGCCGCTCTAGAGTTTATTCCTGCACTTCGTGGAGGTTCGCCGGCAATTCAGCGTGTGCCTTTCTGCCGGCCGCAGGGCTTGTGCCCGCTGCCTCCACCGGGTACCCACCGAAGGTGGGTGTTGTTCTAAACTCAAGAGCGGCGACGGCTTCGCTAAACGGTGCTTTTAGCCATCTCCGGCAGCGGACTTAGTTTCTATACCAGAATCAATTATAAAAAAAGGAAATCCATTCGGGATTTCCTTCATCATTTTTTATTATTTGTTTGCTTCCGTAATCAGTTTCTTTATCTCGTCTTTATCCAGCACTTTGCCGGATGATTTGACCTCCCCGTCGATGACAAGGCCCGGAGTGAACATGATGTCGTATTCCATGATCTTATTTATTTCCGTCACCTTTTCGATGTCTGCGGCGATGCCCAGCTCTTCCAGGGCTTCCCGGGTATTTTTCTCCAGTGCTTTGCATTTGGGGCATCCCGTTCCGAGGATTTTAATGTCCATTTTTAATTTCACCTCCCTTCAATTACCGGCTTCCGGCTTCTGAGACGGCACTAAAGAAGTCCGTACACATATCCTGTTATGGTTGACATCACGACTACCAGTGTTACATATGTGACGGTCTTCTTCGGCCCCAGTACACTGTTTATCACCAGCATGCTGGGAAGGCTGAGAGCCGGTCCGGATAAAAGCAGCGCCAGTGCAGGCCCTTGCCCCATGCCGGAACCCAGGAGGCCTTGAAGTATGGGTACTTCCGTCAGAGTGGCAAAATACATGAAGGCTCCGACAATGGATGCTATAAAGTTTGAAAATAGTGAGTTTCCACCGACAACAGCCGCTACATATCTTGAGGGGATGATGCCTGCATCAACTCCGGGCCTTCCCATGAGAAAACCCGCCGCCAGCACCCCGGCAAAGAGAAGCGGCAGTATTTGCTGGGCAAAGCCCCAGGTAGAATCCATCCATGCGGAAAGTTCACTCTTTTTAAACCAGTTGATTAGTATAAGCCCCAGCAGTGCCAGAAGGATAATGGTTATATACCATTTTATACCATATATGGTGCTGAATAATCCCACCGGCTGAGTCGGTTTTCCCCATGCCGCAAATATGAGGATGAATACCAGTGTGGCAAAATAGATAAGGTTTTGCGTCAGGTTTCTACCCTCGTCATAATTAACGGCCTTTTTTGAAACTGAATTCTTCAGGCGATCACTGTCTTCCTTCCGGAACAGCACTGCCATTATAAGGCCGATTATAACGGAAAAGCTCACTGCCCCGATAGCCCGGGCAAGGCCCAGCTGCCACCCCAGGATTCTTGCGGTCATGATGATAGCCAGCACATTTATGGCAGGCCCCGAATAGAGGAAAGCGACGGCAGGCCCCAGGCCCGCACCTCTCCTGTATATCCCCGCAAAAAGGGGCAGCACCGTGCAGGAACACACTGCCAGGATTGTCCCCGATACCGACGCCACAGCATAGGAGACCCACTTTTTTGCACCGCTGCCGAAATACTTTATGACCGCTTCCTGGGATATAAAGTTGGCGATGGCTCCGGCTATGAATAAAGCCGGTACAAGGCATGTGAGCACATGGAGCCGGGCGTATTCCTGAAGCATATAAAGGGACTCCAGCACAGCGCCGGTAAATCTCGGGCTTGAAAGCGGCATGTAAAAGGCCGCCAGAAAAACCCCAGCTATTATAGCAAATTTTTGCCAGGTTTTCATCTGTATCATCTCCTGTAAACATGAATAATTTCTGTAATTTTTTTTATCTTCAAAGCTTTTCCGCAATGAATCTAACTGTCATTTAAAAATCCTGCCTTTACCTGTATATCGGCCTTTATAATATTGTCCACACACCGGAGGAACTCCATGGCACATGGAATCTTTAATTGATAAAATACCATAAGACCTTCCTTGCGGCTGTCGATTATCCCTGCGTTTTTTAATATGGACAGATGTTTTGAAACTGTAGGCTGATCGACACCCAGTTCTTTTACAATATCACACACACATATCTCGCCTGCCGAGCTGAGAAGGTCCAGAATTTTAAGCCTGGTAGGGTGACTCAGCGCTTTAAAAACCGATGCCCTTATTTCATAAATATCTTTTGGCATAAAAATCCCTCCTTTCATTTTAATCATGCATTTGCCGTTCTAAAATTCAGCGGGGTTGACAATTCCCACCTGAATTTAGGACTTGCTTCAATGCAAGGAAAAGATAACTTTCATATATTCCTATATTAGCATATATATTTTAAAAGTCAAATGTATATTTAATAAAGAAGGTTATAGCAATAACGAGCTGTAAAAGGTATTTGTCTCCAATCCGGTGAAATTGAATTTATTAAGGTATTTTTAGCCCTTTACAGAGGCCTAACAATATGCTAATATAGGAATAAAGGAATTAAAAAGTTTATTTAACTTAGTAGGAGGTGTTATATATGGGCAGCATGATCGATGACAAAATAAGGGAGCTCATTGCTATAGGTGCAAGTATAGGCGCAAATTGTGTGCCATGTCTGCGCTATCATTATTCCTATGCCTATGAGTTGGGGGTGAGTTCAGAGGACATACAACAGGCCATTGAAATAGGTAAAATGGTCAGAGAGCAGCCAAAAAAGCATATTGATGAAGAAATACCTGAATTACAAAAACGCTATCAAAAATAGGAGGCAAAAATCAATGGCAAAAAATGGTATCCAATCATAGATAAGGACAAATGCACTAAGTGTTTGAGCTGTGTAAATTTCTGTAAGCATGATGTATATTCAACGGATGAAGAAGGTTTTCCTCTGGTAAAAAACCCCGACAATTGTGTTGAGTTTTGCCGGGGCTGCCAGAAGATATGTCCCGCCGAAACGATAACTTATTTTGGTGATAAAAAATAAAAAAGCTTTCGTTAAAAGCAATTAAATAGTGGCAGCTTTTTTGAAATGCGTAACAGAAAGCCCTATATTAAGGTATATCTTTGCTTTCCTACGCATTATAAAAAATTGGGAGGAATCCAAATGAGCAAAAAAGGCTTATTACTGTGCGTGTGTCAGGGAACGTGTCCGTCATTTAAGGCAATGGACGTTTTCGAAGTGTTGAACACCGTAAGAAGGGAAAAATTGGTGGACTGGGTAGGCCTTCATCCCCAATTGTGTTCGGACGACGGGGAGAAATATTTGATAGATTTGCTCAAAGGAGCGGATATTGACGAGCTTTATGTCGCCGGATGCGACCCAACCATGCAAAGGAAAATGTACAGGGATGCCTTTGAGAGCGCCGGATTCAATAAAGAAAACCATATTGGAATAGAGATAAGAAATATGAATACCGAACAGGCGGTAAATGCCATTAAAGACGCTATAAAAAGGCAATAGTACAACAACGAGTTTTAAAAAAACCGCTGAAAAAGCGGTTTTTGCACTTTAAAGCAAAAACGAGGAGTAGCAGAAACTCTATAAGATTATATTTCCCTTCAATTTCCACCACATCGCGACCTCAACAAGAGGTCCGATAACCGTAACAAATGCCTGAGATGAATTAATGCCGAATACGGCGACGGATACAGCGATTGCCGACTCAAAATCATTGCTGGCGGAAGAAAAAGCCATAGTCGTTGTCCTGGAATAGTCTTCCCTTATTAACTTCCCAGTAAAAATATTGAAACTGGTCTTGTTATCCATTTCTGGATTAAGGAAAGCATCAATATCTTTATATTATTAAAAATTGCAGGCAGCCCTTTATAATGGACTTTGGCCAGTGGGGGATATATCATAAGAGTAAGGCCTATGGCTATTGGAATGTTGGTGATACCGATTTGAAACTTGCTCCAGAAAGCTGAGATTTCTTCTAATATCAAATAAATTTGATATTGACATCAAAAAAAGTTGATATATAATATAAACCGTAAGGGGTGATAACTTCAATGACAAATAAGCTATTAACCCAGCAAGCCAATCAATTTAAAGCTCTTTCCGATGAATTCCGATTAAAGATTCTTTTATATTTATATTTTTATGGAGAACAATGTGTATGTGATATCTGCAATTTTTTTAATGTCGGTCAGTCAAATATTTCATATCATTTAAAACTCCTTTATGATGCAAATATGATTAACAAAAGACAGTTAGCGGTGTGGAATTATTATTCCTTAAATAGTGAAAGTCCTATTTATCCTTATCTGTGTGAAATATTCAAAAATATAAGTCAGGAGGAATTAAAGGAAAGTGTTTCAGACAGCTAATCTGCTCAATACAGGGAAAGTATTTGTCACCATCATGGGAGAACTTGTAATTCTTTTTATCGGCATAAGTTTTCTCATAGCTCTTATTCAAAGATACATATCGACAGAAAAAATAAAAACAATTCTTTCGGCGCCGAGAAAGGGGTTAAATAGCATACTTGGTGCGGCACTTGGCGCTCTGACGCCCTTTTGTTCATGCTCGACAATACCTGTTTTGGTAGGATTACTTAAAAGCCAAGCACCGTTTTGCGGTGTAATATCTTTCCTCATGTCTTCGCCTATACTGAATCCTGCGATTATAGCATTATTTTTGACATTTTTCGGGTTAAAGGTAACACTTGTATATGCGGCATTTACCTTCATATTTGCCGTAATCATAGGTGTTTTCCTTGAAAAGATTGACATGGAAAAGGAAGTAAAAAGAGTATCGATTAAAGGAGAAATGCAAGAAGAAATTACATACGACAAACTTCAGGGTTCATTATTTGAAAAGAACAAAAAGGTGATTAAGTCTGCCTTAATTGATGCCGTAGGACTGTTTAGGCAGGTATTTCCGTATCTGTTAATTGGAGCGGGCATCGGAGCGTTTATTTATGGATTTGTACCGGAAAATCTAATAGTAAGACTTGCGGGAAAATCCAATTTCTATTCAGTACCCGTTGCTGCAATTATCGGTATTCCAATGTATATTCGAACTGAAACAATGATACCTATTGCGCAGGTGCTGATTTCTAAGGGGATGAGTTATGGTACGGTAATGGCGTTGATCATAGGTGGAGCGGGTGCAAGCATACCGGAATTGTTGCTGTTGAATTCCATTTTTAAGAAAAAGATGATGATTGCCTTTGTGGTATCCATATTTGCTGTAGCGGTCATTACAGGATATGTATTTAATATAGTTATGTAGATGGAGGTGATGAATACGGATAAGAAAAAGGAGACATTGTTCAAAAAACTTTTTAAGCCGTCAAAATCCGGTTGCTGTTCCATTCGAATTATAAATGAAGATGAGGAGAAAAATATAGAGGAAAATAGAAAAGAAACGGTGAAAGAAGAGAAGTGAGATAAAGATATTTTGATAAGGGCAATATGAAATAAAAGTAAAAGGTTAAGGAAGGAGGGAAATATAAAATGTATTACAATTTTATTTGCAACAAATGCGGCGAGGCTTTTGAGATCGAAGCGTCTGTTTCTCAGATTTCGAAAGGGCTCAAAATCAGTTGTTCAAAGTGTTCATCAAGTGATGTAAGAAGAGATTATTCTACAATATTCATCGGGAAAAAAGGGAACACGGATAGCGGCATGGTAGATATACGAAATCTGTCTCCGGGAGACGGGTGCGCTCCGGGATGCGGTTCATGCGGCGTTTAATGGTAAAATTTCAAATCCAGACATAAAGGAATGATAGGCATGTTAAAAATCGAATCTGTATCCTATAGCATTACTATAAGAATACTCAAGGCAAGCTCTATCTGGATGATACCGATATAACGGATTTTAACATTACGGAGCGGGCCAAAGCCGGTATAAGCTATGCCTTTCAAAACCCTCCACGCTTCAAGGGACTAAGAGTCGGGGACCTATTGAAGATTTCTTACGGTAATGAAAAGGATGCTTCATATGCGAAACTGAAAGCGGTGGGTCTATGTCCGCAGGATTATTTTGAAAGAGAAATGTGACAACAGCCTTTCAGGCGGAGAGGTAAAGAGAATTGAGCTGGCCACCGTGCTTTCCAGACCTTCAAAAGTAATAATTTACGATGAACCCGAAGCCGGAGTGGATTTATGGAGCTTTGAAAAACTGCTGAAATTGATAAAGAATTACCACTTGCAAGGGGCAGTGACCAGCATAGTAATAACCCACCATGAGAAAGTGCTATCCCTGGCCGATGAAATAATCCTCATGGCTGATGGAGAGATAAAAGAACGAGGCAGCAAAGATAAGATGTGGAACATCCTGCAGGGTGATTTTAAATGCCGGTGGCAGAAAAACTGCGGAGGCGATGAAGATGAACTTGAGTGCTATAGACAGTGAACTTCTAAAAACCATAGCCGACCTTCACAATATTCCCTCGGGCGCTTTCAATATCCGCAAGGATGGGCAGGGTGTTGAGAGAAGGTCTTCGGCCCATATACAGGTCAGGCCGAAAATGGACAAACCCGGTATCAACGTCATAGTAGCTCCCGGCACAAAAAACGAGGCGGTCCACATACCGGTTTTGATTACCCTTTCCGGAGTGACCGATGTGGTATACAACACCATAGAAATAGGCCAAGGAGCCGATGTAACAGTAGTGGCAGGCTGCGGGATACATAACCCCGGCTCAAAAAAGTCCCAGCATGACGGTATTCATGAGATAATAGTCCATAAAGGTGCCAGGATGAAATATGTAGAAAAGCATTATGGCGAAGGCGGTGGTACCGGCGAAAGAGTACTGAATCCAAAGACCATTCTTACTATGGAGAAAGATTCCATAGTGGAGGTGGAACTGACCCAGATAAAGGGAGTCGACAGCACCATCCGTGATACCAAGGCAAAACTTGCCGAAGGTGCAAGTCTCACCATCGTAGAACGCCTTTTAACCCACAGCCGTCAGGAGGCGGTATCGGACATGCTCATAGAGCTGGAAGGCAAGGGGAGCAATGCAAAAGTAATTTCCACGCTCGGTGGCAAAAGATGATTCAAAACAGATCTTCCGCCCGGTAATGGTAGCGAAAGCCTCCGCCAGAGGCCACGTTGAATGTGATTCCATCATCATGGACCAGGGCAAGATAAGCTCTTCCCCGGCCATATCGGCTGAGTACCCCGATGCGCAGCTCACCCATGAAGCAGCCATAGGAAAGATTGCCGAGGAACAGTTGATGAAGCTGGAGACCCTGGGCCTTTCGGAAAAAGAGGCTGAAGATGTCATATTAAGGGGATTTTTGCAATAAACAAAAAATTATTAAAGCCCTCGTTGACAAAATAGATTAAGCAGTATATTATATGAGTGAATATGAATATAATCATATATGGGGGTGATAAATTGGATCTAATAGAAATTTTTAAAGTGCTGGGAGATGAAAACAGGATAAGGATATTCAATCTGCTGACAAAAGGGGTATTCTGCGTATGCAGGATAGAGACCGTACTTGGTATGAACCAATCAAATACTTCACGTCATTTAAACAGATTAAAAAGTGCGGGAATAATAACATGCGAAAAAAAATCCCAGTGGGTTTATTATAAAATTAATAATAAGTTTATCGAAGAGAACAAATTGTTATATGATTTTTTGAAAAATAAGCTGGCGGAAAATCCCCGATGCTTGGAGGATATTGAAAGACTTAACAATGATGCGGCAATTGACTTAGCATGCGATAAGTTAACATAATTTGTTTTATTTTTCATCTTTAATATTCATATATTCAATTATAATCATATAGGAGGCTGTGATTGTGAAAATAGAATTCTTTGATCCACCGATGTGCTGTTCTACAGGACTATGCGGTCCAGCTCCGGACGAGACTCAGATCAGGTTGAATGAAAACATTAAGTACCTGAAAAAGAAATATCAGGATATTGAAATATACAGGTACATGATTACGCAGCAACCGTTGAAATTCCGGGAAAATCAGGGCGTTTACAATCTGATAAGAGACAACGGGAAGCAAGTGTTGCCCATAACAACCCTTAACGGCGAAGTAATCAAAATATACCAGTATCCGACGCTGGAGGAGTTGGAGAAAAAAATAGAAGAAAAAAACGGGAGATGAATTCGATGGGAACAAGATTTATATTTTTTTCCGGCAAAGGCGGCGTAGGCAAGACTTCCATGGCCTGCACCACCGGAGTTTACTATGCAGATTCGGGTCATAAGACGCTAATTGTAACCACAGACCCCGCATCAAACTTAGCGGATGTTTTTGAACAGGATATTGGCCATAAGGTGACAAAGATCAATGGCATAGACAACTTGTATGCCATGGAAATCGATCCTGACAAAGCTACGGCCGAGTACAAGGAAAGGTCCCTTGCCCCTATGCGGGAACTTTTTGACGAGGAAATGTTGAAAATTGCTGAGGAACAGTTGAGCGGTCCATGCACAGAGGAAATGGCATCCTTTGATAAATTTATAGATTTTATAGAAGAGGATTCTTATGATGTCGTCGTCTTTGATACTGCTCCAACCGGCCACACTATTAGACTTTTGGAATTGCCCGTGGATTGGAGCAAGCATATTGAGGAAAGCTCCAAAGGCAGCGGCCAGACATGCATGGGTCCTGTGGCACTGATTCAGGAAAGCAAGAAAAAATACGATGATGCTGTTGCAAAGTTAAGGGACCCCAAACAGACGGAATTTATATTCGTCATGCAGCCCGAAGAGACCTCGCTCGCGGAAACCGTAAGGTCCTCCAATGAATTGAAGGAAATCGGCATCACCACGACAAAGATCATTATCAACGGTCTTATCCCGAAGGAAGAAGCCGTAAATCCGTTTTTTAAATCAAGATATGATATGCAGCAAACTTATTTAAATAAAGCAAAGGATACTTTTATGACCATCCCAATTAAGACTATGGAACTCTTTGATTCCGAAATGAAAGGAATAGAGATGTTCAGAAAAAGTTCCGGAATACTGTTTAAGGGAAGTGACAAACGTGAATAATGAAGTGACCATCATGAATAATATCGACAAACTCATCTATCCGCAAAATGGCAGGAGAAAAAACATCTTTTATTCGGGGAAAGGCGGTGTAGGGAAGACCTCCATGGCCTGTATCACCGCTGTGCAGACCGCGAAAAAGGGCTTTAAAACCTTACTGCTGACCACAGATCCTGCCGCCCATATAGGAAATGTGCTGGATAAGCCGGTTACAGATGAAATAACAAAGATAGATGGTCTGGAAAACCTGTATGCGGTAAAAATTGATCAGAAGAAAGCGATGGAGGACTATAAAAACCAAATATTGGAAGATGTTAGAGGCAAATTTGATGAAAATACGGTAAAGGCTATGGAGGAAGAGCTGAACTCGCCATGCACCGAGGAAATGGCGGCCTTTCAAAAGTTTATTGAATATGCCGGCAAAGAGGATTTTGAAGTGATTGTGTTTGATACGGCTCCTACAGGTCATACATTAAGGCTTCTGGAACTGCCTATGGATTGGAGCAAGCAGATACAGTTAAAGGCGAGATTGTCCGCAGGTATCAGTGAAGCTGATAAAGAGCAGAAGGAAAAATTTGATAAAGTCATAGAGATGATGAAGAATGAGGAAGAAACCACTTTTAGTTTTGTGATGTATCCCGAAAAAACGCCCATCATTGAAGCATACAGGGCGTCGGAAGAATTGAAGACGGTCGGGATAAAAACCCGGATGATCGTAGCAAATATGATTATACCCGAAGAGCAGGCCGTAACCTCTTTCTTTAAAAATAGAAGGAACATGCAGTTGAAATACCTTGAAGAAATTAAGGAAAGATTCAATGAGGCGGTCGTACTGCCTGTGCCCATGTATGAAAGACAGATAAAAGGCATGGAAATGTTGGAAAGAATATCGTATAATATTTTTGAAAAGGAGAGTTTATGATGAGTGAAAAAGTAAAAGTGCAGGTATTTGGCGTAAGAGACGGGGCCTCGGGCGGAGGCTGCAGCTGCGGTGGGGGCTGTGCCCCGACCATGACTATGGGAGAAATGTATGATGAATTTGTCCGGTTTATAAAAGACAGCGACATAAATGAAAAAGTGGAAACAGAATTTGTCGATGTAATTGAAGACGGGCTGGAAGGATATGATGAGGCCCTTAAATTGCTGGAGAAAGGTTATGGCCTGCCGCTGACATTAATTAACGGAAAACCCAGATTTTACGGCGGCATATCAAATGAAATGTTTTATGACGTAATAAAGAAGCATATATAGCAATAAATGGTAAGTAATGCGGTCAAAGAAAATTTGATTTGAATCGGGGAGTTAGACGTCTGTGCAAAGGAGTATTTCAAAATTGGAAAGCTGGTTGGCCGAGGGACATAAGGTCATAGCCAGCCTGGCTCCGTCTTATCTGGCGGAATTCGAGGAAAATGCGGGGAAAGTTGCGGGCGCCCTCAAGAAACTCGGTTTTTATGGGATCGAAGAGACGATAACGGTTTTGCCCGACATAGTCGAAGCTCGGGAAAGAGCTGCAGGCTATAGCCGGAAACCTATCATATACAATTCATGTCCGGTGGTATGGGGCCTGATAGACTCCCATTACCCCGGACTTAAGAAATATTTGCTCAACATACCGTCGCCCATGGTGTTGCACGGCCGCCGTTTGAAAGAGAGATTTCCCGGGGCAAAGACGGTTTTTATAGGTCCCTGTGAAGCCAAAAAGTGGGAAGAAGTTCGCTTTTACAAGACGCAATATGTAGACCTCGTCATAACTTTTAAGGAACTGAGGCAAATTCTGACAGGGCAGAAGATAGATATGCAAAACTCGAGCGAAACAAAATTCTTATCTGAACCGCCTATCTGGGTTGAAACCGGCATCCTTTCTTTTTTTAAATCCGGGTTGAAAAATGTATCGAATTTCTTGGAAAATTTTGATGCTGATTCCATGGCTTCTTATGGAATGGAGCTGCTGGCCTGTGAGGGCGGATGTATCAATGGCCCAGGTATGACCACGGCTGAGCCTGTTGAAAAGAGAATAGGAATATATTGCGAGAGGATTATGGTGAAAGGAAAGGCAAATCGCACCAAAAGTTGACCCGAAAAATTTATAGGAGGGAATCATATGGGGAAAATTACCGTCAAGTTTGGAACTCCATTGAACCTATTTTTAAAACTGGAAAAATACGAGATGGACATCGATGGACCGATTAAGATACTTGACTTAGAGCGAGAACTGCTGGAGCGTTTTCCGCAGCTTAAAGACCGCACCGCAAACATGAAGTATGTGTATTATGTTCTGGACAATAAAACTGTAAGAGACAGGGAAACAGTCGTGGCGGAAGGCCAGGAGATCATGCTTTACCAGCCCACATTGGGAGGATAAAAATTATATAGGGTGGATTTCTCCACCCTATGATTTTAATATTAACCCAACGATGGCAATAATAATGCCTACAATTCCGACTATTGTTCCAATAAACCATGTTTTAATACCGTTAAATTCGCCTTTTAATTCACTTATATCTTTTTTGATTTCATCTTTTAGTCCTTTTATTTCAGCCTTAAATTCCTGCTTTTGATTATCGAAACGTATATCTGTATTATTCCTAAAAACGTTAAATTCGCCTTTTAATTCACTTATATCTTTTTTGATTTCATCTTTTAGTCCTTTTATTTCAGCCTTAAATTCCTGCTTTTGATTATCAAAACGTATATCTGTATTATTCCTGAAATCATTAAATTCGCCTTTTAATTCACTTATATCGTTTTTAATTTCTTCTCTTAGTCCTCTTATTTCGGCCTTAAATTCCTGCCTTTGATTATCAAACCGTATATCCGTATTATTTCTGGATTCATTTAACATTTGCATAAGAGTATTTATCTGTTGTGCAAGGTAGAAATAACCGATTTCAGGAATTTTTGGCTCATCCGGGCGATCGTCTGCTCCTCCGGCAACCTCTTTTTTCATCTTCTCCATATCTTCCAAGGGCATGCTCATCATCCTTTCCTCCCTCTCCCTGTCTCAATTATATTAAATTTCCGACTGAACTTCAATGTTTTTTTACTCACTTCGATGAATAATACAAGAATAGAAGTGAATTTAAAGCAATGGCATTGACAAGAATTTAGCCAACATATACTATATGATTATAATTCGACAAATTAACCTGGCTTTTGTTAAAAATCTGCAAAAGGAGGAACATCGATAAATGGCATTAAAAGTTGGTTTCATATGTGTGGGAAATTCCTGCAGAAGTCAGATGGCGGAAGGTTTTGCAAGAAAATACGGCAAGGATGTGATAGAGGCTTTCAGTGCCGGAACACACCCGGCCTCGGAAATAGATCCCAATGCGGTGGCCGTCATGAAGGAAAAGGGTATTGATTTGAGTGAACAATATCCGAAGCTTTTGAAGGATATACCATCCGAACTTGATATTTTGATTACCATGGGGTGTAATGTAGAGTGCACCTTTGTACCATGTAAAATAAGGGAAGACTGGGGATTGGATGACCCTGTCGGAAAAAAGTTCATCCATTCCCCTCTTCAAACTTTATATCCGACATGTCATAGGTGAACTCCACCAGCCCGGTGTTTATAAAGATCGGGATATTGCACCGCACGGCCAGGGCTATGGCGTCGCTGGGCCTGGAATCCAGCGTGATAATCCGACCGTTTTGCCGCAAATGGATTTCTGCAAAATAGGTGTTATCCCTGAGGTCGGTGATAACCACTTTCTCGGGTGTTCCCCCGAGATGCTCTATGGCAGATTTCAGGAGGTCGGGGGTCAACGGCCTGGGCGGTGTGATTCCCTGAATGGGCATGGCTATGTTATGAGCCTCCAGTGCTCCTATCACTATAGGGAGCACCTTTTTTTCTTCATCATCCACCAGCAGCACCGAAAAATTACCGGCGGCATCCACAGTAACGGCTTTAACCCTCAATTCAATCATTTTTGCACCTCGATTTGAGAAAGCATAAAATGTTTACCAATATGATTATATCATACTTATACAAATATTTTAAATGGAGGTTTTTCCTATTCCATTCCCATTGCTATGGGCCTTATAGTCATGATGTACCCTCCGATTGCCAGAGCGAATTGCAAGTTTTTCTTGCAATAATTTTCCTGTAAAAATGGGTAAGCTCTGGTATGATTCTTCTACAGATGCTTTGGCATCATTAACTGTTGTAATCGGTAAAAACGGTGCAGGCAAGAGCACTCATTTCGTTGATGCATTGAATCCAGAAGATGTCTGGATTCTTGAAAAGCAGGGAAATGGATTCTCCACTGTCAGGCGCGCAAGCGAAGATCCTATAGTAACTGCTCTGGTATAAGAAGACCCGCATGATTTTGCAGCTCAGGCTTTTTAAAAATATTAGCGGATCTATCCTTAAAAAGTGGGATTTGGATCTGCTTGATTAGGGCCGTTTAAGTAAATCACGAATTTCGGTGAGAAGTTTTTCCTGTCTTGTTAATTCAGGATCCTCAGCCTTTTTTTGCTTTTCGCTTTTCCTCAGTTTACCGATTAATTGAATGAATATGAAAATGGAGAAGGAAATTATTATAAAATCAATGAGATTTTGAATAAAAGCGCCATATTTGATAACGGCGTTTCCAAAGCGAAACTCCAGTTTCGAAAAATTTATCCCTCCCAGCAGCAATCCGACAATGGGCATTATTATATCATTTACAAGCGAGGTTACAATTTTTCCGAAGGCTCCGCCAATAATGACACCGATCGCCAGATCCAATACGTTTCCCTTAACGGCAAATTTTTTGAATTCTTCCCACATAGCTTAGCCCTCCATTATTTCTTCTTATATTTTTGCAAAGGAGATTTTTTTTATTATATCAGAAGTATTAAAATAATATTCGGAACCTGTTCAAGACAATAAGATGTTTGCGTAAAAAGGTCTCTTTTTCGAGACCTTTTTTAGCTTTAATTATCGTAAAAATAAAGGATAAAAAGAAGAAATATTGAGCCTGATGTGATATAATATTTGTACTATATAAAAAATTTACCAGGGTGGTTTAATTATGAGGGAGATTGCCGCAAAACTTACTAACAAAAATGTGCTGATGGTAAAAGAACGGGAGTTTGACAGCAATACGGATAAAATTTATAACGGAGATTTTGAATATATTGTAATATTGGACAATAATAATTTGCCTGCCAAATTGTTTTCAGTCCGCAAAGACATGGACATAAAAAATCCTCTCGTTTTACCGTTTGAAGTATTGAACGAGGAAGATTACATTGATTTTGAAAAATATGATGGAGAAACTTTCGTTGCGGTGAATAAAGATAACATAATATCCGGCGTTATTACATATAAAGAGATCATTTCTTATATATTAAAAGCTTTAAAATCACTCGGAAACGAACTGGACCTTGTAAAGACCGACCTTGAAGCTTTTATGGCCTGCTCGGATGATTTAGCGTGCATCACCGACGGTTCCGGTTCAAAGGTAAGGATCAGTTCATCCTGCGAAAAATTATACGGCGTAAAGCCGGAAAGCCTCATAGGCAAAAACGTCAAAGACCTGGAAAAGAGCGGGATGTATCTTCCGTCGGCAACCCGGATGGTTATAGAAGAGAAAAAGCCGGTTACCGTCACTCAAAAAACCAAGACCGGCCGGAAATTACTGGTTACTGCTACCCCGGTTTTCGATGACCAGGGTAACATCAAGAGGGTAGTGAGCATATCCAAGGATATCACCGATGAGGAAAAGCTGAAAGCCGAACTAAAACTGACAAAGGCTCTTCTACAGAGGTATGAATGGGAATTATCTTCCCTCAGGATAGCCCACCTTAAAAATTCCGAAGTCATATATAGAAGCAAAGCCATGGAAAAACTTCTGGAAATGGTGAATAAGGTTGCAAATGTAGAGTCTACCGTCTTAATATACGGAGAAACGGGTGTAGGAAAAGAAGTTCTTGCAAAGTACATTCACAATATAAGTGACAGGAGTTCGGGCCCCTTCATCAAAATCAACTGCGGCGCAATCCCTGAGAACTTGCTGGAAGCCGAACTTTTCGGCTATGAAAAAGGAGCCTTCACGGGAGCAAGAAGCGAAGGCAAACCTGGCCTTATTGAAATCGCTGATAAAGGGACGCTGCTGCTGGATGAAATCAGCGAACTGCCCTTTTCGCTGCAGGTAAAACTGTTGAGAGTGCTGCAGGAAAGGGAATTCATCCGGGTGGGCGGAATAAAAACCATAAATGTGGATGTAAGGATAATTGCGGCATCCAATAAAGATTTAAAAGAACTGGTTAAGGATGGAAAATTCAGGCAGGACCTTTATTACAGGTTGAATGTGGTTCCCATTACCATCCCTTCATTGAGGGAGAGGCCCGAGGATATACCCATACTTGCCCATCATTTCTTAAGTATATACAATGAAAAATATGGCCGCTCAAAACAGTTAACCAATGAAGTGGTGGAAACCTTTATAAGGTATTCCTGGCCGGGCAATGTGAGGGAACTGGAAAATGTGATAGAAAGAATGGTGGTAATTTCCGAAGACAATCAGATAACGAGAAAGGATCTGCCAGGAGAATTTTTTAATAAGGAAGAAATGAGTCATCCCGCCGGAGTTTATGTTTCAAGACTGATGCCTTTAAAAGAAGCCAGCGCGCTGGTGGAGTATCAATTGATAAAACAGGCCATAGAAGAAGGCGGCAGCACATACAAGGCGGCCGAAATGCTGGGCGTGGACCAGTCCACAATAATAAGAAAACTGAAAAGGTATGAGGCCATGCTGTAATGCAATTTTGCAGTTAATGCGGCTGTTGATTGCATAAATCCATCATTCAATGTAAACATTCAACAATATTAAAACTGAATAATCTCTTGATATTAAAGCTCCTGCGCTTTTTAATGCAGGAGCTTTTCTTTTTGGCACGGATATTGCTTTGATATGACCTCAAGCAAACTATTATTCAGGAGGTCGTAAAATGGTACGAAACATTTACAATACCGGCGCTATGGAAAGACTTGGCCAAACATCCGGGGATATGGAACTCTGGTGGGATTCAAACCCCCTTGTATATGAAAAATGGTGTGAAAGTTTCATCGAATCCGCACCAGAAGATTTAAAAGAGCTGATTACCCTGCAATTAGCAAAAATGTGGGATGAAAAATCGGATCCGGCAAACTGGGTTTTCAGGGGGGTAACCACAAATCCGCCCCTCACCAAAGCAGTGTTTGACAAACTTAAAGATCAGTGGGAAAGGATAATTAGGGATTTAATACGGCAAAATCCCTGTATGGACTACAGGCAGATTGCCTGGGAAGCGTATAAAGAAGCCTGCAGAAGGGGCGCCGCGCGCTACATGCCTTTATTTGAAACATCCGGCTATAAGTACGGTTACGTTTCCGCTCAGGTAGATCCAAGGCTTCTTACTGATGCGAGGGAAATGGTAAGGCAGGGATTGGAACTGAAAGCCCTGCAGCCGAACATCATGGTGAAAATCCCGGCCACCAGGGCTGGAGTGCTGGCTATTTTTATTCTCACATCTCTTGGGGTCCCCACCAATGCCACCCTTTGCTTTACGCTGCCGCAGATAATGGCTGTGGCTGAAGCCGTAAAGCAGGGAAAAGAAACCGGAGAAAATTACGGAACGGATTATTCCAGATGGCGCTCGGTCATCACCATAATGATAGGCAGGTTCGAAGACGCCAAAATCTTTGCCGAACAGGCCTCGGAAAAAGGTATAGAATTGACTGAAAAAATGAAAAGATGGGCTGGGATTGCCATAACCAAAAAAGCCTGCCGGATACTGGCGGAAAGGAATTACCCCAGCAAGATGCTCGTAGCCTCCGGCAGGGTAAGTCCAAAGATAAATGATATCCAGTATATATGGCATATCGAAAAACTCGCCGGATGCAATCTGGTATTTACCATGAATCCCGAGTTAATAAAATCCTTTATGCTGCTCTATATGGATAGGCCGGTTGAAAATAGTAGCGGAGAACCCGTTCCGGACGATGTTTTGGAAAAACTCTTGAAGATACCGTATTTTGCGGAAGGTTACGGTGAGGATACCATCAAACCCGAAGATTTCGAAAAAATAGAACCGACCGTTACCACTTATAATCAGTTTTCAAAGGCCGTAATAGATTTGGAAAACTATGTGCAATCGTTGTTTTAGAGGGAGTGATCAAAATATGCCGCCTGTATATGAACCTTTGGAGGATGTCCATATCATAAGAGAGACTGCCGACAGAATCAGAAAGGATTCCATCTGGATGAGCACCAGGGCGGGGACCGGACATCTGGGGCCCGCACTTTCCCTGGCGGAAATCCTGGCTGTGCTGTATAAAGGCATAATGCGTTATGACCCGCAAAATCCAGGCTGGCCCAAAAGGGATAGATTCATCTTGAGCAAAGGCCACGGCTGCCTGGCGCTTTATTCCATCCTTTCGCAGGCGGGTTTTTTTGAGAGAAAACTACTAGAAGAATTTTGTTCAAAATATGACACCATGCTTCCGGGGCATCCCGAGATGAAGCTTCCGGGGGTTGAGGCCAACACTGGCTCGCTGGGGCACGGTATAGCCCTTGGTATGGGGATGGCGCTGGCGGCACGCATAGATGGAAGGGACAGCAGAGTTTTTGTAGTGACGGGCGATGGGGAGCTGCAGGAAGGAAGCAACTGGGAGGCCGCCATGACGGCTGCCCATCACAGACTGGATAATCTGATAGTGATAGTAGACAGGAATAAACTTCAACTGGGAGATTTTACGGAAAATATAAGTCAGCTGGAGCCTCTGGCGGACAAATGGAAGTCTTTTGGATGGGGCGTCAGGGTTGTGGACGGCCACAATATAGAAGAATTGCTTTCGACATTTAAACAGGTTCCTTTTGTTTGCGGCAAGCCCTCCGCCGTTATTGCCAGTACCATAAAAGGCAAGGGTTTAAAAGCGGCCGAAAATAAAATCGAGTGGCACTATAAGGTGCTGACTCGACAGCAGTATGAAGAATTAAAAAATGAACTGTCACTGGAGGAACTTGGCCATGAGTGAGATGAAAAAGTCTACCAGAACCTCATTTGCCGAAGCCCTAGTAAAAGTGGGGCAAGAAAACCTAAAAGTGGTGGCGGTGGCGGCGGATTCCGCATCGCGTTACGGCGACTTTGTGAAGAAATTTCCCGAACGAAGTTTTAATGTCGGTATAGCGGAGCAGACCATGATAGGCGTGGCAGCGGGCCTGGCACTATCGGGGAAGATTCCAGTGGTCACTTCTTACGCCAACTTTCTGACCTTCAGGGCCATAGAGCAGGTGCGCGTGGATATTGCCACCGGCGGGATGAACGTCAAACTGATTGGCACCGATACGGGCTTTTCATCGGCATGGCTGGGCTTTACACATCTCGCACTGGAAGACATGGCGGCTGTAAGGGCAGTGCCGAACATCGCTATAATAGACCCTGCCGATGCTGCGGAAGCCTATAAAGCGACAGAAGCGATCTTCGAGTATAAGGGCCCTGTTTATATGCGCTTAAGGGGGAGAAAAGAGGAGCCGCTGCTTCCGGTGGCTGAGAATAACTTTGAAATTGGAAAAGGACAAATTCTGACCAAAGGCGGCGATGTCGTTATTATCGCCTGCGGCGGAGCGGTATACGACAGTTTGAAAGCCGAAGAGGTTTTGCAATCAAAAGGTATTCATGCAACGGTAGTAAATATGTCTACCATAAGGCCTCTGGACGAAGAACTGCTAATGAAACTTACTTCATTCATAAAACATATCGTGACTGTCGAACATCACAATATAACGGGCGGTCTAGGAAGCGCCGTGGCGGAGTTTTCTGGCGGAAAACGGGCATAATGTAAGACTTATGAGAATGGGAGTGAAAAACAGGTTCGGCACCGCCGGTTCCGAAGAGATGCTAAAAAAGGAGTTCGGCCTGGATAGTGAAAGTCTGGCGGTAAAAGTAGAGAAATTTTTGAACAATAAATAAGATGGGGGTCAATAATTATGAAGATTATACTGGGTTCTGATCATCTGGGCTTTGAATTGAAGGAGATAATAAAACAGCATATACAATCAAAAGGGCTGGAGGTTACGGATATAGGAGTTTATGATAAAGCCCCGTCGATTATCCGGATATCGGCCTTGCCCTTGCGGAAAGAGTGAGCAGGGGAGATTATGACAGGGGGATTCTCATCTGCGGCACAGGTATCGGCATGGCCATCGTTGCCAACAAAGTCCCCGGCGTCAGGGCGGCCCAATGCCATGATGTATATTCGGCCGAAAGAGCCCGCAAGAGCAACGACGCCCAGATTATGACCATGGGTGCGCTGGTGGTGGGCACCGAACTTGCCAAAAAGCTGGTGGATGTCTGGCTGGAATCCGAGTTTCAGGGTGGCCGGGTCCTTGCCAAAGGTGGAAAAGATTAATAAAATAGATGTGAAATATCGGTGCAAAGTTGAATGAGAGGAGGACTGCAGTATTGAATATAAAAACTGTTATATTTGACCTGGATGGAACCCTGATAGATTCAAGAAAGGATATCGCGGTGGCCGCAAATAAAACACTGAGCGAGCTAAACCTTCCTACCCTGCCCGAGGACACTATAGCGAGTTTTATCGGCGGTGGAGTTGACATCCTTGTAAAACGCTGTTTGGGGGAGCAAAACATGCACAGGTTCGACGAAGTGTTGCAGAACTACAAAAATAATTACGGCCAGAGCTGCACTGTTTATACCACATTGTACCCCGGCGTAAAAGAGGTCCTGGAATTTTTAAAAAAAAGAGAAATGGAGATTGCCCTTGCTACAAATAAAGTAATATCATTAAGTGAAAAGATATTGGAACACCTGGGAGTAAGGAATTATTTTTCTGTAATGCTGGGGCCCGAACATGTAAAAAACAGGAAGCCGAATCCGGAGATAATAAATGTTTTGCTGGAGAAGATAAATACAAAACCGGAAGAGGCTCTATATGTGGGTGATTCAGAACTGGATATTTTGTGCGGCAAAAATGCAGGAACACATACATGTGCTGTGACATATGGCATTGCATCCATAGAATCTATCATTGAAGCAGATCCTGACTTCATTATTACCGATTTAAAAAAGCTTATTCTTTTATTAGCTTAGGGCACAAACTTTATATTGGGGACATTCCCCCGACTACTCCAGAAGCATACCCCAGAAGAGGAGGTGTGTCCCCTAACATTAACAAAGGAGGTGAGCACAGATGAGATATGACTGCGATTTGCACTGCCATACGATTCGCTCCGACGGCAACGATTCTCCGGAAGAGCTTATAG
Source organism: Biomaibacter acetigenes (assembly GCF_003691585.1). GTDB lineage: Bacteria > Bacillota > Thermosediminibacteria > Thermosediminibacterales > Tepidanaerobacteraceae > Biomaibacter > Biomaibacter acetigenes. The sequence continues at coordinate 2,917,375 of NZ_CP033169.1, read as the reverse complement.
AAAATGCAACAAAAGCCGGCCTTAAAGTAATCGCTATTACCGATCATGACATACAGCCTCCGCTTTATATAGATACCTGCGACGGCAGAATTGATATAAAGGTTTTTGCGGCAAAAAAAAGCATAGACCTGGTGCTGGATATGAATTTTCGTGTGACACTTACGTGGATGATGTACACATCCTGGGATACCGGATGGACTGGGAAAGCCCGTTGTTGAAAGAGGAGGTGGAGAGGGCCCAAAAAAGCAAGTCCGAGGCCTACAGGGAATTGTGCAATATACTTACATCCAGGGGGATGCCGGGTGGATTACGAAAATGAGATATTAAAATATACTGATGAAAAAGGTGATATAAAATATAGAGATCCTGATGAAGTTCAGAGAAAGCATATATTTGAATTGATGGCTAAAAGGGTTATGCCCAGACCTGGAAAGATGCCAAGATAATGGTGAGGGATGATCCTGAATTAAATGTCCGGAGAAGAAAAATAGAGCCTTTTGACGCCATAGATTTGATAAAATCCTGCGGAGGCACGGCGGTACTGGCCCATCCTTTTCTGATAGATGATATAATTCAATATCCAGATGGCAGAAATATGACTAGAAGCGAATATATAGAGAGGCTAATAAACCATGGCCTTGATGGCATGGAGGCGTGCTACCCTTACAGCAAGACGAGTTATAAAGGAACATTAAAAGACATGGAAATCGAACAGTATGTAAAAAAAGAGTATTCGGGGAGAGTAAAATTTTTTACCGGCGGTTCGGATTATCATGCCGATCATAAAAAGGGTGCGGCAAATCCAAGATATCTCGGCGAAGGCGGTATTTCCATCCGGGAATTTGAAGACATAAGGGAATACATGATTTGAGGGAGTTGATAATATGCCTCTTGTAGACAGCAAGGCGATGCTGATATATGCGATGGAACATGAATTTGCTGTAGGCGCATTTAATGCCAACAACATGGAAATAGCCCAGGCCATAGTTGAGGCTGCAGAAGAAGAAAAAGCCCCTGTTATTGTTCAGATAAGCCAGGGAGCCATAGAGTATGCCGGTGAAAACTGCCTTTTTGCAATAGTAAAGGTATTGGCGGATAAAGCAAAAGTGCCGGTAGTTTGCCATCTGGACCACGGAGTGGATTTTCATACGGTCATCAGGGCACTGAGGGCAGGTTTTACATCCCTCATGTTCGACGGATCATCGCTTCCATTGGAAGAAAATGTGAGAGTTACAAAAAGCCTGGTGGAAATAGCTCATGCAGCGGCCATCCCGCTGGAAGCTGAAATCGGTAAAGTCCCCGATGCTGCAAAGGGGGCGCTGTCGCCTGAAGAAATAAAAAAATATCTTACAACGCCCGAAGAAGCCCTGGACTTCTTTGAAAGGACCGGAGTGGACTCACTGGCGGTTTCCGTGGGGAGCGCCCATAGAATGAAAGTCCAGTCGGCAGAGCTGGATATTGAAAGAATAGCCCGGATTCGGGAAAAGGTAAAGCGCCTCTCGTCCTCCATGGAGCGTCGGGAGTAAAAGATGACTCTGTTGTCAAGGCTATAAGGGCTGGAATAGCCAAGATAAACTTCGCCACAGAGCTCAATAAAGCCTTTACCGCCGGAATAAAACAAAAACTGTCTGACGATCCGGGCCTGGTGGATGTAAGAAAATACGGTTCTTTTGGCAAAGAGAATGTGAAAAAAGTAGTAAAAGAGAAAATATGGTTGCTTGATTCGACAAATAAAGCTGAAGAGGTATTAAAGTTTATCCAGGATAAAAAACTTATTGAAGATAAAAATGATAAATCAAAAATTGTAGAATAACTGGAGCCGTGACCCTTCTTTCGAAGGGTCTTTAATATAAAGAGGGGGAGATATCACATGAATATGGAAATAGACTGTATTAACTGCCAATTGCAACAAATTATTAGAACTATAAAAATAGCCGAAGAATCCGGACGGATGGAAATTATGTCGGATGCATTGAATCTATTATCAGAATTTGCAAAACAGAAAAATGTACCAGCTGCAGTTAGCACATATATGCAAAAATATATTTGTAAAAGGTTAAAATGTAAAGACCCTTACTATCACATAAGAGAAAAAAGCAATATTATAGCAAATAATCTTTTAAGCGAAATTAAGAAAGAAAGAACGGCCTTTTCCATAGAAGATCTATGCCTTTTATCTGCCGCCGGCAATTTAATAGATTTTGTGATTCACTGGATGATTGTAAATCAAGAATTATAGAGATTTTTAATAACAGATTTTTTATTAATGATATTTGTAAGCTTGATAAATTTTTAAGACAAAATTTGCTGAAGACTCTATTATCATCTCAAAAGGAATGGCAAATTATGAATGTTTTTCAACATATGACGTAAATATTCCTGTCATAGAAATTTTATTGGCAAAATGCCCAGTTATAGCAAATAGATTAGAAGTTCCGATAAATGCTCCTGTCGTTAAGTTGTTATAATTTATGAAATTTATTGAAGTCGTCTGCAATTATGCATCATTAGTTCAAGATAGATTTGCAAAAATGCATTGGCAGAATTTTGTTCATAACGTAAGTCGCCTGCTAAAACTATTACTTAATTTATTTTTAGTTTTGGTACAAAATTTGCAACATCAAAAAGCAGAGGAGGTGATATTAAAATTAAATCTTTTATAAGATAGGGCATAATCGAAACAATTTTTTATTAAAAGTTAAGAAAGGAGGAATCTTTTGCATGAAAATTGGCAATGTTGAACTTACAAGAGAAAAACTGGCGCAGATGATGGACTTTTCTTCCTTGAATCCAGATGTATCAGAGGAAGAAATTTTAAAATGCTGCGAAATCTCGAAAAAATATAATTTTAAAGGGTTTCATGTCAACCCGATCTGGGTACCAGTAGTGGCTAGAGAACTAGAAGGAACTGGTATAGAAACGGGATATGTCGTAAGTTTTCCTTTTGGAACTAACCCTACCAACTTAAAAGTTGCCGAAGCTGAATATGCAGCAAGTATTCTTAAAGATAAACCATGGGTTATCGATATGGTGACCAGTGTAGGAAAATTAAAAAGCAAGGATTATAAATATTACAAAAATGACATTGCGGAAGTTGCAAAAGTTGCACATGATGCTGGAGTGGAATGTAAAGCAATATTGGAAGTGCAATTATTGACGGATGAAGAAATTAAAATTGCCTGTCAATTAGCGGCAGAAGCAGGAGCCGATTGGGTAAAATCTTCCACTGGCAGACATGGAGGACCTACCCTGAAGCAGGTTAAACTAATGCGTGAAAGCTCGCCTCCCCATATAAAAGTAAAAGTTGCTGGCACAGGCAACTTCTGGACACCTATGGTAGCATTAGGTTGCATTTTAGCTGGGGCTGAAAGGATAGGCACAAGAAACGCACCATGGATAGTAGATGAATTATCGCAATTATTTAAACTTTGATATGCGAATTAAAAATAATTTTCAAAAGAAGTATCAAACTCAACCCATTTAGGTTTAGCAAATGTGAGTTGAGTGGGATACCAGTTAAAAAAGAAGGGAGTAGTTTTTAGGGAAATGGAATTAAAAGATAAAGTAAGTATTGTTACAGGTGGCGCTAGTGGAATAGGAAAACAAATAGCACTAACATATGCAAATGAAGGAAGTAAAGTAGCAATTATTGATATAAAAAAAGAAGAAGGAAATAAAACAATTGAAGAATTAAAAAAATATTCAGATAGCATTTTTATTCAGGCAGATATTTCTATCGTAAATAATATAGAAATGGCAGTAAATAAAATTATTAAATATTATGGTCAGATAGATATTTTAGTGAATAATGCCGGAATATCTATTCGAGCTGATGTGGATGCACTAACAGAAGAACAATGGGATTTGATCAATTCAATCAATTTAAAAGCCGCTTACTTTTTTTCTAAAGAAGTTTGTAAATTAATGAAAAAACAAAATTATGGAAGGATAATAAATATTGCTTCAGCCAGAAGTGTAATTGCTGATGAAACGCACTTAGGATATAGTGTAACAAAAGCGGGATTAGTAGCAATGACAAAAAGTTTTGCTGTAAGTCTTGCAAAAATACCAATATATGTTAATGCTATTTCTCCTGGTTATGTTTTAACTCCAATGACTTCGCATAACCTTGAAAATCCTTTATGGATGGAATGGTTAAAAAATAGAGTCCCATTGGGAAGATTTATAGAAATGCAGGAAGTAGCTAATATAGCATTATTTTTGGCTTCGGAAAAATCTAATGGAATAACAGGTCAAAATTTAATAATTGACGGTGGATGGGTAATAAGTCAATAAATAAATATAATTAAATAAAAGAAAGGTGATTTTTATGGCAAATAAGTATTTACTAGCGATTGATGCTGGAACCACCAGCGGACGCGCATGTATTTTTGATTTAAAAGGAAATTTAATTGCAAGCAGCGGTTCTGAATACCCAGTTTATTCACCAAAACCCGGCTGGTACGAACAGAATTGTGAAGAAATGGCAAAAGTTTTATATAATTCATGCAAAGAAACAATAAGCAAATCGGGGATTAAACCGGAGGAAATTGCGGGAATAGGCTTATCAACACAGGGTGCAGCCTTTGTTCCAGTAGATAAAGACAATAAAATTGTAAGACCATGTATCGGGTGGCAGGATGAAAGAGGAAAATTGATGTTTGATAAAATGAGAGGAAAAATATCTGCCGAAGAATATTATAAAATTACAGGTATACCTTTCTGTACGCCAACTTATTCTATTTCAAAAATATTATGGATCAAAGAATATGAAAAAGAAAATTATGAAAAGACTGCATGCTTTGCTGTACATCAGGATTATTTTTTAACAGCATTTGGAGTCGAAGATCATTATGCTGACATTTCATCAGCTTCTAGATATGGCTTTTTTGATGTGGATAATGGAAAATATAGTGAAAAAATAATGAATATATTTGAAATAACAAAAGAAAAATTGCCTAAGATAGTGGCTGGCGGTACCATTGTTGGTAAAGTAAGTAAAAAATTATCGGAATTAACTGGAATAGCAGAAGGTACACCCATTTGTGTTGGAGCTATGGATGTAAACGCTTCGGTTTTAGGTTTAGGTGTTATTAAAGAAGGAATGGCGGGTACCATTTTGGGGACATATGGAACTTGTATCGCCTTTTCGCCGAAACCTGTTAGAGATCCTGATGGGAAAATGGTAGTTATGGGAAATGTAGGTACTAATAAATGGACAATGGAAGGCGCATCTTTGGCTGCAGCAAGCAGTCTCAATGGTTTAGAGATACATTTTGTGATTTAGAGATAGCGATTGGAAGATTAACAAAGGAAAATGCATATCAAATTATCGATAAAGAAGTAGATTTGAGTAAATGCGGCTCAAAGGGGTTATTATTTATACCACATCTGGCATCAGCAGGAAGCCCACGAAATAATGAAAATGCAAGAGGAGTTCTCTTTGGATTATCTTTTAACCACACAAAAGCGGACATAGCCAGAGCGGTAATGGAAGGAATTTGCCTAGAAATTAAAGATATGATTAAAGCAGAAGAAAAGGCAGGAATAAAAATAGAACAATTGAGGATAGCTGGTGGTGGTACAAAATCTAAAATATGGAATCAGATTCAAGCTGATGTTTATGGTAGGCCGGTTCAAACTGTACAGACTTCTGAAAATGCTTCTTTAGGTGTTGCTATGTTAGCAGGTATAGGAGTTGGTATATTCAAAGATATATATGAAGCTGCAGAAAATATGATACATGTAACAGGGGAATATCAACCAAATAGCGAGAATAAAAAAGTATATGATGAGCTTTATGAGATATATGATTCTGTATATCAGGGAATAACAGAAAAAGGCGCATATAATAAAATAGTTAATTTACAAAATAATATTTGACATTTTGATGTAGAAAGTCATAAAAGTAGCATGCAACGGCTAAAGGTACCATGCGAAATGCAGGTTGACTTTATAGCGGTAAGTTGAACGGTTTGGTGCCGGGCCGTTGCTGCTACCGGGCAAGGCAGTGTATAGATAGTGAGTGAAATATTCATCTAGTAATGTCTAACCAACAGCTAACAACTAGTCTTTGGAGTGTGCCAGGCAACTGCTGGGATATAAGCGTAGGACAGCGATACAGCGGACCGAAAGCGAAATTTGAAGAGAGTGGTCCACGAAATCACCAAACGTGAAGGTCGATGCTGCTAGAAAGTGTAATACTAGAACAATCGGGATGATAAGACTGTCTTAGCTTTCCCGTGGTCGGAGACCTTGACACGCTGGATATTGCCCTAACAAGGTAACCCGGGAGACTCTGTTGGCTCTATCAGAAGGAATATGGCCGACAAAACCAACTTCGTAGTAGATACAGACATCAGAGGATTCTTTGACAACGTCGACCATTAATGGATGATGAAATTCCTGTGCTATCCAACAGGAAACAAAAACTTCGTCCGACTAATAAAGAGATTCTTAATAGCTGGAATAATGGAAGAAGGTAAATACCCATAAATTAAATTAAAGATAAGCTACAAAGAAAGGAGATGCGAATCATGGTTGATCTTTCCAAAATGGATAAAAAAGCAGTGGCAAAGCTTTTTGACTTTTCTGTACTTCCGAAAAATACTAGGGAAGAAGATATCCGCAGGGGGTGTGCGTTGACCCGCCAGTATGGTTTTGCGGCCTTCTATAGTTCCAGTGCTTACTGGACACCCATAATAAAAGAGGAATTGGCAGTAACTGATGTGGAAATAGGTACAGGCATAGCCTTTCCTTTTGGAAGTGCACCATCAACTGTCAAAGCTTTCGAGACAGAAGATGCAGTACGCCGGGGATGCACAGCGGTAGATATGGTCATGAACATCGGTGCTTTAATGGATAAAAGATATGATGTTATAAGACAGGAACTAAAAGATTTTAAAAATGCTGCAGGCAGTGCGGTTACCAAGTGCATTTTGGAGGTCAATTTCCTGAAAGATGAAGATATAGTGGCAGCATGTAAACTCATAGCCGAATGCGGTATTCAGTTTGCCAAAACGTCTTCTGGCCAGTTTGAAGGCCCCAGTCTTGAACAGTTCTTGCTTATGCGAGACACCCTTGCGGGCACTGGTGTAAAACTGAAAGTGGCCGGCGTCAAATTCCCCCGGCCGCAGAATGCCTATGTGTTTATCATGGCAGGCGCTGACCGTATCGGAACCCGTGCGGCACCGGAAATAGTCGACTCCCTGGATAAGATGAGAGAGATCGGTGTCATACCAAAGTTATTAGTTCAATAAGAATCTTAAGGAGGTCCTTACTTTCATCGGCAGGTTGAAGGATACAGACTACGACTTATACACCAGTGATATAGCAGAAGTGGTAAAAGTAGGTCATGAGGCGGGTATCGAGGTAAAGGCTATTTTAGAAGTTGCCATGCTTACCGATGATGAGGTTAAAGCAGCCTGTGAGTGTGCTGTAAATGCTGGTGTTGATTTTGTCAAAACATCTACAGGCCGCGGTGGCAATCCTTCTATCAAGCATGTAAAAATCATGCGATCTTCTGTACCTTACAACGTAGGTGTAAAGTTTTCTGGTTATGGCAGCTATAACTCGGCGCAGTTGACCATTATGGCTTTAGCTGCAGGTGCAACTCGGTTAGGTACGAGAAGGGCTCCAGAAATCATAGACGAAATTGAGGCTTATTTTAAAGAACTAATAATTGAATAAATTTTGTATATAAAAATTTAAATATATTTAAAAATATATCAAATCCGGCCGTTCCGCATATAAAATTTACGAAACGGCCGGTAGATCATAAAAAGGAGGTTAAAAAACATATGAACTGGAACCGTATATTTTTGGGCGCATGCACAGGAGCCTTTGCCGGATACGGTGTTTTCACCATCTGGCCGTCATCCCTGGCGCGCTGGAGCTGGCTTGGAGGCTGGCTGGCAGCAGGTATCATCATTACAACAGGATGGTGGGTAAACCATTATCTCAACGCCATGCCAAATAAAAATGACGGAGCATGGGTGGATATGGCGTTGCCCATATGGCTTTCATCTTTTTTAGGTGGCAATGTCCAGCTTACTGTTGACAAAGGTCTGGTGAGAGTGGCATACGGTGTATTTCATGGGGCAAACATAGCTGGTGCCTTCCCCACTATAATACTGGAACTTGTAGGGGCCACCATCGGTGGATTCTTGCTCTACAAATACAGAAGGAGTGATGTATAGATGTGGACCTGGCAGCATGCAATAACTACCATTTTTGGAGCCGCTATATTTCCGATTGCTGTTGGAATAATATGGGGCAAACTGGCGGAAGAATACAAGACTCTCGGCGGATTATTGGCAGGTTTGTTTGTGGTAGGTACAGTGTGGCTTTTAAACCACGGAATTGGGTTGCTTTATGAGCCCCAGATGAGCGGTAACCTGCCGGGGCCATGGAGCGACCAGGCTTTAACCTGCTTCTGGGGATTGTTCGTGGCGGATTTATTTGCGGGCAAGAAGTTTAACTGGGAAGTCATACTCACCGGAATTCTTGGCGGCATCCTGGGAGGAATATTATTGTTTGCAACAGTCTAAATTTAAAAACATATAAGGAAGAATATATAATGATAACAACCCCGTATTATTTTACGGGGTTGTTACCGTTCTGGCAGGAATCCCGGAGGTTCATTACAACTGTTCAGAGGAGGCGTACCGGGAGAATGGAATATTATCGGATGTACCCTTGCTGCAGATGGGCCATTCAAGTGGTTGAGAGATTCATTAGGTCTTGAAGAAAAAATTATAGCAAACCTTAGCGGTGATGATGCTTATAATATATTGGTAAATGAAGCAATGCAGGTGGAAGTTTTGTCCTGACATTTTTTCGGTTGACTGTCGACGGCAAAAGGGATATAATATTACCAGAATTCTAAAAATAAATTAATATTACAAAAGGTGAGGGCGATGGCAAAGTATATTATATCCCTCATAGCAAGTTACTTTATCGGGTCAATATCAACGGCTTATTTGGTCTCTAAAAATATTTACAAAGTTGACATACGCCAGTACGGCAGCAAAAATCCCGGTTCCACCAATGTTCTCCGGGTGCTCGGAGCAAAACCGGCCGCAGTTGTTTTTATCATGGACCTATTGAAAGGCCTTCTTGTGGTGCTGCTGGCCCGCTATATCGGCGGTGAGAATCTGGCTCTTTTGTGCGGGCTGGCGGTGGTTGTGGGGCACGATTGGTCTGTCTTTTTAAAGTTCAACGGTGGAAAGGGGATAGCCACCAGTTTGGGAGTGGTGCTGGGAATTTCTCCTGCTGTCGCATTGTGGGTTCTTATTGCCGGTGTTGTTGTAATCATTCTTTTCAGGTTTGTATCCCTCGGATCTATTACAGGTGCGGTTTTATTTCCTATATTACTTATCATATTTAATTATCCAGCAAAATTTTTATATTTTGGATTGGCACTCGCCGCTATGGGCGTCTGGCGGCACAGAAGCAATATAAAAAGGCTCATTTCGGGGACTGAGAATAAGATTGGCCGGAAAAGCAAGACAGGTTAATTCTTGTGAAAGGATGCTGCATACCGGGTAAAATATATCAAAATATCAATGTCGAATTTATGACTATTGATATTTTTTACCAGGCAGGCATGGAAATCTCAAATAAATACAGGCTTCTTATCATGGCATGTATCTTGCAATATAAAAATTTAAGAAATATCCAATTACACACTCATTATAAAAATATATATCAGATTCATAATTTGAAAATTCGTATCAGAAGGTGATTGTTTGGGGGATGTTTTATCGGATATAAAAAAATGTCCCATTATAGCTGCAATAAGGGATATAGAAAAGGTCGATGCAGCCTTAGAAAAGCCTCTTCGCTGTCTCTTTCTTCTGACGGGCAACATATTGAACATTAAATATGCGGTGACACACATTAAAAAGGCCGGAAAACGTGCTTTCGTCCATCTTGACCTCCTCGAAGGCATAAGTAAGGACGGCATGGGAATCAAGTACATTGCGGAGGAAGTCAAACCCGACGGAATCATTACTACCAGGGGAAATCTTATAAGCAGCGCCAAAAGCGAAGGGATATTTACAATTCAAAGAGTGTTCATCCTCGACAGTCTGGCAAAGGATACCGCCGAAAAATCCATAAACCAGGTGGACCCCGATGCTGTTGAGATACTGCCTGGTGTTATACCAAAAATAATTAACAAGATTCATAGCGAAGTGCATTATCCGGTAATAGCGGGCGGCCTTATTGAAACTCTGGATGAAGTGAAGGCGGCGCTGAAGGAAGGAGCTCTGGCGGTGTCGGTCAGCAAAGAGGGATTGTGGGATGAGATCCCATACGAGGACTTGGAGAAAAGGAGAAAGTCCTCCTCGGGCAGATAGTGTATTTACTATTTGCGTGGGGAGGATTTTTAATTTGGGCAAAAGGAGGTGAGTTTATACTGTTGTCTACACAAATAAACTGGAAGGGGAGGGATCGGCCAAACCTGCAGAATAATTTATCGGATTTTTGAAAAGGATTGATATCTTACGTTATTATGGAAAATCAATTAAAAGCAAAAGGGGGATTTATAAATGAAAAGGGACACTTTAATGCAGGAACTCTGGGCAGAGTTCTTCGGAACTGCAATCCTTATCATTTTCGGCTGCGGTGTTGTTGCAAACGTCATTTTTGCTCCGCGACTTAACGGCTTCGGTATTTTCAAGACCGGTGCAGGCTATGACTGGAATACCATAAATGTGGGCTGGGCTTTTGCGGTGACCATGGCGGTTTACGTGGCGGGCGGAATAACCGGCGCCCATCTTAATCCCGCAGTGACTCTGGCGGCTGTGTTGCGCCGTGGAATGAATTTCGGTAAAGCTATAGGATACTGGATTGCCCAGGTGCTGGGAGCTTTTGTCGGAGCTTTTATTATCCACAAAATATATCTTGGAAACTTCATAAAAGACGGATATATGAACATATTTTATACCGGTGCCGCCAACGATGCATACAGTATTGGAAACAGCATCTTTGCTGAAATCGCTGGCACATTTTTCCTGGTACTCTTCATATACGCTATTGTTGACAGCGTATACAATCTGGGCCCCGGTGCCAATCTGTGGCCGCTGCTGGTGGGTTTTGCGGTATATTCCATAGGCCTTTCTCTGGGCGGACCTACCGGATATGCCATAAATCCGGCCCGTGACTTCGGTCCCAGATTGTTTGCGGCCATGATTGGCGATCAGGGAGCATTCTCGGGCAGCTACTGGCTGCTGGTACCAATAGTAGGCCCATTGATAGGCGGTCCGCTCGGCGCTTATGCTTACGACTACCTTGTTTCGCCCTTCCTGCCGAAGAAGATGGAGGAGAGCCTTAAGGCCGACAAATCCATGAAGGCTTAATTTCCCTGGCTCCGGTTTCTAAGAATTGTTCTTGCCCTCGTGGATTGCAATAAATAAAAATCTTAAGTAAAATTAAAGGGGAGGTTTGTTTACATGGCAAAGTATGTCATGGCCCTTGATCAGGGAACCACCAGTTCGCGGGCGATCATTTTCGACGAAAACGGTTCGATTGTAAGCGTGGCCAACAAGGAGTTCACCCAGATTTACCCCAAACCCGGCTGGGTGGAACACGATCCGATGGAAATCTGGGGGACTCAGATAGGCGTAGCGAAAGAAGTCCTGGAAAAAGCCGGCATTTCGCCCGAAGATATCGCCGCAATCGGCATCACCAATCAGAGGGAAACCACCATAGTATGGGATAAAAACACCGGCAAACCGGTATACAATGCCATAGTGTGGCAGTGCCGCAGGACAGCTCCCATTTGCGATGACCTGAAGAACAAGGGCCTTGCCGAAACCATCCGCAAGAAGACCGGTCTGGTAGTGGATGCATATTTTTCCGGCACCAAGGTGAAATGGATCCTCGACAATGTGGAGGGGGTAAGGGAAAAGGCTGAAAAGGGCGAAGTAATTTTTGGAAACGTGGATACATGGCTAATCTGGAACCTGACCGGAGGTAAGGTTCACGTTACCGATTACAGCAACGCTTCCCGCACCATGCTCTTCAACATTCATAAGCTGGAATGGGATGAGGATATATTAAAGGAATTAAACATACCGAAAGCGATGCTGCCGGAACCCAAACCTTCAAGCCATATTTACGGCAAAACCAGCAAAGAGGTATTCGGCGCCGAAGTTCCCATCGCCGGGGATGCGGGCGATCAGCAGGCGGCACTGTTCGGCCAGGCGTGCTACAGCGCCGGTATGGCCAAGAACACCTATGGCACCGGCTGCTTCATGCTCATGAACACCGGCGAAAAGGCGGTGGAATCCAAGAGCGGTCTTCTGACGACGATTGCGTGGGGAGTTGACGGAAAGGTCGAATACGCTCTGGAAGGAAGCATATTTATTGCCGGAGCCGTAGTCCAGTGGCTGCGGGATGAGCTCAGGATCATAGACAATTCTGCTCAGAGCGAAGAATACGCCACAAAGGTGGACGACAACAACGGCGTATATCTGGTTCCCGCTTTTGTGGGCCTGGGTGCGCCATACTGGGATATGTACGCCCGTGGCACCATAGTAGGCCTCACCAGAGGCGCCAAGAGAGAACATATCATCAGGGCAGCTCTTGAATCAATTACCTATCAGACCCGGGACGTTCTGGAAGCCATGCAGAAGGATTCCGGCATAACCCTTACCAACCTGAAGGTGGACGGAGGAGCCGTTGCCAACAACTTCCTGATGCAGTTCCAGTCCGACATACTGGGAGTTCCGGTTTCAAGGCCTAAAGTAATCGAGACCACGGCGCTGGGTGCGGCTTATCTCGCGGGTCTTGCCACGGGATACTGGGGAAGCAGGGAAGAAATTGCCGCCAAGTGGCAGATCGACAGAGTCTTTAAACCGGACATGGATGAGGGCAAACGCAACAGTCTCTACAGCGGATGGAAAAAAGCCGTCAAGAGGGCTATGGAATGGGAAAAGGAATAAGCGGCTAAAAACTTTAATTATCTTTTGCTGGTGCTGTGGTTTTTTGCTCGCTCCAAAGTTCGCACCGACAGCACCGCGGCTTGCTTCGGACCGGACTAGCAGCATTGCAAATGCGGCACGGAACTAAAAATGTTATAAGAAACTCTTTATATTTAAAAGTGTGTTTATACTGTTATATGTCACTTTAATCTGCCGCTGGTTTCATGCTGCTGTCCGGTTACCCTCGCAGCGCCGGGTGCTGTTTGCGGTGCTGCACAAGTCGCTTGCTAAAAAACCACAGCACCAACCTGCTGAAAGTTTTTATATCAAAGTATTGAAGAAAGATGCGTGGAGGAGATGAGGAGAACCACACTCTTTGAAGGGGTGTGGTTTTCCTTTTTTTAGGAGGGATTTTAATGTATGATGCGGTAATTATCGGCGGCGGCGTGACGGGCTGCATGATAGCAAGAGAACTGTCAAGGTATGATATAAAGGTTATACTGCTGGAAAAAGAGGAGGACGTAGCCTGCGGTACCAGCAAGGCCAACAGTGCTGTCATCCATGCGGGATTTGACGCCAAGCCGGGCACCTGGAAGGCGAAGATGAATGTGAGGGGAAATGTCTTATTCCCCGGAATTTGCGACGAGCTGGATGTGCCGTATATAAACAATGGTTCACTGGTGGTGGCCGTTGAAGACGGTGAAATCAAGATCCTTGAGAAATTGCTGAATCAGGGCAGGGTAAATGGCGTTCCGGGCCTTGAGATCATAGGGCATGACGAGTTGATGAAAATGGAGCCCAATCTGAACACAAAAGTAAAAGCGGCGCTTTATGCCCCCACGGCGGGAATTGTATGCCCCTACGAATTTACTATAGCTCTGGCGGAAAATGCCGCTATAAACGGCGTGGAATTCAGGTTCAATTCTCCCGTGATCGAAATTGCGGCGGAAGACGGCGGCTTTATTGTAAAAACCCCGCATGATTTTGTAAAAACACGGTTTGTAATAAATGCCGCGGGCCTTTTCTCCGATGAAATTTCAAAAATGGCCGGAGCGGAAGAATATACAATTACTCCCCGAAAAGGAGAATATCTCATATTTGATAAAAAATTCGGTTCCCTCATAAAGAAAGTCATATTCCCCACCCCTTCGGAAATATCCAAGGGCATTCTGGTATGTCCCACGGTGGACGGAAACATTTTCATAGGCCCCAATTCCAACGATATCAGAGACAAAACCGATGTTGGCGTGACCCGGGAAGGCATCGAAGAGATTATCGAGGGAGGGAAAAAGCTTGTCCCCGAGCTGCCTCTGTCGGGAGTGATAACTTCTTTTGCGGGACTTCGGGCCGTTTCCAATACCAACGACTTTATTATTGAAGCGTCCAGAAAGGTAAAGGGCTTTGTCAATGTGGGCGGGATCCAGTCGCCGGGATTCACTTCGGCTCCGGCTATAGCGGAAACCGTAATCGAGATTCTGAAGGAAGAAGGTATGGATTTAAGAGAAAAACCGGGTTTTGTACCGACACGACCCAGAAAGTATCGCTTCCGGGAAATGGACAATTTGACGCGGCAGAAGCTGATAGAAGAAAACCCCGCCTTCGGTCATGTGATATGCCGCTGTGAAACCGTGACGGAAGCGGAAATAGTGGATGCCATAAGAAGGCCGCTGGGGGCGAAAAGTCTGGATGGAATCAAGCGGCGGACCAGAGCCGGCATGGGAAGGTGTCAGGGAGGCTTCTGCTCATCCAGAGTGCTGTCTATCCTGGCGAGGGAGCTTAAGATAGATCCCCTGCAGGTGACCAAGTGCGGCCCGGGCTCGGAGATTTTAAAAGGTGGCTATAAAGAATTTATTGCAGAAAAGGACATGGATGAATATTTAAACACTGTAGAAGTTGAAAGCCTCAGCTGGAAAGGCGGTGCGACAAATGCTTTATAAGGATTTGGTAATAATCGGCGGCGGTCCGGCGGGGCTTGCCGCGGCTCTGGAGGCCGCTGAACAGGGCGTAAAGGATGTTATGATAGTCGAAAGGGATTCAGGCCTCGGGGGCATACTGCAGCAGTGCATACACAACGGTTTCGGGCTGCACGTATTCAAAGAAGAACTCACGGGGCCGGAGTACGCCCAGAGATTCATCGATAGGCTGGATAACGCCGGAATTGAAGTTTTGCTGGATACAATGGTGATTGAAATCACGCCGGACAAAAGAATATTTGCCGTAAATAGCGAAAAAGGCGTTCTGGAGATTCAGGCAAAAGCGGTGATCCTGGCCATGGGTTGCCGTGAACGCACCCGGGGAGCCCTTAACATCCCGGGATTCAGGCCCGCGGGAATCTTCACCGCCGGGACGGCCCAGAGATATGTGAACATTGAAGGTTACATGCCGGGAAAAGAGGTAGTAATTCTGGGTTCGGGAGACATCGGCCTCATCATGGCGAGAAGGTTTACGCTGGAAGGAGCCAGAGTAAAATGCGTCCTTGAAATAATGCCCTATTCCAACGGCCTGACCAGAAACGTGGTACAGTGCCTGGAAGATTATGGAATACCACTCAGGCTGAGCCATACTGTAATAGATATCCATGGCAAAAAAAGAGTGGAGGGAGTTACCGTAGCGAAGGTCGATGAAAACCTGAAACCGATCCTGTCGACTGCGGAATTCATATCCTGCGACACCCTGCTGCTATCGGTGGGATTGATACCCGAAAATGAACTCACAAAGATGACCGGCGCCGATTTTGATGCTAACACCCAGGGGCCGATGGTGAATCAAAGGATGGAAACCTCCTGCGAGGGGATTTTTGCCTGCGGCAATGTGTTGCACGTTCATGATTTGGTGGACTTTGTAACGATGGAAGCAAAATTTGCGGCCAGAGGAGCCGCCCAGTACCTGAAAGAAAAAGATGGGCCGTGCCGGAAGATGTCCGTCATAGCGGGCGAAGGCCTGAGATATGTTCTTCCGCACGCTGTCGGCGTAGAAAAAATGCTCGATGAAAAACAGAACTTTTTCATGAGAAGCATAAAACCCATGAAAAAAGCCAGACTTTCAATTCAATCCGAAAACGGAACTATAAAAACCAGGATGCTTTCATATGTGAAACCCAGCGAAATGATAAATATTGAACTTAACAAATCTGAAATATCAAAAGCTGCCGGCCATCTGAAATTTATCCTTCAGGAAGAAGGTGCTTCCGATGAGCGATAAAAAAAATGTGACATGCATAATATGTCCAGTAGGATGCCGAATAGAGGTGGAGATTGAAAATGGAAATATTCTGAACCTGAGCGGTTATCGCTGCAGGCGGAGCCTTCAATATGTAAAAGACGAAGTGACGTCGCCGAAGAGAATTCTGACAACAACGGTCAGGTTAAAGGCAAAGGGCGCTCATGTTTTGCCTGTCCGCACACGGGCTCCGATTCCGAAGTCTCTGTTGAAAGAAGCCATGAAAGAACTTAAAAGCGTATCAGTTGCCATACCTGTGAAGATGGGCGACGTAGTTTTAAAAGATGTGGCGGGTACCGGAGTGGATGTAGTAGCCTCGAGAAGCTGGACTGAATAATTTCAAGGCCATCTCATGTTAGGGGTGAGGAGCTTGCTTCAAAGAGAAGTGGTATTCTGTCATCCAAAAGGTCTGCACATAAGGGCGGCGGCTATGATGGTCCAGAAGGCGCATGAGATAGAACACAACTGGGGCACCAATATATATATACGCAACCGGTACGGAAGGGAAGTTCCGGCTACCGCTCTCATGGCCCTCCATTCCCTCAATTTAAAATTCGGAGAAAAAGTAACGATAGTGGCAAAGGGCAGCAGGGTGGTTGAAGCTGTAGATTGTTTTGACAGGCTGCTGCAAAGCGATTTTTCGCCAAAAAACAGTGAAGAGATTGAAAAAATGGATAACATCCTGGAGGAAAATGCTTTAACTTCGGACACAATCTTTCAGAGTATTGCCGACGGCCTTATAGTGGTAAATAAAAAGGGCTGCATTACGATGTTTAACCGTGCGGCTGAAGAGATTACCGGATTCAAGAGCCATGAGGTAATCGGTGAAAAAATAGAAAATATCATTCCCGGAATAAAAATGCAAAACATACTGCGGGATGGAAGGGACGAGCTGGGCAGCAAAAAGGTCATAGGGAAATCCGCAGTGGTTACCGATATCACTCCGATAATCATCAACAATGAAATACTGGGAGCCGTTATAGTATTTCAGGATATCCTTCAGATTGAAAGGCTTATAGACAAACTGGATGAATTTAAAGAATTAAAAGCCAGGATCGATTTGATAAACGAAGCGGTGGCAAAAGCCGAATACCTTGAAGAGGAATTAAAACGGACCCAGAAGCTTGACAGTGCTTTTGAGCCCATAGTTGGTAGAAGCGGGCGTCTGCAGGATGCGCTGGCCATCGCGTCCAAGGCTGCCGAGACCCATTCCACAGTTTTGATCCGCGGGGAAAGCGGCACCGGAAAGGAACTCATCGCTAGAGCCATTCATTATGCCAGTCGAAGGAAGGATAAACCTTTTGTTCGGGTGAACTGCCCCGCCATACCTTCGCCTCTCCTGGAAAGCGAACTTTTCGGCCATGAGAAGGGTTCATTCACGGGAGCCATCTATCAGAAGCTGGGGAGATTTGAACTGGCCAACGGCGGCACTGTTTTTCTTGATGAAATCGGAGAAATGAACGTGGAAATGCAGGCAAAGCTTTTGAGGATATTACAGGAAAGGGAATTCGAGAGAGTCGGGGGCACCCAGACGATAAAAGTGGATGTAAGGGTCATAGCCGCCACAAACAGAAACCTGGAAGAAATGGTCAAAAGCGGAGCATTCAGAGAGGACCTTTACTACAGGCTGAACGTGGTGCCGATTGTGCTTCCGCCGCTGAGAAAAAGAAAAGAAGACATACCGGACCTGGCCGAACATTTTTTAAACAAGCTGAGCCGTGAGCTGGAAAAGGACGTTACAGCCATAACCCGCCGGGCCATGAAATATTTGCTGGGTTATGATTGGCCGGGAAATGTGAGGGAACTGGAGAACGTCATTGAACGAGCCATAAATCTCACCGACGATAACGTAATAGACATAGACGATCTTCCGACGTACGTCACAGGAATCAGCATAGAAGACAAACAATTCCTGGTCAATCCCGACTCCGACGGAGAGATAGCTCCTTTTGAGGAATATGAGAAGGAAATTATAAAATTAGCCCTGAAGAAATATAAAAGTTTTAACGCCGCCGGAAAAGCCCTGGGGCTCACTCACAAGACGGTGGCGGCCAAAGCCAGAAAGTACGGCCTTTTGGTGTAAAACGGAGAAAGGAGTAGTATCATGCCGGTCGATTTGGGGATATCGGGGATTGAGGACATACTTCCTATTGGGGAGAAACTGGGTTACGACGCCCATGAAATAAACTGGATAGTCGACAGGAACTCTGAAAAATCCAGGAGATTGGTAGAGATAATAGAAGGCATAAACGTCAATTCGCAGAAAAACAGTAATAGTTTAACTGCCGGCACATCGGACCTGGAGGAACTTTCCAAATTTGCTTCAGGACTAAAGGAGAGCGCTCTCGAGGTATTGAATAAGTCCAGAGAAAGCCTTGGGAAAATAAGGGAGGGAAGTCAGGCTATCGCCGAAGTTCAGAACCTGATTGACAGGGTCTCGGAGGAAATGGACAAATCTTCGAATGATGTGGCCGGCCTCCTGGAGCTTACAGATAAGGTTGCAGGATTTGTGACCTTTGTGAGGAGCATCGCCCGTCAGACACATCTTCTGGCGATAAATGCGACTATTGAGGCGGCAAGAGCGGGAGAGGTCGGCAGGGGATTCGGCGTAGTGGCGTCGGAGATAAGGAAGCTGGCGGAAATGAGCAGTACAAGAGCCCACGAGATTCAGGAGACCGCAGGCGTAATCAACGAAGGGATTAGTCGGGCACACTCAATTTCCAGAGAAAGCGCCGCCAGATTGAAAGGTGTCAGAGAAAAGACTCAGCTCAGCGGGAACGTCATGGATGAATCGGTGAAGGTGTTCGAAGATATAGCCGGTGTAAACGAAAAATTGTTCGAATCCATATCCCGACAGGCTAAGACGGCGGGCTCCCTGAGCGAGATTTTTTCTTCTCTTGCCCGGGAGACTGCGGCTACTTCAGACTCCACCCGTAAGGTAACGGAATTGATAAAAGAACAGGAACAGAACAACAGGATGCTGCTCGACATAGCAGAAAAACTCGTAAAAAATGTGTACGCTCTTCAGAAAACCACGCTGAAGTTCAAAAAAAAGGATGAATTGATTATAGGAATAAATCCCGCTTTAAGTCCCGATGTAATAAAAGCCATGTACCTGCCGGCCATCAATGCCGTGGGGGAGACGGCTGGATTCAACTTCAGGGTTATGATTGCGGCGGATTACAATGCTCTGGCCGATTGCCTTATAGAAGGAATAGTGGATGTGGGCTGGTTTTCTCCCCTGGCATACGTCAACGCCAGATATAAAGCCGACATAACTCCCATTGCGACGCCCGTGGTGAACGGTGCCGCCAGCTACAGGGGTTATATAATAACGGTTCCGGGTTCCGGTATTTCTTCCATAAAAGATTTGAAGGGAAAGAAATTGGCCTTCGTAGACCCGAAGTCGGCTTCGGGATACGCGTATCCGAGAATGCTTTTAAAAAAGGCGGGGATCGATCCGGATAGAGACCTTTCGGAGAAAGTTTTTCTGGGCACTCACAGCAGAGTGGTGGAAGCGGTGCTGCAGGGGACCGTGGATGCGGGAGCTACTTATTCCGAAGCCCTTGACGACGCAAAAAAGCGGGGGCTTGCGGTAGAAAAACTTAAAATTCTTGCCGAAACCGATCCGATCCCGAAAGACTGTATAGCTGCAAGGCCAGACATCGAAAAAAAGCGTGGTGGACAGCCTGAAGAGCGGATTTATGGCTTACAGAGCAAAAAAAGAAAAGATGAACGGGGGCGGATCTATCATAAACGGCTTTATTCCGGCCATGGATGAGAATTATGACATAGTCAGAGCAGTGGCAAATGACGCAGGTTGATAAAAATTACCAGGCCGATAGATAATAAAGGGCATTATAATGCCCTTTTTTAACTGGCACGATTCTTGCTTGATATATTTTACATCTATTATTTTAAAGGAGGGCTTGAAATGAAAAAACTCATCAACAATCCCGAACATGTGGTAGAAGAAATGCTTGAGGGGATGGTGGCGGCGTTTCCCGGATACGTGAGGAAGCTGGAAGGTTTTAATGTCATTGTGAGAGCCGACGCGCCAATCAAAGGCAAGGTCGGCCTTGTGTCCGGCGGCGGAAGCGGCCATGAACCTTCCCATGCCGGTTTCGTGGGCAAAGGTATGCTGGATGCCGGCGTTGCCGGAGCCGTATTCACCTCTCCTACTCCGGACCAGATATTCGAGGCTGTTAAGGCGGTGGACGGCGGCGCCGGAGTGCTGCTCATAATCAAAAATTACACCGGCGATGTGATGAACTTTGAAATGGCCGGTGAAATGGCGGAGATGGAAGGCATCAAAGTGGCCAAGGTTGTAGTAAATGACGACGTGGCGGTGGAAAACAGCACTTACACCACAGGCAGAAGAGGCATAGCGGGCACCGTGTTCGTGCACAAGATCGCCGGAGCCAAGGCCCAGGCCGGCGGCACCCTTGAGGAAGTAAAAACCGTGGCAGAAAAGGTCATCGCCAATGTGAGAAGCATGGGAATGGCCCTGACCCCGTGCGTGGTGCCCGCTGCGGGAAAGCCCACCTTTACTTTAGCTGAAGACGAAATGGAAATAGGCATGGGAATCCACGGAGAACCTGGCACCATGCGGACAAAGATCATGAAAGCCGACGAAATAGTGGAACACCTGATGTCAAAAATACTGACAGATCTTCCATACAAACCCGGAGACGAAGTGGCGGTCATGATAAACGGCCTTGGAGCCACTCCCATCATGGAACAATTCATAATGAACAATAAAGTGAACAAAATCTTAAAAGAAAAGGGGATTAAAGTCCACAGGACATACATCGGCGAATACATGACTTCACTGGAAATGGCGGGCGCCTCGATAACACTGCTCAAACTGGACGAGGAATTGAAAAACCTGCTGGATGCACCGGCGGATACCCCCGCTTTCAGACAGTTTTAAAGACTTTTTACACCACAACCAATATTGCGAAAGGAGACCTGTCAAATGGCAACAGACACAGCGGGACTTGTGAAAATACTTGAAGCAGTGGCGGGGAAAATCAGCGAAAACCGCGAATTTTTGACCGAACTGGATTCGGCCATCGGGGACGCGGACCACGGCATAAACATGTCGAAGGGATTTTCGGCGGTTCTTGAAAAGCTACATTCGCAGAAAATCGATGATTGCGGAACGATTTTGAAAACCGTTGGTATGACACTCGTATCGACAGTGGGAGGAGCGTCGGGGCCGCTATACGGCACCGCTTTTATGAAAGCAGGCCAGGCAGTGGCGGGCAAGTCGAGTCTTGATTTTGAAGATTTTGTAACCATCCTGGACCAGGCCCTGGAAGGCATAAAATATCGGGGAAAGGCGCAGCGGGGGGATAAAACCATCATTGACGCACTGGAACCCGCTGTAGAAATTTTAAGGAAGGAAAAGGATTGTACCGATAAGAAAGCAGCTATGGACAAAGCGCTTAATGCGGCAAAAGAGGGAGTGGAGTACACCCGAAGCATAATAGCAAAAAAGGGGAGGGCCAGTTACCTGGGAGAAAGGAGTATAGGGCATCAGGACCCCGGAGCCACATCGTGCTATTTGATGTTACAGGCGGCGATTGAAAAGATCAAAGAGATGTCCGGTAAAGGGTGTTAGATTTAAGAGGGAGGCGTTTAAATGGTCGGAATTGTCCTGGTATCCCACACCCCGAAAATTGCTGAAGGGACTCTGGAATTGATAAAGCAAATGACCGGTGAAAAAGTTATCATGGAAATTGCTGCCGGAACCTGTGACAACCGCCTGGGCACCGATCCGGTGTTGATCGGAGAAAAGATAAGAAAAGCGGATACGGGCGATGGAGTGATTGTGATAGTGGATTTAGGAAGCTCGATCATGAGCACCGAAGTTGCCATAGAATCTCTTGAAGAGCCAACGAGATCCAGGGCGGCTATCGCGGATGCGCCTTTTGTGGAGGGAGCCATAGCCGCTGCAATGGAAGCCAGCTTCGGGAAGGGTCTGCAGGATGTTAAAATGCCGCCGAAAACACGCGGGGTATGAAAAAAATCGCATAATGAGTAGTTGACAGGGCTGTTGAATTTTATTCAACAGCTTATTTTTATAAAGAATTTTTTAAAAAATAATGTATATTGTATGCCATTTAGGATTTAACAGCAATTGAAATGATTTTCAAGAATATGTATGCCAAAATGCCATATTACTGCTATTTGCCATTATTTTATTGTATTTATACTTTTATAAAAATTGCCTTTGTAACATAACAGTAATATACTTAAGAATAAGTTCGAAAAAGCGAATTAAATTTCATTTTTTCAGCCTGTCCCCCTGCGGGCAGGTTTTTAACTCTTTAGGGGGAATTAAAACCCCGAAGCCTCATAAGGCCGTTGAAGCGGCCGTCAAAACCTCAAAGAAGGTGATATTTTGGAAGAGCAGGCCATAGCAAGGCTCATGGAACTTGACGCCAGGGCTGCGGAGATAAGTACCGGAAGGGAAAAGCAACTGGCAGACATCGAGCGCCGGTATAAAGAAGAAGAGCAGAAAATGATCAGGGATTTTACACGCAGGATAGAAGATGAAACCAGAGAAATTGCACAAAAAATACTGCAGGAAGGGCAGCAGGAAGTTGAGAAACTAAACTTAAAGACCGGGGAAATCCTGGAGAACATGGAGCGGGAGTTTGAAAAGTCCCGGAAAGACATGACCGATGAAATACTAAAGCGTATTTTTGATGTCAAGAGGGAGAATCATGGATAAGGTAACCGTTTATGCTGCCGTAAATACCAAGATAAGGGCAATGGAAGGAGATTTTTTAAAGCGTGAAGACTACATGAACATGCTGCAGAAGAAGTCTGTGGCCGATGTGACCCGCTATCTAAAAGATTACACTTCTTACGGCAAGCTGCTTGGAGATATCCGCATCGATAATATCAGCAGAAGAGACCTGGAAGACATCCTGAAACGCAACATGATAAAAAACATGGATAGATTGATGCACTATTTCCGGGATGATTACAGGGACTTTGTCCGTTCCCTTTATATAAAGTATGAGATAGAGGATTTGAAAAGTTTAGCCCGGGCCATATTTAACGGTAAAAAACCTGAAACTATGGAAAAGCCCCTCACTTTTTTAGGCAAGTACAGCCGAGCAGAGGCCGAAAAACTTTTTAAATCTACGACCATCAAGAACTTGATATATTCCCTGGACGGCTCCGAGTTCTTTGAAGTTTTAAAACCTCTGCTGGACGGCAAAAGGGAAAACCTCTTCAGATTCGAGATGGCTTTAGACATGGGGTATTTCAGTATCATTCAAAACAGGAGGCAAAAGATATCCGCAAAAGACAGAGAAGTGCTCAAAAAATGGGAAGGCATGGTGGCCGATCTTTACAATATTCAATGGATATACCGGGGAAAGAAATTCTACAGACTGTCACCTGAAGAGCTTTTAAACTATACCATGAATTTCGGGGACAAACTGACTTTTACCGATAGAAAGGCCATGTGCTATGCAAAAAACCTTGATGAGCTCTACCGGATGACAATGGATTCCGGGTACGGTTTTTTATTTAAAAAGGAAGAAATATCAAGGGATATATACATGGAAAGGCGCATAAACAGGTATATATATTATAAACTAAAGGCTCTGACCCGTAAATATCCCATGAGTATCATACAGACCATCGGATATGTGTGGTCTCTTGAATTTGAAATAAGAGATATCATTTCAATTATAGAAAGCATAAGGTATGAATTGCCGCCGGAGGAGACCAGGAAATTTCTTGTAAAAGCTTCATAAGTTCGAGGAGGTGATTTTCATGGGAGTAGAAAAGATGAAAATCGTGGGGGTTATAGGCAAAAATGCTCTTTTAAGCCGGGTACTCCGCCTGGTGGTTTTGAACGGGAGCATGCACATGATAAATGCCCTGGTGAGGGTGAATTCCAGCGATTTTTTCCTGCCCCCCAGCGAAAAAAACATTGAGGCCCTGGAAGAACTGCCTTTCCTCAAACCCTATTCTTCAAAGAGGGATTTTTCGCATGATGAGGAGGTGGTAACATCATTACTAAAGCTTTTCGGCTTGAAGCCCCAGGTAAGGTTGGAACACCTCGGGCAGGACTATGATTATGATGATTTTATGAAGCAGCTTTTAGATATCTATGAAAAAGTGCATTCCACTGACGATGAAATAAATGAAAGAATGCGTTCTATCGAGAAAAAAAGAGAGTACATCGACAGCCTCAAATACCTGACGAAGTATAGTTTTGACATAGGCCGCCTCACCGATATGAAATACCTGGCTTTCAGACTTTTGAAGATATCCAGGGAAAATTACGACAAGCTCAAGAAGAACTACGAAAACATACCTGCGGTGGTTATAAAGGTGGCGGTGGAAGGCAAATATGTCGTAGTGGCTTCCATAACTCCGGTAAGCCTGGAGGAAACCGTAGAAAAGATTTTTAGCTCATTAAACCACACCCTTCTTGCAATGCCCACCGGGTATTCGGGGACTGCCGCAAAGGTGATGGAAGACCTGACAAACAGCATAGACGAAGACCAGAAAGTCATTGACTCCCTCAAAAGATCCCTGGAAGACTACAGGATAAAATACGCCAAGGAATTCGAAAAGGGCTTTTCCAGGCTTGAGATGGAGAAAAAGGTCGAGGAACTTAAATCTGATCTTGCCGTGGGTGACAAGCTGTTTTTCATGTTTGGCTTTGTGCCTGTGAGCAGTGTGTCAGATCTTAAAGGTGAGCTGGAGAGTCAATTTAAGGAAGATGTAATTGTTCTGGTAGATGATATAAACAACAGCGGACCGGGTATAACTCCGCCCACAAAGCTCAGCAACGCGAAACTTTTCAGGCCTTTTGAAACTCTGGTGAAAATGTACGGTACCCCGGCTTACAATGAGAAAGACCCCACGGTCTTTTTCGGCCTGACATACATGCTGCTCTTCGGCGCTATGTTTGGCGATGTGGGTCAGGGGCTTATACTGCTTTTGTCCGGCCTGGTCCTGGAATTTTTCATGAAAAGGACCAGCATGGGGGGCGTGCTGAGCAGGATAGGTCTCTCCTCCACTATTTTCGGTTTTATTTACGGCAGTGTTTTCGGTTCCGAGGAAATCATACCGCCGCTCATCATAAGACCCATGGCCAATATCAATTACATGCTGGTGGCAGCAGTCGTTTTCGGTATTGTCCTTATCATCGGCGGTTATATATACAACATAATGAATTCCGGTATGGAAAGGAATGTGGAAGAAGGACTTTTCGGTAGAAATGGTGCGGCGGGGCTTGCCTTTTACCTGATACTGCTGTACGCTGTTTCACATACCGCCCTTACTAACAGCGGCATTTCGCCGGCACTGGTTTACGCCATGGCAGGCCTTCTGCTCTTAATGGTGTTCAAACAGCCCCTGGCGAGCAGACTCACCCACGCGGATAAGCTTTACAGGGAATCTCCCGCCGATTACTATATCGAAGAGGGCTTTGGGGTGATAGAGACTCTACTTTCCATGATGTCCAACACCATATCCTTCATAAGGGTGGGAGCTTTTGCTCTAAACCATGTAGGGCTCTATATAGCCTTCGCCACCATGGGAGACATGATGGGAGCCGCATGGGAAGATATAGCCGTACTGGTGATAGGAAACGTTATAATTATCGGTCTGGAAGGCCTGATAGTGTTCATCCAGGCCTTGAGGCTTGAATATTACGAGCTCTTCACCAAGTATTTCCGGGGAGATGGCGTGGAATACCTGCCGGCAAAGTTGAAGGGCATTACACCCGCCACCGGGAGGCCTGGCTTCTTTCATAACAGGAGAATTTCCCGGGAAATCGGGATGCATATTTTCGCCACTTTATAATTAATTTTGAATGGGGGTCATAAACATGTATGCAGTATTGTTTATAGCCATGGCCATATCGGGATTGACCGTGGCAGCAGGATTGTATATATACTTGATGAAAGATGAGGCAAAAGCCAGAAAGGTTAAAAAACTTGTCAGGTTCAGTGTAATATCTTATGCTGTGCTGGTGGCAGCTTTCCTGTTCTTCCTGGTGCCGGGCATTGCCAGCGCTGCATCTTCGGCAAATCCAGCGTCAGGAATGGGATTTATTGCGGCAGCTCTTGCCACGGGTCTGGCCACCATCGGCGCCGGTTACGCAGTGGGCGCCGTAGGTTCTTCGGCATTGGGAGCGGTGTCCGAAGACCCGAATATCCTTGGCAAAACCCTTATATTCGTGGGACTGGCCGAAGGTATAGCCATCTATGGGCTGATTGTTTCCATAATGATCCTGGGCAGACTGTAGAGGGATTTGTATGAACGTCTTTCTTATAAGCGACAATACCCATACCCTGACCGGCATGAGGCTGACGGGGGTGGAAGGTGTCGTGGTCCATACCAGGGAAGAGGTATTAAATGAATTAAAAAAAGTAAAGGAAAGCCGGGATATAGGCATTTTGCTCATAACCGAACTGCTGGCGGAAAAGGTGCAGCAGGAACTGGATGAGATGAAACTTTCCAGCAGCCTTCCTATAATAATCGAGATTCCTGACAGGCACGGTTCAAGGCGGCCCCCCGACTTTTTAACCCGGTATATAAGGGAATCCATAGGACTTAAGATTTGAGGTGAATAGCATGTCCACCACTATTGAAGACAAGATTTCCCTTTTCACGAAGGTGCTCATAGAGAGAATAGAACATGATTTCCAGGAAAAACAAAAAAAGCTTGTGGACTATTATGAAGCCCGGAAGTCCGATATTATTAAGGATTACGAAGAAAGAAAAAGGGCTGCGGTGAATGATGCTGCAAAAGATGCCGAGATAAAAAAACAGCAGATGATTTCCAAGGCAAAATCTACCATGCACCTGGCGGTACTGAAAAAGAGGCATGAATTTACCGAAAGGATCATGGATGAAGTCAAGGAAAGGGCCAGGGCTTTTACGAACACGGCAGAATACGTAGAATTTTTAAAGGAAGCCATAAAAAAAGTTAGTGTCAGGTTTTCAGGTGATAGTTTTGTGAATTACATCTTCAGCAGGAATGATTTTGAGAACCACCGGGAAATTATTTCAAGCACCATAAAGTCTTTCAGGGATGAAAATACCTTTAAAATAGAGAGCAATGACAGCATGATAGGTGGGGTTTTTGCAAAAAGCGGCGACGGCAGGCTGGAGATAGATTTCACCGTGAACACCACCATAGAAGAAAGCCGCAAGCTGGTGGGAGAAATCCTATCTTCAAGGCTTAGCGAGGGGTGTTAGAATGGCAAGTCAGGGTAATATCATATATATCAACGGTCCTGTGGTAAAAGCTGATAAGATGGAAGATTTCATGGTGCGGGAAATGGTGATGGTAGGGGAAAAAAAGCTTATAGGCGAGGTTATTTCCCTGGAAAAGGACCGGGGCACTATCCAGGTATACGAAGAAACATCGGGCCTCAGGATGGGGGAAAAGGTCATCGGCACCGGAAGGCCCCTTTCGGTCAAGCTGGGTCCCGGAATTATAGGCAATATCTTTGACGGCATTGAAAGGCCGCTTTCAAAAATATATGATTCAGGATTCAAATACATTCCCGAAGGCATCGGCCTGATTTCCATAGACGACAGGAAGCTATGGGATGTGGAGATTCTGGCAAAACAGGGGGATATTCTTAATCCTGGCGATGTTTTTGCAAAAGTGCAGGAGACCTCCATGGTGGTACACAAAGTCATGGTTCCTCCAGGGATAAAAGGCAGAGTAGTAAGTGTTGTAAAAAGCGGTTCTTATACTATTCATGATACCCTTGCAGTATTGGAAAAGGATGGAATACAACATGAGCTTAAGATGTACCAGGAATGGCCCGTAAGGCAGCCAAGACCGGTGGCTCAGAGGATGCCCATAGAAAAACTGCTGGTGACCGGGCAGAGGGTCATCGATACCTTTTTTCCCCTGGCCAAGGGCGGCACCGCTGCCATTCCCGGCGGCTTTGGCACCGGAAAGACTATAACCCAGCACCAGCTGGCCAAGTGGAGCGATGCCGACATTATTGTGTATATAGGCTGCGGTGAGCGAGGCAATGAGATGACCGAAGTTCTGGAGGACTTTCCCAAGCTGAAAGACCCCAGGACCGGCAACCCCCTGATGGACAGGACGGTACTCATAGCCAACACCTCCAACATGCCGGTGGCGGCCAGGGAGGCCTCCATATATACCGGCATCACCATAGCCGAATACTTCAGAGACATGGGGTACAATGTAGCCATCATGGCCGACTCTACCTCGAGATGGGCCGAAGCCCTCAGAGAAATTGCCGGCAGGCTGGAGGAGATGCCCGCCGAAGAAGGCTATCCCGCATACCTGGCGTCAAGACTGGCGGCATTTTACGAGAGGGCCGGCTATGTCAGGAACCTGAACGGCACCGAGGGTTCCATCACTGTAATTGGTGCTGTTTCCCCTGCAGGCGGGGACTTCTCGGAACCTGTAACCCAGTCCACAAAAAGGATTGTAGGAGCTTTTCTGGCCCTGGACAGGGAGCTGGCTCATGCCAGGCACTTCCCTTCCATAAACTGGCTTTCATCTTACAGCGGCTATGTTCCCATGCTGGGAGACTGGTTCAGGCAAAATATTGCCTCCGACATTATGGCGCTGAGATCCAAAATGCTGAAGATACTGCAGGAAGAAAACAAGCTCATGGACATAGTAAAACTGGTGGGCGAGGATGTGCTACCCGACGACCAGAGGGTCATACTGGAAATAGCCCGCATCATAAAGATGGGATATCTACAGCAAAACGCCTACCATCCGCAGGACTCCTATGTGCCTCTTTCCCGCCAGTACAGCATGCTTAAGGTCATCGATAGGCTTTACGACAGAGCATATTCCTGCGTGAGAAGGGGTATCCCCCTCTCAAAAATCAAGGATGAAGCCCTCTTTTCCGATATAATAATGATGAAATACAACGCTTCCGATGAAAAACCCGAGCTCTTCCAGGAGCTTTGCGACAGGATAGATCGATACTATGACAGCCTGGAGAGCATGTACAAAGAAGGTGCGGCAGATGAAGGTTAAATATCTGAAACTGGATAAGGCTGAAGGTCCCCTTGTAGTCATGAATGAAGTCAAGGATGCGGTCTACGACGAAATAGTGGACATAGAGATGACCGGCGGGGAGTACAGGATGGGGAAAGTGGTCCAGATTGACAGGGACAGGGTCATAATCCAGGTGTTTCAAGGGACATCGGGCATTTCTTTAAATGATGTGAGCGTGAGCTTTACCGGCAAGCCCATGGAGATCCCCCTTTCCAGAGAGATTCTCGGTAGGGTTTTTAACGGTACTGCCATGCCTATCGACGGCGCCGGAGAGATATATTCCAACAATACCTATAACATAAACGGCAGGCCCATGAATCCTGTGGCAAGGCTTTATCCCAGAAACTACATTCAAACCGGAATTTCTTCTATAGATGGCCTTATAACCCTGATAAGAGGCCAGAAACTTCCCATATTCTCTGGAGACGGCCTTCCCCACAACCAGCTGGCAGCCCAGATCGTGAGGCAGGCCAGGATTTCCGATGAAGAAGCCGGAAAATTTGCGGTGGTTTTTGCAGCCATGGGTATAAAGCACGATGAGGCCGACTTTTTTAGGAAAGTCTTTGAAGAAGCAGGAGTCATGGATAGAGTAGTAATGTTTTTAAACCTTGCCGATGACCCGGTGGTGGAGAGGATTATAACACCCAGGTGTGCTCTGACGGCGGCAGAGTATCTGGCTTTTGAATGCGATATGCAAGTGCTGGTGATAATGACTGACATAACCAGCTACTGCGAGGCATTGAGAGAGATTTCCTCCGCCCGGGAAGAAGTGCCCTCCAGGAAGGGATATCCGGGATACCTCTACTCGGATCTCGCCAGCCTATATGAGAGGGCGGGCATGTTGAAGGGTTCCAAAGGAAGCATCACCCAGATACCCATACTCACCATGCCAAATGATGATATCACCCATCCGGTGCCGGATCTTACCGGATATATAACTGAAGGACAGATAGTTTTAAACAGGTCTTTATACCAGATGGGAATATATCCTCCTATCAACGTTCTCCCATCCCTGTCGCGATTGATGAAAGACGGCATAGGCAAAGAATACACCAGGGAAGACCATCCCGACGTGGCAAACCAGGTTTTCTCGGCCTACTCCAGGGTCCAGGAGATCAGAGCTCTGGCTCAGGTCATAGGGGAAGATGAGCTTTCGGAGACAGATAAAAAATATATGGAATTCGGGCGGCAGTTTGAGGAGCGTTTTGCAAAACAGGACTTCGAAGAAAACCGGGATATAAACACCACTCTGGACCTGATGTGGGAACTGCTTACAATCTTGCCCGAACAGGAACTCACCAGAATAGATCCTTCCCTTGTGAAAAAATACTTGAGGAAGTGATTTTTGATGCAGGAAAACATTGCTCCCACCAAGGCCAATTTAATGGCAGCCCAGGCAGCCCTGGACTTCTCCAAAAAAGGGTATGAACTGCTGGATAAAAAAAGAAACGTGCTGATAAGAGAAATGATGGGGCTTATGGATAGGGCCAAAGAGATGCAGCAGAAGATGCGGGAGATTTTCAAAGATGCCTATGAAGCCCTGACCATGGCCAACATCACCCTGGGAATAAATGAGGTCCATGAGGTGGCCAAGTCCATACCCCGGGCTACCGAATTTACAGTGCTTACCCACAGTGTCATGGGGGTGGAGATACCGAAGATAAAATATGAAAAGCATGACCTTGAACATTACTACAGCTTTTATCACACCAATACCGCCCTGGATGTGGCCCTGCAGAAATTTCACCAGGTAAAATACCTGCTTTATGAGCTGGCGGAAGTGGAAGATTCGGTATATAAGCTGGCCATGGAGATTAAGAGGACCCAGAAGAGGGCCAACGCCCTCCAGAATATCCAGATACCAAAATACGAAGCTCTGGTGAAAATGATCTCCGAGGTGCTGGAGGAAAAGGAAAGGGAAGATTTCTTCCGCCTCAAAGTACTGAAAAAGAAAAAACTCCGCCGGGCATGAGTCAGGGGAAGATGAGTCAGGGGACGGTTCTCTGACTCACTGACTTATTTTAGCATCATCCGTGCATAAGGAAAAGGTTCCAGAGCCCTGGGCAGGATGCCGTGCACATAGGCTATGAGGACCCCGTAGTTTACTACGGGTATATTTTTTTGTTTCAAAATGGAGAGGCGGTACAGCATTTCCCTCCTGTTGAGCATGCACGCCCCGCAGTGCACCACAAGCTTGAACTCCAACAGGTTTTCCGGAAAGGTGAATCCGCTGGACCACTCGAAGTGGAGATCTCCTCCCACCATCTGCCGAAGCCATCGGGGTATCTTTACCTTGCCTATGTCATCGGCCTGGCGGTGGTGGGTGCAGGCTTCGGATATGAGCACCCTGTCCCCCGGCTTCAGGTCTTCTATTGCCTTTACTCCGGCCACGAGCTGGGCCAGCTCCCCTTTGTGGCGGGCAAAAAGGATGGAGAAAGATGTCATCCACACATCCTTCGGGGTATCGGCGGCCACCTTCAGGAAGGCCTGGGAATCGGTGACCACAATCCTGGGCTTTTTAGAGAGGTTGTCCAGGGTTTCCTTAAGCTCATATTCTTTTGTGACGATGGCTATGGCATCATGGTCCAGGATGTCCCTTATGGTCTGCTGCTGGGGGAGGATCAGCCTCCCTTTGGGAGCAGCTTTATCAATGGGTATCACCAGCACCGCAAAATCACCTGGATTTAAAAGGTCGCTGATGATGGGGATCTCGGAAAAATCCACGGGGGCTTTATTTATTATCTCGCGCTTTAAATCGTCGATGCCTTCTCTATTCAAAGCCGAAACTTCCAGAAGGCTTATCCCCAGCTGCTGTTCCCACTTTTTTTTATCGCCCGGGGTATAGCCGGCGATATCTTTTTTATTTATAATTCCCACTACCGGAAGTTTTTTCTCCTTTATCCTGGCTAAAACCTCCATGTCATAATCGGTAACTCCCGTTTCACCGTCGATGATAAGCACCGCCAGATCGGTTTTGTTTAAAACCTGGTACGTCTTTTTTACCCGGAGCTCTCCCAGTTCCCCCACATCGTCGATTCCCGCAGTGTCTATGATGACCACAGGACCTATAGGTAAAAGTTCCATGGCTTTAAAAACCGGATCCGTAGTAGTCCCAGCCACCGAAGATACCAGGGCGATGTCCTGATTGGTGATGGCGTTTATGAGGCTTGATTTTCCAGCATTCCTCCTGCCGAAGATGGCAATGTGCAATCTACTTGCTGTAGGAGTAGAATTCAATGTATTTTCCATAATACTCATCCTTTCTGGAAGCATGGGTACGGTTCTAGTGCTTCTAGATTTTATCAGACAAGACAACCGTCACCTTGTCTTAAATCGAACTCTAACTTCGAACCTCGAAATTGCCGGGTTTTGTAAGCTCGTAGGGACAAAGCAACCTGTTAAGCTTTTCCTCCTCTATAAGCCCCATTTCCAGCACCACCTGCCGCACGGACTTTTTTTCGGCCAACGCCTTTTGGGCCACCACCGTCGCCGCATCATAACCTATGTGAGGCGTTAGGGCTGCGAGAGTGGAAAAGCTTTCTTCCAGGAGCTTACCGCAGCGTTCCCGGTTGGCTGTTATTCCCGATATACAGCGTTTTATGAATATTTTCACCGCATTATCCATGATTTCCAGCGATTCCAGCAGATTGTGGGCTATCAGCGGCAGCATGGCATTCAGTTCCAGCTGCCCGGCCTGGGCCGCCAGCGTTATAGCCATATCATTGGCCATGACCTGAAAGGCCACCTGGTTTACCGCTTCAGGGATGATGGGGTTCACCTTGCCCGGCATGATGGAAGAACCTGCCTGCATGGATGGCAGGTTTATTTCCATGAGCCCCGCCCGAGGGCCTGAGGAAAGCAACCGCAAATCGCTGGCGATCTTGGAAAGGTTCACTGCGGCAGACTTGAGGAGCCCCGAAACCTCCACGAACACATCGGCGTTCTGAGTGGGGTCCATGAGGTATTCCGCCCGGGCAAGGCCTAAGCCCGTAAGGTCCTGGAGCTTCTCCGTGACAAGGTAGATATATCTTTTATCCGCATTAAGGCCCGTCCCTACGGCAGTGCCTCCGATATTGACCTGACGCAGGCGTTCCTCCACCTTATAGAGTCTCCAGCGGTCCCGGGCGATGGCCTGGGCGTAGGCGCCAAACTCCTGCCCCAGCATGATGGGTACCGCGTCCTGAAGCTGGGTCCTTCCCACTTTTAAACAATCGCAAAACTCATTTTCCTTTTGCTGCAATGCTTCCTGCAGCCGGGCCATGCTCTCACTCAGGGGCTTCAACAACCATATGGCTGCGATCCTCAGGGCGGTGGGGTACACATCATTGGTGGATTGGAAAAGGTTAACATGATTTATGGGATGGACCATGGAATAATCGCCTTTTTTGCCGCCCAGTATCTCGATGGCCCTGTTGGCGATAACCTCATTGGCGTTCATATTGGAGGAGGTACCGGCACCTCCCTGGATGGAGTCTACCACAAATTGTTCCAGCAGGTTTCCCGCCAGTATTTCATCACAGGCGGCTGTAATGGCCTTGCCGATGCTTTCGGGCAAAAACCCAAGTTCCGTATTGGCCAGGGCGGCGGCTTTTTTCACCGTCACCAGGGCCATTACCAGCTTTTTATGTATGGGTCGCCCGGTCAGGGGAAAATTCTCTATCGCCCGCAGGGTGTGGATCCCGTAGTATGCCTCTTCGGGCACCTGCCTTTCCCCCAGAAGATCGTGCTCCACACGAAAACCCAATCATGTTCACCCTTTCCATAGATTTTATACTCCGCATATTGTATGTATTCAGATCATAACACAAAACTTGACTTCCATATGTTAATTATATCACACTTGGAAAACAGTGAAGCATTTCATTTTTCGGCAAATAATGTTAGGAGTATTGTTTGATGAAAATTAATCAACCAGTTATTTTAGTTTATACCGGCTTATAGTATAATTTTTTTGGGTTTCATCAGGCGCAGGAAGGAGGCTCATCTCCTGCTTATCTTTTCCTGAAAAATTTCAAAGGTCTTTCAGACCAAAACAAAATTCATCCGTATATATATATGAAGCCGGAAAAACAGGCTTTAAAAGTCAGGTGATTGCATGTGCCCACAGCAGGCGACAGATGAAAACTATGTCGGTAAAATGCCCAATGATGAAAAACTTGATGAAAAGATAATAAAACAGGTGCTTTCAGGCGATACCGGCGCTTTTGCCATTATAGTAGACCGCTACAAGAACAGGGTTTTTACCATGGCCTACAGGATGCTTTCTTCTCGAGAGGAGGCCGAAGATGTATCCCAGGAAACCTTTATAAAGATCTACAGGAGCCTGAAAACATACGATGCCGGCCGCACCAAATTCTCCACATGGGTCTACAGGATAACATACAACCTCTGCATTGATTATCTGCGAAAAAGGAAAGAGGCGGCGCCGCTGGAAGAGGATATACTGGCGGCATCTTCCGGGACCCCGGAGGAAATCACTGAAGCCCGCGACAGTGCTGTAAGGCTTCACCAGGCAGTGCAAAACCTTCCGGAAGAATATAGAGTTCCTCTAATGTTATTTCACTTTCAGGGGCTTTCCTACCAGGAGATATGTCGGGTGCTGAACGTGCCCATGTCTATTGTAAAAAACCGGCTCTTCAGGGCCAGGAAACTGCTGAGGGAAAAACTTGACGGAGGTGAAGGCAGTGGGATGTGATTTTTATGAAGAAAGAATAATGGAATATCTGGATGGGGCCCTTGATGCTCGGGGAAAGCGGGACCTTGAGCAACATCTGAGTAAATGCGTACACTGCTCCGAGTTTCTTGAGGCCATGCAGAGGCAGTATGTGATGCTTTCAGACCTTCCTCTTCTGTCACCGGGGCAGAATTTCACACAAAAGGTCATGACAAAGATTTATAATGAAAAAGCCGAAAGAAACATTCCAATTGTGATGGCTATCCCCGCATTACTGCTGGCTATACTAGCAGTGACGATTCTGCTTGCGCCCTACAATCCGGCAGATATCATCCCGGCCTTTATCGGCGCCGTAGGCTGGTTTGTCATGGTTGTAAAAAGCGTAAGCGGCATCTTAAATACCGCTCTGTGGATGGCGGGGTTTACAGTAAAAGTCATAATGGACCTTCAATCAGCCCTTACTTTTCCTGCGAGAATCCTGGCGGAGATCTGGAGGCAGTATCCAATGAGCGCAGTCCTGGTCATTGGGGTGTTTATAGTGGGATTTTCGCTATGGGTGAGGTTGCTGGCCCCCACAGAAGCTACAGGTAGTAAAAATACGTAAAAATATGGAGGGAATTTGCATGAAGAGGTTTTTGGCGATTTTGATAATAATGGTGTTGATGCTCCCGGGTGCAGCTCTGGCCGATGAAGGTAGCGACCGGGTGCAGATTCAGGGAGATGTGGTAGTGGGAACAGACGAGGTTGTTTTCGGCGATGCGGTGGCCATCATGGGCAATGTGACCGTTGACGGCAAGGTGATGGGCGATGTAGTTTCCATCATGGGTAATGTCACCATAAACGGAGAGGTTATGGGGGATGTAACCGCCGTGGGGGGCCGCATCACCAGAAGCGACAGCGCAAAAATCTACGGTAAGGTCACCCAGGTGGGAGTCGGGGAAGGGTTAAAGGACATAATAAAAAATGTGACAAAATACGGTATACACTGGGGTTCCGGGAGACGCGGCATAACCATATTTAACATGGGCTTTCCGTATGTTTTTAAAATAATGCATTTCCTGGGGCTTATCTCTCTCGGTGCCCTTGCCATAATACTTTTCCCCAACAGCATAAAAGCCGCTGCCGATGTAGTCGATAAGGAATTGGGGAGGAGATTTCTCATAGGGATACTTGCCATACTGCTCCTGCCCATGGCGCTCTTTCTGATGGCCATAACCATTATCGGTATTCCGCTCATACCCCTGGCCCTACTGCTGGTGGCCGCCGCCGGGTTCTACGGCTACCTGGGGATAAGCATATTCCTTGGAAGAAAGCTCAATGAACAGCTTCACCTGAAACCCGGCATTTTTGTGGAGTACATCCTGGGGGCCGTGCTGCTCTGGCTCGTGCAAATGGTGCCCTTCGTGGGGGCCATATCCGGGCTGGCGGTTTTGATGCTGGCCCTGGGAATCACCGCCGATACCCGCTTCGGCACAAAAATCATAGCTTGAAAACATAAACTAAATCAGGGTGGATATGAAGTTCCACCCTTTCTTTATAATCAGTTAAAATTTTTTAATAAAATCTTTTCTTAAATATACTTTATTCGTAATAAAATGTTATAATTATAATGTAGTATTTTTGTTCGGGGTGAAATGATGTCTCTCCAGCTTTTTGAACTTTTCAAGGGTTTTCGCCTGATGGACCTTTTAGATATTGCCATTGTGGCATATGTTTCTTTTAAGGCCATTCAGCTTATCCGCGGAACCAGGGCCGTACAGCTTTTAAAAGGCCTTGTGGTGCTGGTGGTTTCCACAAAACTCAGCGAATGGCTTGGGCTTTATACCATAAACTGGATACTTAAAAATGCTATGACGGTGGGAGCCATAGCCCTTCTCATAGTATTTCAGCCTGAACTCCGCAGGGCGCTGGAGCAGATGGGCAGAGGAAGGTTTTTCTCCACACCGCTTTTGGGCCTGGGGGAAGAGGAGTTAAACCGGCTCATAGACCATATTGCCGGAGCCGCCGAGGAACTATCTAAGGATAAGATAGGCGCCCTTATGGTTCTGGAAAAGCAGACAGGCCTAAATGAGTACATCGAAACCGGTATAAAGATAGGCGGCAATGTTACTGCCGAGCTTTTGATAAACATATTTATTCCCAATACTCCGCTGCACGATGGAGCAGTAATCATCAGAAACGATAAGATCATGGCTGCAGGCTGCTATCTTCCCCTCACCGAAAACCCCAACCTCAGCAAGGAACTGGGCACCAGGCACCGGGCAGCCCTTGGTGTTACTGAGCAGTCCGATGCGGTGGCCATCATTGTATCGGAGGAAACCGGTGTCATTTCCGTGGCCAGGGAAGGCAAGCTGAGCCGCTACCTGGATGTTAAGACCCTGAAGAATATGCTGAAAGATATTTACCAGATAAAGGAAAAGAAATCATCCCTGTGGTACTGGAGGAGGTCCAATGGGTAAGTTTTTTTCAAGCGACCTTGCGATAAAGATAATATCCGTAGTAGCAGCCCTTGTCATGTGGATGTACGTGATGAACGAGCAAAATCCCCAGGTTACCTATGTGGTGAGAGATGTGCCGGTTAAACTCACAAACCTTGACCAGAATAAGTTCGTACTGCTTGATGATTCTCAGAAATTCTTTGTAAATGTAAAAGTCAAGGGCCGCCGCAGCTTGATAGCGGACTTAAAACCCCAGGATATAGATGCAGAGGTAAACTTGAGGGGCCGCATGGAAGGAGAAAATCTGCTTCCGGTGAGCGTAAGCGTGCCGGGGAACATAGAACTGCTGGACTTTTCCCCAAAAGAAATCATGGTGTCACTGGATGGCATCATCGAAGAACAGATGCCGGTTTCGGTAGATGTGAAGGGGGTGCCCGTCGAAGGGTTTGACTGGGCACAAGCCACGGCCAAACCGCAGGCAGTGGTGGTAAAAGGTCCTAGAAGCCGTGTAAATGCCATTAAGACTGTATCTGCCCAGGTAGATATATCCGGTAAAGATGCTACCGTTGTGACTACATTGCCTTTAAGAGTACTGGATTCCCAGGGGAAAGAACAGAAAGATATTTCATTCAGGCCCGATATGGTAGAGGTAACTGTGCCCATAGTGCCTGTGAGCAGTGTATCTATTACCCCCAACATAAAGGGAGCCCCTCTCGAAGGATATATTATAAAGGATGTGCGAGTAGAACCGCCGATGATATCGGTAACAGCACCGCGGGAAATCTTGAATCAGCTTCAGACTGTAAGCACGGAACCCTTGAGTATTCAGGGATATGCCCAGACTATTACGAAAGAAGTAAAACTAGCTTTGCCCAGAGGAGTGAAGACTTTTAATCAGACCCTTAAGACCTTTGGCGAAAACAGCAATACTGTTAGAGTAACGGTGGAGATAGAAAAACTATCTTCCAGGTCTTTAAACCTGGGACCCAACGATATCAGCATAAAAGATCTTCCTTTAGACTTGCAGGCGGAAATGGAAAATAAAGCCATAATATTGACAGTGAATGGTCCTGAGAGTATTATTGATAGAGTAAACAATAATATAATAAAAGTTTATGTGGATGCAGCGGGGCTTTCCGAGGGTGAACATACCCTTAAAATCCATGCGGAGGCTCCAATGCCCTACATCATACAGAAAATTGAGCCAGATGTAATAAAGGTTACCATCCGGCGCATATAGTGCATATGATGATATTACGGAGAGGAGAAATTTAATGTCACGGCTTTTTGGAACCGATGGAGTGAGGGGAGTTGCCAACAAGGATTTAACCCCCCTTTTGGCTTATTATCTTGGAAGAGCAGGAGCTTTTGTGCTTTCAGAAACTCATAAAAAACCTGTCATAGTGGTGGGCAAAGATACCCGCATATCCGGGGATATGCTGGAATCAGCCCTGATAGCGGGTATTTGTTCTGCCGGAGCCGATGTGTTAAAAGTAGGTATCATGCCCACACCATCTATAGCATATCTTACACGCCATTTTAATGCCGATGCGGGAGTGGTCATATCCGCTTCCCACAACCCTGTGGAATATAACGGTATAAAATTTTTTGACAAAGATGGCTACAAACTTCCCGATGCCATGGAAGACGAAATCGAAGCCCTGGTTCAAAATCCCGACGGGCAAATACCAAATCCCACGGGGATTGAGGTGGGGAGAGTCCTGGAGGAAAACGGCCTTGAACCATATGTAAATTTTGTCAAGACCGTGGCAGGTATGGATTTTTCGGGGCTAAAGATAGCCGTGGACTGTGCCAATGGAGCATCCTGCAGGGTAGCCCCGTCTGCCCTGAAAGCTCTGGGTGCCGAGGTCTATGTGATAAATGACAGGCCCGATGGCTGCAATATCAATGTGAAGTGCGGCTCTACCCATCCCGAAACCATCTCGAGTTTTGTGAAACAAATCGGTGCCGATGTAGGCCTTTCCTTTGACGGTGATGCAGATCGATTGATAGCGGTGGACGAGAAGGGCGATGTGGTGGATGGCGACCATGTCATGGCCATCTGCGGCACATACCTCCACCGCCGCGGTCTTTTAAAAAACAGCACTGTGGTGACCACCGTCATGAGCAATATGGGGCTTGGAGCGGCCCTGAAAAAGGCCGCTATCAGGATGGTCAGGACAAAAGTGGGCGATAGATATGTGCTGGAGGAGATCTTAAAGGGAGGCCACAACTTCGGCGGCGAACAGTCGGGCCATATCATATTCCTGGATTACAACACCACCGGTGATGGACTCATAACCGCGGTCAACCTGCTAAAGGCCATGGTGGAGGAGAAAAAACCCCTGTCGGAGCTGGCGAAAATCATGAAAGTATATCCCCAGGTGCTGCTGAACGTAAAAGTGGAGGATAAATCCA
Source organism: Biomaibacter acetigenes (assembly GCF_003691585.1). Taxonomy (GTDB): domain Bacteria; phylum Bacillota; class Thermosediminibacteria; order Thermosediminibacterales; family Tepidanaerobacteraceae; genus Biomaibacter; species Biomaibacter acetigenes. Next base: position 2,877,643 of record NZ_CP033169.1, on the reverse strand, counting down.
AATACGCCGGCAATGCAAGAATAGAAGAAGCCATAAAGAAAGCCGAAGAAGCCATGGGTGAACGGGGCCGCATAGTGGTACGCCCATCGGGCACCGAACCCCTCATAAGGGTAATGGTGGAAGGTGAAGATGAGGCCGAGATAAACCGCACAGCGGAGGATATAGCGGCAGTGATAAAAGAAGAGCTGCGGTAAGAGCTTCTAATAGGCTCCACAATGCGCTCGGCATTAAAAATCTATCGGCTGCGTATTTGATTAAAAAAGGCTTTTACCTTCGTTTTAGATTAAGAGTATCTTTGAAGGGGGTGATGGAAAAAGATAGCAAAGCATAAAACAAATGATAAAGGAGGCTTGATAGTTTAGACAACGAATAGTTATTTTACCATGTTTGAAGGTAATGTTCGAACATCGAATTTCGAACATCGAACTTCGAGAAAAGCGCCAGAGCTTGCCATCGCCCGGAGAATGGATGGTAAGCTGACGAGGTTGGGGTTTATCGAAGAATTCGGCGGATGCCCCACGGTGGCCTGCCACCGACAGAGGTCCACAAAACCGGCGAGTGATCGCCGGCACAAAGGGATTTCGGCAGGAATAACAGGTTGTATTATTGTGGATATTGTATATACATGGGCATTTTGCTGCAAAATCCTATTATGCGGTTTTATGCCCCGTAATGGATTTTTGCCAAAAATGCCGCGAACCTTGACAACATCACAAGAAAGGCAGGAAAAGATTATGTGTGGAATAGTTGGTTACGTTGGAGATAAACAGGCAGCTCCTATTTTGCTGGACGGCCTGAAAAGGCTTGAATATAGAGGTTACGATTCGGCGGGTATTGCCATACACAATTGTTGCTGCACCAATCTCATAAAAACTGAAGGTAAGATAAAAGTGCTGGAGGAAAAGCTCGGCGGCGCATACCCTGAAGGGCATGTGGGCATCGGCCACACTCGCTGGGCAACCCACGGCAGGCCTTCGAATGTGAATGCCCATCCCCATACTGATTGCACCGGGGATTTCATCGTTGTACACAACGGCATCATCGAGAATTATCAGGAGTTGAAGGAATGGCTGCAGTCGGAAGGCCATGTTTTCAAATCGGAAACCGATACCGAAGTGGTGCCCCATATGATTGAGCATTTCTATGACGGAGACCTCTTTGAGACGATGAAAAAGACCATAAGCAAGCTGGAAGGCTCTTTTGCACTGGGTGTCATCTCCAGGCGGGAGCCCGGAACCATAGTGGCCGCCCGTAAATCCAGCCCCCTCATCGCCGGCCTCGGCGAAGGGGAAAACTTCATTGCATCGGATATTCCGGCCATACTGCAGCATACCCGCAAAGTATATATTCTGGAAGACGGCGAGATGGTGAAGATCACGAAAGACAAAGTGGAAGTGACCGACTTCGAAGGAAATCCTGTAGCAAAGTCCATATTTGAAGTAAAGTGGGATGCGGTGGCAGCTGAAAAGGGCGGATACCCCCACTTCATGCTCAAGGAAATCCACGAACAGCCTAAAGCCTTTAAAGATACCATGGCAGGAAGAATTTTACCGGAAAAAGGCGAGATAAAGCTGGATGATGTGCATCTTAGCAAAGAATATCTTCAAGGCATCAAGAAGATTTTCATTGTGGCCTGCGGTACCGCCTACCACGCGGGGATGGTCGGAAAATATGTAATAGAAAAGCTCACCAGGGTCCCCGTAGAGGTGGATATCGCATCGGAGTTTCGTTACCGGGATCCAATGATAGATAAAAATACACTGGTCATCATCATAAGCCAGTCCGGAGAAACTGCCGATACCCTGGCGGCTCTCCGGGAGTCCAAAAAACTGGGGGCAAGGGTGCTGGCCATCACCAACGTGGTGGGAAGCTCCGTTTCCAGAGAAGCCGACGATATCATCTACACCTGGGCCGGCCCCGAGATAGCCGTAGCTTCTACCAAAGCTTACAGCACCCAGCTCATTGCGCTGGATTTCATAGCATTATATATAGCCAGGACCCTTGGCCGCATTTGCGAAAAGGATTTTCAGGAAATAACCTCTGCCATGAAAAACTTACCTGACCAGGCAAAAATCATACTGGGCCATGAGGATAAAATAAAATCTCTCGCTCAAAAGTTCTTCGATAGGGAAGATGTATTCTATATCGGCAGGGGTCTCGACTATCCCCTTTCTCTGGAAGGGGCCCTGAAGCTCAAAGAGATATCCTACATCCATGCCGAAGCCTATGCCGCCGGAGAGCTAAAGCACGGCACTCTGGCCCTTATAGAAGAAGGTGTCCCTGTGATCGCACCGGTCACCCAGGAACACCTCTTTGAAAAAACTCTGAGCAACATCAAAGAAGTAAAGGCTCGAGAAGGATTTGTGGTGGCTCTAGCTAATGAAGGAAATGAGGAGATCAAAAAATCTGTGGATGACGTCATCTACATCCCCAAGACCCATCCCATCCTCACCCCTATCCTGGCGGTAATACCCATGCAGCTTCTGGCATACTACGCCGCCGTCGCCCGCGGTTGCGACGTCGACAAGCCACGGAACCTTGCAAAAAGCGTGACGGTGGAGTAAAGGCATAAGAAATAAAAAGGGGATTGTATATACAAAATAAACTCCACTCCATAATAATAAACTTCGCTCTGTAAAAATAAAGTTCGTTCCAAAACCTCGCAGTAGATGCAGGCTGACTCCTGATTTGCTGCGGGGTTTGCTTTTTGGTAGGGGGAGAGGGGTAAGGTGTAAGGGTTAAGGAATTTGATTTTTCATTAGAATTTTGATTAGAATATTGTGCTGATTACAGTCTTGAAAGTATTGATTTTAAAAGGATTGAGAGAAGCATTGATTATTATATTGATTAAAATATTGATATATCGATTGAAAAGATGGATTGAAAATATGTACACCTTAACTCTTAACCCATGAAACTTATCCCTATTTTCCTTTTAATTTGCTGCTAAAAAGAACCGACTTTATTTTAAAAATTACTACAAGGATTAAGGAAAAAGTGTTAATAAGTGGGATGAAATTAAGGAATTTTAGAGTGGACTTTATTATCTGGTAGAAATTAGGATATAGGAAAATCAAGGGTTTGAGGGGTGTGGGTGGAGTGGAGTTTATTTTAAATATACATAGTTAGGGGTAAGGATTTTTGGGATAAGGAATAAGGGAGAGGCAATAAAATAATAAAGGTGATTCTGTGAAAATAAAGTCAGTTCTATAATAATAAAGTTGGCTCTATTGGAATAAAGTTAGTTCTAAGAAGGGGAAACAAGGTGGGATAAGGAACAGAACAATAAGTGCAATGATGATATGTTATAAAAAATGGCTTAAACTTCATGTTCAATATGCCGATATAAGCAGCAACCAGATAAGAAGAAAAAATGATGGACTATATACATGGCTGAAAAGATATGATAGTGAATGGCTGAAACAAAACTATCGCAGGATAAAAACAAAAGTTAATAGTGTTGATTGGGCTAAAAGAGATGCTGAATTGCTTTCACAAGTAAAAGAAGTAGTAAGAGAAATGAAAGAAGGCAAGCCTGAGCGGATAACTTGGACAACTATAGGGAGCAAATTAGGGATTAGTGGGTGGCTTTCTAAAAAGAGAGAAAAACTACCGTTGACTAAGGCATATATAGAGTCTACAATTGAAAGTATGGAAGAATTTCACATTAGAAAAATCAAATGGGCTATAGATGAACTAGAGAAGCAAGGGAAACCGATGACATTATGGAATTTGGCAGAAACAGCAGGAGTTAAGCCAAGGTATATGAAATTTATTTCAAAGGATATAAAAGGATTCTTGAATGGAAAAGGATATGGTTACAACTTTTTACAGGAAATACTAAATGTGAAAGGAGATATAAATGAATAAGGTTGATAATGAAGAAAGAACAAGAGAGATATTTCATGTTTTAGAAATTGGGTTAGCAAACTTTAAAAGGATAGGGCAAAGAAAGTGGGGAAACCCATCTGGCTCCCTGGAAGAACTTGATGTCTATGAAATTAAAGATAAAGAGGATATTATTTGGGCTTCAACAGTAGAATGGTGTAATGCATCAACAGGTGAAATCAATAGATGTGGTATTTTAACTACATTACCAGGGGATAGTAACAACACTTTAGGACAGATTCTGGAGGTAAATCTGCCATATTACTTCTCAAAGTCTTTTAATACAAGAGTATATGAAGACAACAATCTTATTGAGATAAGAAATTACGGAAAGTTTACTATAGGAAGAAGAGGGTTAAAGAGACAGTATTTTTTTGATTATCTAAAAGAAAATGGATATAATGATGAGATTTGTATTGATGAAGAGGGTAAAGAGTATGTATTATTAGATTGAATGGAGTATAAAGCCTAATTATTTAGGTGAAAGGCTCATTAAATGGACTAAAGTTTTAAAAGAATTTAAAGATTATTATAGAAACTTTTACAGTAATAAAAGGAAATAGAGATATGGTATATGGAGTAGCAACAACATGCTAAGGGGGTATAAAATGAGTAAGCATAGTGAAAAAATTATAGATTTTCTATATAGTAGAAATAAGTCCTTTTGTGATGATTGCTTATCAAAATTACTAGGGATTGAGCCACGTCAAACTATTTATGTCATATGTAATAAATTATATAAGCAAGGCACAATAAATCGGTATAAAGATGAATGTTCATATTGCAAGAAGGATAAATTAATAAATCGTATTACTGATACATATAGTAATAAGAGTGTATTAGATTCAGAAACAACTTTAAAAAATAACTATTTAGATTTATATAATAATAACAATCGTGCTTTTACAAGACTTCTCTATGATGCTTTCGAAAATAGAGTGGGTTTATATTTAAATCGTATTTTTAGTGATAGTTTCCGTGAAAAGCCATTAATTGTAGGTATTAATAAAGTTCACAAGTTTGATTTAGTATCATCAGATAATTCTATTGTGGTAGAATGTAAAAGTTATACATGGACAAAAGATGATAATTTTCCTTCTGCGAAAATATCAACGGCAATTGAGGCAATTTTTTATTTATCCAGAATAATTGCTGATAGAAAAATTATTGTTTTCCAAGATGATTTTAATAAAAAAGGCGAAAGCCTGGTAGAAACGTTTATAAAAAGATATGAAGGTTTACTTGATGATGTTGAGGTATGGGCATATCAAGTTGGTGACTCCATTGAAAATGACAGTGTTGAAATAAAACGAGAGAGAAAAGACAGTTGGTATAAGAACCTATATAAATAAATTTTTCAAACTACATATTATATTTCAGAAAATCTCTAGAAAATTCATATATTAAGTAGTTTTTATTTGTACCTTAGCCCATAGCCCTTATCCCTGTATATATGTATAACCCAAATAAACTCCTTTCATTTTGCAAATTATTTCTATGAAGAAAATAAAGTTCTTGGAGGAAACATGGTTTAAAAGGGATAAGGAATCTCGGTTAAGCCATGTTTTTTTATCAGAAATTCTCATTAAAATAGAAAAGAGAGACAAGCCTTAACCCCAGAAAAATCAACGGATTAGAAGATTAAATGGAAAAGAAAATGGAAGGGGAAATGGATAAAAACTTCCCTTAATCCTTTCCCCTTAACTCTTTTACCTAAAAGAACTTTATTTTCATTTTTTACCCTAAAATCGCGCAAATGCAAGGACTTTAGGAAGTGAGGAATAAGGAAATAGGAATTAAATGGGAAATCGGAAGATAATAACAAGCCAATGTTTTCAAGGGTTTGAGGGCTGTTAGTGAAAGGACTTTATTTGAATTTTGTTGTGATTTTATTTTGATTATACATAGTTGGGATTAAGGAAAAAGGGGTAAGGGAAATAGGAAATGATTTGAGAAGAAAATAGGGTTTAATTAGTCGTTTCAAAAATAAAATAAAGTTGTGATATTGAAAGGTATAAGGAACAAGGGAAAGTATTGAGAATACAGGGTTTAGTTCAATTTTAGGATTAAAGGCATATGGAGATTAAAGGAAATTTATGAAAGAACATTATTTACTTTTTATATATAACATTGCCCATTTTTTCTGTTTCCAAAAATGATATGGACGAAAAATTTTAGAAACAGAAAAGTACTTTCATTACAAGGAAAGTTCTATTAAAATGGAAATAAAGTTGTAAGTAAAAATAATTATGCTTCTAGCATAAGAATTGAAGACAAAAGCCTATAAGATATTTTGTAAATGGAATTTAATGTATGATGTATATAGGATGATAAATTAACTGTAAGTATTTAATGTTGGAGGAATGAATATGAACTATTATTTTATGCCTTTGGAGGAACACCCTGACTATGGGTATGAAATGATTGGTTCTATATATTATGCAGCAGCCAATGATTTGTGTAGTTCAGAGAATTTTAGAGAAGATTGGTATTCAGTTCTACCAGTTAATTTTTTAAGAAGACACTGCATAGAACTATTTTTAAAATCAGGTATCATTCTGTTTCATAAAAAATTCAAACTAAATTTTGATAATGACAAATATAATGGAGAACCGAAAATAAAACTTAATAATGGAACTTGGATATTATTGAAGACTACGCATAACATAAAGGATTTATATATTTATCTTAATTTTCTTATTAAAAGTAATAAGGATTATTTGAGTAAAAATACTACAACAATATGGAAATTTAATGATGAATTTGAAAAATGGATAAACAAAATAAATGGGTATGATAGTGTAAGTGATTATTTTCGATATCCCATTAGCAAAGACAAAAATAAGGATAAAAATAAGAATTTTTTTAGAGAAAATACAATGCAGGGAATTCAAAAAGAAATAGAACAGGGCAAAAAAACAATTACACTAAATGTTGAAGATAGTAATGGAGATGCTAAAAAAATATACTCTAATCATAAGCCTGATAAAATAGTAGATTTATTTAAAATTTTGCAAAAAGACATCTGATGAATTGAGTGGATTTCATATGGCAGTGCGAATGGAGTTATTTAATGGTTTTTAATTGCTTCATATCCATAAGTCTTGATAATTATAGTTGTATAACCCTAAAAAACTCGTGTCACGAATAATAAAGTCGTATCAAAAATAAAAAAGTCATGTTAAAAGTCATGCTGTAAATGCAGGAGAAATCCTGAATTGCTGCATGGCTTTTTTAGGCTCAAGGAGAAAGGAATAAGGGTAAAAGTATTGATTTTATTGGATTTGAATGGTGTATTGATGAAAGATATTGATTAAACTTTCCCCTTTTCCCTTGAAACTTATCCCTATTTATCCTTACTTTTGACACGACTTTTTTATCTAAAATGAGGCTGAAAATAGGAAGAAAAAAGGAGATAGGGATAAGGGAAATGGGTGATTTTTGACATGACTTTTTTATATAGAAAGAATTAGAAAAATAGGGTTAAGGCAAGAAGGGACAAGGGTTTGAGGGGTGTTGGGTTTTGACATGAGTTTTTTATGTGTATACATAGTTAGGACTAAGTTTTATTCTAAAAAGGGTTAAGGGATAATGGGAAAAATAAAAAAGTTGTGTCAGAGATAAAAAACTCGTGTTAGAAATAATAAAGTCGTGTCAAATAGATAATAAAGTTGTGTTGAACAGTTCAATACATAATAATTAAAAATTTAAGAAACAGAAAAGTCCTTTTATAAAGGGTAAAGTAGTATTAAAAAGAAAATAAAGTTCTGAAATTTTATATTTCTTGATACAAGATGTATATTCCGGAGCAAACTGGACACCGGTTCCGGTCCAAAATGGACACTCATTCCGGTGGAAAGTGAACACCAATTCCGGTCCAAAATGGACAGGCATTCCGGCTGAAAGTGGACACTGATTCCGGCCCAAACTGAACACAGGTTTGGGAAAAAGAACATTCCCTTTCATGTTCGTAGCAAGCGCAAAAGGAATTTTCGATTAACCTCGCTAATCTTTATCTGGAAACCTTTAGCGAGGAGGGAATACGAACATGAATAGGAGGATGAATATGCGTAATGTACGAGAAATTCTAAGACTAGTCCACGAAGGCAATCTAAGTAACCGCCAGATTGCCAAAAGCTGCAACTGCTCCCCTACAACAGTAACTGCTATCATCGAACGGTACAAGAATACAGACCTGCCACCCTGGCCAGAGATAAAGACCATAGATGATGCCGAGTTAGAATCCCGATTGTATCCCCAAGAGATTACAAGCAGTAAAAAGCCCCTGCCCGATATGGATTTTATCCACCGGGAACTGAAACGCAAGGGAGTAACCCTGCAGCTTCTGTGGCAGGAGTATAAGGAGCAATATCCCGATGGCCTCATGTATAGTCAATTTTGTGACTATTATCTTCGCTGGCGTAAATCCAGAAATATCTCCATGCACCAGATTCACCGGGTAGGAGAAAAGACCTTTGTAGATTGGGCAGGCCCCACTATGAAAGTTGTTGATAGAACCACTGGTGAGTGTAAGGATGCATATATCTTTGTTGGTGCTTTGGGGGCCAGTGACCTACTCTACGCCGAAGCTGCGTGCTCCCAGGAACTCGAATCCTGGATCAATGTCCATATCCATATGTTTGAATAGTTTCAAGGAGTCACGGAGATTATTGTGCCTGATAACCTAAAGACCGGTGTCAAGAAGCCTTGTTACTATGAACCGGAGATCCACCCCACCTATCTGGACATGGCTACCCACTATGGTACTGTAATCATTCCGGCTCGGGTAAGAAAACCTAAGGACAAACCCCTGGCAGAAAACGGAGTACTGATTGTAGAGCGCTGGATTATGGCTAAATTACGAAATCAAACCTTCTTCTGCCTCTATGATTTAAACAAGGCCATACGGAAGGAACTGGAGGTTATCAACAATAAACCCTTCGAGAAGATGGAAGGCTCCAGGCGCTCCCTTTATGAAACCCTGGAAAAGCCCGCCCTAAAACCCTTACCGCTACAGCCTTATGAGTATGCCGTATGGAAGTACGCGCGAGTGAACATCGATTATCATATTGAGGTAGATGGCAATTACTATAGTGTACCCTATCAACTGGTAAGACAGCAGGTGGATGTAAGGATTACTGCAAAGACTGTTGAGATTTTCTACAAGAACAAACGAGTAGCCACCCATATCCGACAATTCGGGAAAAAGCACGCATACACTACATTACAGGAGCACATGCCACCGAGTCATCAAAAGGTTTGGGAATGGACACCGGCGCGGATCATAAACTGGTCTAAAGCTGTAGGGAAGAATACCGCCCTCCTGGTGGAGGCCCTTATGGAGAGGAAAGAACATCCGGAGCAGGCATACCGGGCCTGTATGGGTATTATCCGGCTTTCTGAGAAATACACCAAAGAAAGCGTGGAGAAAGCCGCTTCCCGTGCTCTATCCTGTGGAGCCATCTCCTACAGGAGCATACTGTCCATCCTGGAAAAAGGCCTTGATCAACTGCCCCTGGAAACAGAATCCTCACCTCCCCCTATGGTCCATGACAATATCCGTGGAATAGAGTACTACAGCAAGGGGGTGAACTGATATGTTAAAGCAGCAAACCCTGGACCAGCTTGCTGATATGAGGTTAAAGGACATGCTGGAAGCCTACCGCAGACAGCAGGAGCAGCCATCTATCCTGGAGCTGTCCTTTGAAGAAAGATTCAGTCTCCTGGTGGAATACGAATGGAGAGCCAGAAGAAACCGTCACTTGCAGCGTTTACTCAAGCAGGCTCATCTTCGTATTCCTGCCTGCATAGAAGATATCGATTACAACTGTCCCCGGAACCTGGATCGCAAGCTCATTGCCCGCCTTTCAACAGGAGAATGGCTCCAGCAGCACCAGAATGTTTTAATTTCCGGACCCACCGGCGTTGGAAAGACCTATCTATCCTGTGCATTAGGGAATATTGCCTGCAGAATAGGCTACAGCACTAGATACTATCGGGTGTCACGGTTACTGGAAGAGCTGGTCATAGCTAAAGGGGATGGCACATACTCCAAATTCCTCAGTGACTTAAAGAAAATACAACTGCTGATTTTGGATGACTGGGGGTTAAATTCTTTTACATCTGCTGAAAGCAGGGAGTTACTCGAAGTGGTGGAGGACCGCAACCAGCAGCGGTCCACCATCATCGCCAGTCAACTTCCGGTAGACCATTGGAACCAGATCCTTACCGACCCTACACTGGCTGATGCTATACTGGATCGCCTGGTACACAATGCATACAAAATATCCATAAAAGGTGAGTCAATGAGAAAACTAAAAGCTCAAACACCTGATCAAAGTATTTGACAAAAAAACAACTATTGAATATTGTGTAAAATGTGTTAGACTTAAAATCGAAAAGTCCTCGTCGCTTCGCTCCGACACTGTCCAGTTTGTACCGGAATTACCGTCCAGTTTAAACCGGAACGGGTGTCCAGTTTAAATCGGAATCACTGTCCAGTTTGAACCGGAATCGATGTCCAAATTGACCGGAATACACAGTTTTTATTGATGATAAAAAGATTGAAGGTTTTATAAGTGATGAAAGGTGTAAAAGATGTAATAAATTTTTGATTCACTATGATAGATATGATGCATTCTTTTGTGCTTTTTGCAATATATGGACAGAAGGAAAGTGCAGTGACCCTAGTTGTCAATTTTGTCGGAATAGACCAGAAAGACCATTATAAAAGACAGCGGCCGTTTTAACTGTCTTTCCCTTGCCTTGTTATAAATATTCAAGAGGATTGATAGATATGAATATATCCCATAAAATATTGATAGATGTAGAAAAAGAAGATAAGACAATAGGTTATTTCTTCAGGTCAGAAGATGGCAAAAAGATTGAAGCAGTTTTAGCAGGAAAACAGATTGCTCCAGTTCCAAAAAGGGAACGAAGTCTTAAAATCTATAAACTACTAAAAGAGAATTGTGATTTGATTTTTTGCACAACTCAGACACTGAATGATTTCCCGTTTTATCCTGTGCCGATATTTTCTATATTTGCATTTGATAATCAAGGGAATTGCTTTGGTACAATTGGTGGCATAGGGGACATGGCAGGTGATGATTACTCAGTTGGATATGTTAATAGTGATGGAATGTATGGCAAAGTATTAAACAGTTTAAAAGAATTTTTGGAACTTGTTACTTTTTATCCTTATTGGAGAGATATTATTAAATATGAGCAAATGGGTATACCATATGATATAAATGCCATGGAGAGAAAACAAACAGAGAACAGTTCAGAATATTTTGCTTGCCAGCGTGAGATTGCAGAAATACTTAATATTTCTAAGAATCCCAAATCTATTGAACTACTACTATAGAATATCAAAAACACACCAGGATTCGTAGTATATTGCTCAAAAAAAGAGGCTCAAGCAGAAAATATATTTTGGGAAAACAATTGTTTTGATTGAATGATAAGATGAAGAATATTATCCTGGTTTTAATTATAAATCTCATTTGATTTATTTAAATATATTGAAAACCAAGATGATAGGGGATTTTTGTTACTTATATTTTTGTAAGATTAAAGATAAGATAAAATAAATTACAAATTGTATATATCTATTTTGGGAGGGTAAATTGCAGTGTTAAACAGTAAAGGTTTTGATTTATGGGCAGATGGGTATGACAAAAGTGTAAATATGAGTGAAGAGAGCAATGAATATCCCTTCGCTGGATATAAAGATGTACTCAACTATATTTATAAACAAGTTAGAGAAACAAACAATGCAAGTATTTTAGATATAGGTTTTGGAACGGGAATTTTAACTTCTAGGCTTTATAATGATGGTTATCATATTACGGGTATTGATTTTTCAAGTAAGATGATAGATATAGCAAGACAGAAAATGCCACATGCGACACTGATAAATTGGGATTTTACAAAAGGAATACCAGATGAAATTAAAAACCATAAATTTGATTACATAATTAGTACTTATGCTATTCATCATTTAACAGATAAAGAAAAAATTAATTTCGTTAACTTACTTTCTTGTATGTTAACAGAAAAAGGAATGATTCTTTTTGGTGATGTTTCTTTTGAAAGTAGAGGCGCATTAGAAGAGTGTAAAGTAAAATACAACAAATATTGGGATGATGAAGAGATTTATTTTATTGCAGAAGAAATGTTAGAAATTTTGGAAAATCAATATTTATGTGTGTATACAAAATTATCTCATTGTGCTGGAGTATTAACAATTAGAAATAAATAAATCTATATTATATTTAGTTAGCAGTTATGAAATCTTTTATGTGAGGTAACTAAAACCAAAGAATTAAAACTTAAAATGACAAAGAATATTTTGAGGGACAACAATCTTAACGACGAACGGAGAATTGCTACTGAGATTTGGAAGCAGATTGTGGAATATCTCAATACTAATTATTAAAATAATACGGGGAAAGGGAAAATTATTATGATGAATATAGATTTTAGAGAAGTTAAGGAATATTACAGAAGCAATCTTTTTAGCGATGAAACCAGCCGTCAATATGCAGGTATGTTTGAAAAAGTTTCCCAAATAGTTAATGAGAACGATATATTATATTTTTATCCAAAATATTTATTTGTTGATGAACAAACTTTACAGTTATATTTATTTTTAAAAAATAATAAATTCATTAAAGTGTGGATTAATGATGATAAACAGATAGTAATAGAATGTTTTAATACAAACGAAATAAAGAATTTTGCTTATGAATGCCCTTTAGATGATTATGGTGAGCATAAACTGACCTTGTTTTTTGAAAAAGGGATAGAGGGAATTGAATTTAACAGCAAAAAGGATACGAATGAAAATTGGAAATATAAATTTGATAAAGTAATATATAGCATAGTAAAATATTTTGTAACAACATGTATATAACAGACATAACAGACTTTGTGATACAAAGATGGGAATTTTATATTTTTCGCTATTAAATTGAAGTGGGGATGAGGATGAATCAAAAAAATAATGATAGATTAGAAGCTTCTATCAAAGCTTTTGAAGATCAATTAAATAAAAAGGTAATGAGTTTGCACAGTGAAGTACCTGATACTCTATACCATTATACGACGCCTGAAGGATTATTAGGGATTCTTTCCTCAGATTCGATTAGGTTTTCGAATGTGAAATTTTTAAATGATGAGTCGGAACTGGTTCATGCTCGTCAAATTATCTCATATATAATAAACAAAAAAAAGAATGATTATAAGGATGAATTATTTGTAGATATCTTAAATAGGGTATTCAACTTTTATGATGGAATCTTTGATCCATATATTGCGTGTTTTAGTGAGAATGGCGATTTGTTGAGTCAATGGAGGGGTTATGCTGCAGGAGGGATGGGATATAGTATAGGCTTTAAAGGAAAAGAAATCGGATCATATTTCGATGTTTTACTCCGTAAAGTAGAGTATGATTTAGATAAACAGATAAATATAATTACAGAGACTTTAGATGGCATGTATTCACTTTTTATAAATATAAAAGATTCAGATGAAACTGTTGAGAAAAATGACCTTATCGAACAATTTGTTATATCCCTTGCTTACCAATTTGCAGATTATATGCTATGGTTTAAACACCCAACGTTTTCTGAAGAAAAGGAATGGAGAGCAATACGCTTTCATCATTCTTATTTATGGGATAGTGTAGATTATAGCAGTTTGGAATTTAAAATCATTACAGGACGAGTGGTACCGTACATGACATTAAAAGCATCTGGTTCAAACGGAAATATTATTAAAAAACTTCCTATTACCAAAATAATACATGGCCCAACTCTGAATCCAGATTTAACGAAACAATCACTTGATTTAATAATAAAAAAATTTGGTTTCAATGACGTAATTATTGATGGTTCAACAGTGCCGTTAAGACTTTAAAAATTGTATTTTAAGAGCCGATTATTAGTCAATCCTAAATGCACCATATAGTTTTTAAACTTTTATGAAAGAGATACCATTCAAAGAAACTGTTCGAAAGCTGGATAAACCTAAACGAATTGGATATAGCCGCTCACACTTTCTGACCATGTCTGCTCAAATTGACTGTCCAAACACAACTCACTTTATTTGGCCATAAACTGAACCTTGAAAATACCTCCCGAAGGGGAAAGGGAATTACCCTTGCACCAATAGATGGAAAATCATACAATGCCGCAAACTCATTTTCAATTAATATAGATATCTCATAAATCAGGATAACTATAAAATGAATTTGATTATGGAACCAAAGCAAAATAACTGCCAGCTCGGCCTCAAAAGCCTGAACTTTAGACTGATACCTTAACCCTTTTTCCATCTATTTCCAAACTGTGTATCTATGAAAAAAACCTCTTCCCCAAGCGAAAAAAGAGATTCCGTATGAGTGGAGAAATTGGAAAATGATGAAGGAATAATTGCCCCAAGAATAGAAAAGGGATAAGTGAAAGGTCTTGAGAAATTCAGGACTGAAGCCACTTATCCCTTTTTTCCTTAAACTATGATCCTGTTCCTTTGGAACAACTTTTTTCACACAAATTAGATCAGTATTTGGAAAAGAATAGAAAAAATAATACTGCTTCCCAGAAAAACTTTATTACCTCCCATAAAATCCCATGTAGATTTTATGCGGGGTGGAGGGATGGGGAAGGGAAAGGGTTTTTTTAAATTAACAATAATATATGTTTTATTTGTGGTATAATTTTATTGAAATAATCGTTAGCGAGGTGTATTATATGACACTGGCAGAAAAATTAATCAAAGAATTTGAGCAGTTGACTGAAGAAAGGAAAAAGGAAGTTATTGACTTTGTTGAATTTGTAAAAGCAAAAGAGCAGAAAGAGATTGAAACGCTTATGGATTCTGTTATCAGTGAAAATAAAGAGGCTCTTAAGGAGTTAGCAAAGTTATGAAAACACTAAGCGTTTTGGGGAGGAATAAAGGGAAAGGATAGATGGAGGGATAAGGATAAAGGGTAAAGGAATAAGGAAAGGGATAAGTGAAAGGCCTTGAAATTAGAAGCCTGACATCACTTATCCCTTTTTTCCTTGAACCATGATCCTTCCCTTTTGGAACAACTTTTTTCACACAAATTTGAGCAGTATTTGGAAAATTATAGGTATTTTAATACTGCCTTACGGAAAAACTATATTACCTCCCAGAAAATCCCATGCTTATTTTATGCGGGTTTGCGGGAACAGAAATAGAAAGGTTTTTTTTAAATTAACATAGTTAGGGGCAAGGAAAAAAGGGAAAAGGATCAAGTTTGGGAATTGTTTTTTGCTGAAGTTTTTCCATGAAAAATAAAGTCGTTCCGTAAGGGGAAAAAAGTTTTTCCATTAATTAAGTGAAAAAGGGAATAATCTTATAAGGAAATAAGATCTTTTATGAAGAATAACGGTTTGTTATATTTAGATTAGGGCAATAAGTAGAGATTTAAGTTAGCACGGAGAGGCTTCAATTGCATCTTGAGGGGGGTAAGGCCATGAAGGATGATATCGGTGCTTTATGGAAAGAACTTAGCTCAAACCTAAAAACTTTTATCTTGAAAAAAGTGGGGAATGAGCATGATGCGGAAGATATATTACAAGATATATTTTTAAAAATATTTACAAATTTAGACCAGCTAAAGGACAACAATAGAATATATGCATGGATTTATCAGATAACACGAAACACGATTAATGATTATTATAGAATGAGAAGAATTAGGGCTGAAATTTCGGATTTACCTGAAAAAGGTGTAACCAGTAATGATGAAGATGGAATAATAAATGAATTAGTCTTGTGCCTTAAAAATATGATCCAGAGCCTTCCAGATAAATATAAGCAGGCTATCATGCTAACAGAATTAGGCGGTTTGACGCAAAGAGAATTAGCTCAAAAACTGGGCATGTCAATATCAGGGGCTAAGTCGAGAGTTCAGCGCGGAAAGACCATATTAAAAGAAAAGTTTTTTGAGTGCTGCAAGTTTCAATTCGATGCATATGGGAATATTATTGAATACCAGCATAAAGAAAATAGCTGCAAATATTGCTGAATCACATAAGTATTTTGCGTCCTTTTTAAAAAATCTCCGTCTGTAAAAGTGAAGCTAATTTTTATGGATGGAGGTTTTTATTATGACGTGTTGTGAAACTCAGACAAATAACAATTGTTGCAATGCAATTTTGCGGATGTGGAGAGCAAAATAATAATGCTAAAAAGAAAAAAATTGTAATCGACTTTATGTATTTGGATTTAAGCGTATGTGAAAGATGCCAGGGCACAGAGGGGAGCCTTAAAGAAGCCATTTCTGATGTTGCAAAAGTGCTTGAACTTACAGGAACTGAAGTTATTGTAAATAATATTCATATTGATAGCGAAGAAAAGGCCATACAGTATCGATTTGAAAGTTCACCTACTATCCGAATTAATGGAAAAGATATACAATTGGAAACGAAAGAATCCCTTTGTGAATCATGTGGTGATTTATGTGGAGATGAAGTTGACTGCCGAGTATGGATATATAATGGCAAAGAATATAATGTTCCACCTAAAGCAATGATAATTGATGCGATACTTAGAGAAATATATGGCAAAAATGGTTCATCAGATAATGATGAAAATAAAAATGAGCAGAAATATGAGCTCCCTGAAAATCTTAAAAAATTTTTCGAATCCATGCGGCAAAAAGGCAAAAAATAACAAGGAAGAAGAAAAAAGAGATGGGTTTTTGGGGACATAAACATGGCTGAAAACCTTAATTATCAACGCATGTAAGGCTTGCTGGCCCCTCAAGAGAATTGGACCAAAACGCAAACATGATAAAATAATGAAGAAAAGCTCGCTATCTTATCCGAAGCTCAGAGCTCATGCACCACTAAGATTGCTGTCTGTAGGAAATACGGCATCTCAAAAAGTACAATCGATTACTGGAGAAAAAACTTTTAAACCGTAACGATGGTAACGATAATGACGAAAAAGTAAATCTCAAAAAGGAAAAATATTAGCTTTGTTCTATCATTGTCGATAAAGACTTCGAAATTGCTTATCTGAAAGAACTTCTAAAAAAACCAACCGTCTATAGCAGATAAGATAGACATAATAAAGCATTTATATTCTAAGGGTTGCAATCTCGATTTTCTGCTCAAAATTTCTGATGTATCAAAAAGCAAGTTTTTCTATGAACCCAGATAGCAAAGCCCTGATTCAAAGCGGGGATACTCTTTTTAAAAACGACTTTTCTGGGTTTAGGTGGTTGTTGTTTTTTGCCTTTTTTGCTGGTATTTATTTTCGAGATAGAACCGATATTGAAAAGTTGTGCAAGCTTGAAAATATTTAGGAGGTGAAACTGTGCAAACAATAACCCGTCAAGTCGAAATCATACTTCCAATTTTATTACCATTACCTAATGATGACTATCTTTTCAATGGAATTATAGAAGAAGTGGTTGAAGAAATAGTATTTACACCAATAATTTTTCCGCTCCACACAGAAGATTTACTTAATCAAGAGGTTCTCGTTAACTTTCAACGGCTTATTAAAGATGATGGAAGATTAAAATTATGCAGAACAGGGTTAAGAAACCATATTTATTTAGTAGCTAATGCTGATCTAGAGGTTATTGACAGACCCATATATGAAATAAAAGATTGGGGTATTTCCTCAATTGAATTTTTTAAGTTCAAGTAGTGAATCAAACCAGGGAATGGATTTGTTTTTTTCCATGATTGGTTTAGAAGCTCTGTATTGCTCTAGTAAGCATAAAATAAAAAAACAGTTAATTGAGAAAACACAGATTTTCCTAGGAACTCCAATTAAATATAAGAGATTATTAAAAAACATGTATAATTATAGATCAAAAATTATACATGGAGGACTGAACTTTCCCGGTAAGTATCACATATTTGATGCGATGGAAGAATTTGAGCAATATGAGAATGATTATTACTATACTATCTTAATGGCTCAGTCAGTCTTATTAGCTACAATACAACAGCTCATAAAACGAAATATGAATAACTTAAGTTTTTAGTCTAATAGACAACATCAATTAGAAAAAATATAAATAACAAACAATGATTATACGAATTGCATTCGGACAAGAGGGAGATTCAGGCAGACACATTTAGACTTAGCCTGTAAGCTTGAGGATGTGGTTGTGCGAAATAATTTCTTTTACGGAGGGGAGCATGTTTAAGCATTTTGAAGATACTGGACTTATATTTGCTGTTATTAATAGCTACATTAATAAGAAAACGAATAAATGTGTGTTTAAAGTTACTGATAATTTGCGGTATCCATTTACTGATTTTTCGGCAGAAGCATTTAATTTCAAATTAGATTTACCCGATTTTGATCCATGTCCAAAGATTTTTATAATTGCAGGAGATAGCAAACGTGTCCATTTATTGAAAGAAATATGGGAAGAAAAAATCAAGTCATTTTTTAATAATATTTGTGAACAAGACCACTCACTTGAAAATTTTATTAATGAAACTCAAAGATATCAATATGTGAGTTCAGAAGTATTCTTAAATTTGTTTATTCATCACTTAGTTAAAGATAAAAAGATAAAATGCCCGCAACGATTAATGTTTGAAAAAGACGATGCGGTAATTCTGGTTCTTTATGGTTCAAAAAGCTACCATTCTAAAGAAGAGAGCTTAATAGAAAGCATTATAAATCTTTGGATTGATCGTGAACAACCGCACTTAAAGGGTTATCAATGTTTTACCCGTTCGTTTATTTTAAAAAGCTTCATAGGACGAAAAATTTTATCTGCATTACCTGATAATGAGATGGGGTATTGGACATTGTTACTGGAAGGCGGATGGATTCTACCTATTGATAACTCATTTGAAAAGTTTATTAGAAAGGTCGACAGTAGTTATCTAGGACAATGGAGTATTGGAGAAGTGGAAGACATAATAAATAATCCAGTTTATTCATATGGCTATTTATTTGAGCAACAAGAACTTTTTGTTGAGTGGCAATATGTATTGTTATACGCATTGGCTACATTGCCGATCACAGAATTTGAGTATCCGATAATTGAAAAGTTGTATGTTGACTTTTGTGAATTTATTGCTATGTATATAAGTCCATGCGTTGAAGTAAAAGATAGGATAATTGAAAAAGAAAAACAATTAACTGTTTTTATGAAGAGTATTTTTCAGATTAGAAGCTACCTGGCTGGTGAAGAGGAAACAGGTATTTCTAAGAATGTTATTTTTCTACTGAGGAGTAGGTATGCGTATTTACCTTCAATATACAGATTATTATCGAAATACTATCAAAAAAAAGTTAAAGAAAGACTTAATACAGTTCATTTTAAAGAGAAGAAGTTTAGAAAATTACTAAATGGAGTAATGAGTTCATCAGATACTTACAATAAAGGAATTAAATTGGAGGAGCTGGCAGATTATTTTTTTAGAACAATACCAGGTTTAATTATTACAGGAAGAAGGGCAAGAAAGGAAAGGGAAGAAGTTGATCTTTACTGTAGCAATGTTTCATACGAGAGCATTCTTTGGGAATTGGGGCCATTAATTTTAGTTGAATGTAAAAATAAAAAAAGAAAAGTTAAAGTGTCAGAAATAAGAAACTTAATACCAATTATGGATTCAAAGGGGATAAAATCAGCAGTAGTTTTTAGTTCTTCTGGTTTTACAAAAACTGCATTAAAAGAAATTGAATACCAATACTTTGGTGGTAAATATATAATTCCTTTTGATATGGCTGATATTAAATGCCTGACAAAATCATTTACCCCATTTGACCTATTGGTGAGTAAAGTAGAGAAGATGGGTAAAAAATATGCGAACGATTTAAGAAATGCCTATTTTTAATGGAAAATTACTTAAAAATCCAGTTTGGAGGGCCATTTCAGTACCCCAGAAAGTTCACCTCCTTTCCTGGCTTCTACCAGCCGGTTTACCAGTGCTGCAGTACGGAAAAACTTTACGTTGTAGCCTTTTTTGCAGGCCTCAACCCCGATTGCTATGGCAAGATGGGTTTTGCCGATTCCCACGTTGCCGTAAAGGATCAGGTTTTCCTTTTCTTCGAGAAATATTTGCAATCTTTCAGATCCTGCGGTGTAAGTCCCTGCGTGAACTTGCTTTCATCGAATATGTAGTCGGCAAAGGTCTAAATGTTGTAAAAGCCTGCGTTCAGCCGCCGCAACCATGAACACAAAATATATTCTTATTTACTACGTAACGTTACGGCGAGCCGCTCAAATCATATTTGGGGCACGGATAGTGCGAAACGTTGTGGAACAAGGCTTCAGCCAAAATCCATCACATCCTGAAAAGGATGGAGAACTATGCTGCCGAAATCAGAAATACTTCTGCCGTATCGAACCAACACAGTAAAACTGTGATACGAGCGCTAATACTCCCACGTCGAATGCAGAAGGAGCTTTTTGACTCGGATTATTCGATTTGACTTGAAGGTCCTGTGCTTTTACTTTTCCCTGTATTAATCAGACTGAATTCGGGCGGCACATCAAAGAGTGCCTCTAAATTACTTAGTATAATAGACTTCTCATCAAAACCGCCATTATGTATGCACCACAACACTGCAATTCCAATTACAATATGGCAAGCGGCTTCATATAGGCTTTCAGGAGAGGACTGATTATGGACATGGCCGGCTTCTTGAGCTTTTTTGATTATAGTAAGCAACAGCTGCGGCACGAAGCTATCTTATAAAGAAAAAGTCCCTCTGTTTTCATTTAAATTTGCCTTGAACACCTGCTTTAAGATTCCATGACCGTATTGGATAGTATAATCCACATAGTCGCCTACTATGATCCATACTTGCTCCCAGAAATTGGTTGTAGACAGCAGGCGTGAAATGCTCTGCTTGTTTAAATCATATACCTTTGTGTAGAATTTTCCCAGCAAATCATCTTTTGATTTAAAATGATAATAAAAGGTCCCCTTTGTTATGTTTGCTGCATCGCAAATATCGTTTACGGTTACATTATCGAAGCCCTTCTGCTTGAATAGTTCAAGGGCGCAGTCGATAATCCTTTCGGATGTTGTAGCTTCATTCATATTCATCTAAGTTCCTCCATTACTGTTCTGTAACCAATATAGCATAACTAGTGCAATTTTCAATGCGATACAAAAATACTTATCCAGCTGACTGCCGGCTCGGGTCGTACTGCACCTCAATGGCTATGCGAAGGTGAAGCGATTGCGCCTTCGGATGACTTGCCGAATGTTTGGAATCCTGCCGTTCGCCACCGTGCGCTGACTATATCTGAAATACAACACTATATAGATTGTTTTGCCAGTGGTGCAGCAATTGCTAAGGAAGCGGGATTTGACGGTGTCGAGATACATGCTGTGCACGAAGGTTATCTGCTCGACCAGTTCACCATGAGCTGTACGAATAAACGTACGGACAAATATGGCGGCAGTCTTGAAAACCGTCTGCGTTTCCCCTGCGAAATAGTCCAGGCTAGGCCATTAAAGCAAAATGCGGCAAAGATTTTCCCGTTACGGTGCGCTATAGCGTGCGCAGTTATATGAAAGGCTTCAATAAAGGCGTGCTTCCGGGCGAGGAATTTGAGGAATTTGGGCGGGACCTTGAAGAGAGCGCGAAGGTGGCTAAAATCCTTGGAGAAATCCTTGGAGAAGCAGGCTATGATGCACTGGATGCAGACAATGGGACCTATGATTCATGGTACTGGGCTCCCCCCTGTATATATGCCCAAAGCATGTAACCTTAACGACGATAAATACATCAAGAAATTTGTCAGTATACCTGTTATTTGTGCAGGACGTATGGATGATCCGTATACAGCCGCAGATGCGGCGGCAAGAGGAGAGATAGATGCAGTTGGACTTACCCGTCCATTACTGGCAGATCCAGATTGGCCGGCTAAAGTCGAAAAAGGTGACATTGAAAATATACGCCGTGTATTGCCTGCCATAACGGCTGCCTGGCATGTATTTTTGAGGGCAAAGATATGTGCTGTGCAGTAAATCCTGCTGTGTGCCGTGAAAAAGCATATGAAATAAAACCTGCAATAGAAAAGAAAAATGTAGTTGTAATCGGCGGCGGTATAGGGGGCATGGAGGCAGCTCGTGTGAGTGCGCTGCGCGGACATAATGTTAGCCTGTACGAAAAAAGCGGGGAACTTGGTGGAGAGTTTTATAGCGGCAGCAGCACCAGACTTCAAAGAGAGTGACAAGAAACTGATTGAATGGTACAAGCTCCAGCTCGAAAAATTGGGTATCAGGATACATCTGATACAGAAGTAACAGCTGAAACGATTGCCAGCCTGCATGCTGGTGAATATTCAGCGGTTACAGAGAGTAGTGTTACTGTGAAAACTGCAGATGGACTTAAAGATATAGAAGCAGATACTGTTATAACTGCAGTGGGGTACAATAGTGACAACAAGCTTTATGAGCAGATAAAAGATTGCGGCATCCCTGTACATCTTATTGGAGATGCAAAACAAGTTTCTAATTTCATGGGTGTGATATGGGATGCCTATGAAATAGCGATGAATATTTAATCATTATAGTTGAAAGTATTCTTCTCAGAATAGCCGTAATTAGTATATTGAAGTGAGTAAAAGCTGAACGTCTGTATCATATCTGGGAAAACGAGAGCCCTAAGAAAAACTTTAGCCCGAGTTTACGAAAAACATGTATAAACTTTTAAAAAAGGCTTAATATTAATATTTCAAGTAAATAATACGTATTACCTAACCTGGCATAGCCAGAACCAAAAAAGGATTTTTCAATTATTTATTGAATATTATATTGTAAGCTAAGCGCTTATTATGGCTATACGCCATTTACGGAGAAAATGCTCCGACTACTTAAGCACCAAACAAATAGTAAGGTTGCATTTCCATCTATTAACTGAGCTGTAAAAATTCCAGCAGGTGGGGTGTATTTGTTATACGTTAAATCAAAAACTTTTCCATTTTGTGATGAATTTGACAATACCCACAAATGGAAAGAGGGATGTCTATGAAAAGCCTTATATTAGTAAGATCCTACCATCACAAAAATACTCTGAAAGTGGCTGAAGTCATGGCACAGGCCTTAGAAGCGGATCTTGTGGATATCCAGGAATCAGGACCTGGTATAATAACTAATTATGATATTATAGGTTTTGGTTCAGGAATATATTGGGGAAAATTTGATAGAGATATGCTGGCCTTAATTGACAAAATACCATCCGACAAAAATAAGAAAGTCTTTGTATTTTCAACTGGCGGGATGGGTAGCGATAAGTTCAACGAATTTGCGAAAGAGCTCTTATCAAAAAAAGAATTTAACGTAGTAGGCAGCTTTGCTTGTAAGGGGTTTGATACTTTCGGTCCCTTCAAACTGGTAGGAGGAATAAATAAAGGGCATCCGGATGACGAAGATTTGAACAATGCCAGAGACTTTGCATTACGGATAAAAAAGATGGTGCAATTTCAGGTACCATCTTGAGATATCCGTATGACAAAAGGTGAGTCAGTGAGTCAGAGAACCGTCCCCTGACTCACTAAGGAATTGGATAAAGCAGGGTGTGGTTGCCACTTCCCTTGCAAAGTGGGTGGTTGCTATGATGAGTACATACGAAGCATTATCTTTGATGATAATGTTCGGGATGTTCGTGATAGCAGTTCTGAAGTTTGGGACAAAAAAATAACCACCCTGCTGACCCCAGAGTGGTTATACTTTAAAGTTTAACCGTTTTGGGCAACCGCATCTTGCGGTTTCCAATTTCCTTATCTTTATTATAACACAAAAACAATAAAAGTAAACATCTACGTTGGTTTAATTTCTATGTTTCGGGTCTTTGACAGTTGAATAAGTATCGAAATCGTTAAAAGCCTTGAAAACAGGGCTTTTTTTATTAAAAAAAGTCAAATTTAGCCATGGAAATATTGCGTAATTTTGCGAAATGTGTTACAATAAAAGGGATGGGAGGTATTTCACTATGAGATTATGCGTATCAAGATCAAAGAATGCCGCATCCCTGTACATAACAAAATCTATATACGAAAACGGAAGACGTTCTACAAAGGTGGTTGAAAAGCTCGGTACTTATGCTGAACTTAAAGAGAAACTTGGTGGACAGGATCCCATTGAATGGGCGAAAAAATATATAGAAGAGCTTAACCAAAAAGAAAAGGAGGAAAACCGGGAGATCATCGTCAAGTACTCCCCATCCAAGGTAATTGCAAAGGGTGAGCAGCACTCTTTCAACGGCGGTTATCTTTTTCTTCAAAAGATATACCATGAACTTAAACTCAATAAGCTTTGCAAAGAAATATCTTTGAAATACAAATTCACGTTCAACCTGGACTCGGTACTTTCAAGACTTCTTTATGCAAGAATCATCTATCCCTCTTCAAAACTTGCAACCTTTCAACTTTCCACAAAATTTATCGAGCAACCTGATTTTGAACTCCAGCATATATACAGGGCCCTTGAGGTCATTGCCAAGGAGGCTGATTTGATACAGTCTTACCTGTACAAAAACAGTCTGAGAATTTCCAAGAGGAATACAGGTGTGCTGTATTACGACTGCACGAATTACTTCTTTGAAATCGAACAGGAAGAGGGATTGAAACAATATGGTGTTTCAAAAGAACATAGACCAAATCCTATCGTACAGATGGGGTTGTTTATGGACGGAGATGGTGTCCCTCTTGCTTTTGTCATTAACAAAGGGAATATCAATGAGCAGTTGACTTTAAAGCCTCTGGAGGAAAAAATTCTATCCGACTTTAATCTTTCCAGGTTTATTGTATGTACTGATGCAGGCCTGGCATCTGATAGCAACAGGAAATTCAATAATAAAGGCGAACGGGCATTTATTACAACACAGTCCATCAAAAAGCTGAAAGCACACCTGAGGGAATGGGCCCTTGACCCAAAGGGCTGGTCTCTGGCTGATAACGGTAGAACCTACAACATTGCTGAACTAGACGAAAACAAAGATAGGGACAAGGTGTTCTATAAAGAACGCTGGATAAAGGAAAACGGGTTAGAACAGAAACTCATTGTTACCTACTCTATTAAATATCGTGATTATCAGAGAAATATCCGAAACTCCCAGATAGAACGGGCACAAAAAGCAATTGATTCCAACCCTGGAAAAATAGAAAGATGCAACCCCAATGATTACAAAAGATTCATAGAAAAAAGCCACTGCACTGCTGAAGGAGAGGTTGCCGAACATGAAATATACCGCATCAACACCGAACTCATTTCTAAAGAAGCGCTATTTGACGGTTTCTATGCTGTGTGTACAAATCTTGAAGATGATGCTTCTTCAATCATCAATGTGAATAGAAGGCGATGGGAAATCGAAGAGTGCTTCCGGATTATGAAAAGCGAATTTAAAGCTAGACCGGTATACTTAAGCCGGGATGATAGAATAATGGCTCATTTTACGACCTGCTTCATTTCCTTAGTCATCTATAGACTCCTTGAAAAGAAGCTGAACGGAAAATATACATGTTATGAAATCATTAATGGATTAAGAGATATGAATTTCTTGGAAGTAAAAGGTGAGGGTTACATACCTGCTTACACAAGAACAGACTTTACAGATGATATACACGAAGCATTTGGTTTCCATACGGATTATCAGATTGTCAGTACAAGCCAGATGAAAAAAATTTTAAAATGTACAAAATCATAAATACATTACTCACTTTTTAATGAGAAAACAAAAGCTTGGGTCTCTCTATCTTTAAGGGTTCCCAAGCTTCTTCTTTTCTTCAACTGTCAAATGTGAGATTATAACACAAAAACAATAAAAGTAAACATCTACGTTGGTTTAATTTCTATGTTTTTAAAGCCGACTTTTTCTAAAATACTCCTGTATTCTTCGATTCCTAAAGCGCCGCCAAGGCAGCCGCACCACATTTCCGCGCGTTTTCTTATATGCTCAGGAATCGGCTTTATAGAAACAATATCTGCTATGGCCAGTCTTCCACCTGGTTTTAAAACCCCGAACGCTTCGGATAATGTTTTCTCTTTGTCTTCCGACAGGTTAATGACACAATTGGAAATAATAACATCCACTGTACTGTCGGGCAGGGGGATATGTTCGATATAACCCTCGATATCTCTGCCATATCACCATTACAGCAGGAAGAGGAAGTATAGGAGCAGCAACTTGCCTTTTTCTTCGGATTTTTGAAGCACATGATATGCTATTTTTCCATAGTGTTTTTTTTACTGTTGATTTTACATCAAAATCCATCGACGATTCTCCTTTCTTCATTTACAGCATTCATTTGCCTTTATGGCATTTAATAAAATCTGTAAGCTTTCCAACACCTGTTCTCTTTTATCGACAGGGATCGATTCAAATATTTTCCGGTAATACAAGTTCAAACTTTCCTCAATACCTTTAAAAATCTTGACGCCACTTTCGGAGAGTTTTATGTTTACATATCGCCTGTCTTTCGGATCAAGTTCACGCTCCGCCAGTCCATTACTTACAAGATTATTAACTGTGCGGCTCATTGTACTGCTATCGAGGTTCAACAATTCCGAAAGCTCAATTAAAGAGATACTCTTTGCCCGTCCGATTTCAACCAGTGCATGACACTGGGCGAGGGTTATTCCGCAGCAAGAAAATTCACCTTCCTCTAGCAAACCAAGCCTCCTTTCAATTTGCCGGATAGACTCACGCAATTGTTTTACTTTGTCTAATTCTTTCATATGAATTGCCTCCTGCAATTATTGTAATATAAAATAATTGTATTATGCAATATTAAAAAATATTTTATCGATACATCATATGGTTTTTTTATAAAGCGATTTAATGAAGCAAGGGAAGAAGCATTAAAAGAAATGGAGGAAAGAGCGGCCAATCTCGGAGCCAATGCGGTCATCGGTGTGGATGAAATCGGAGAAGTGGATGAAATGATGAAGAAAACCATTAAGGAGATTGTCGATGAGCAGCGTGGATAAAAGATATCATGTTATTATCTCTGAAAGAGCGGGAGAAATGCTTTTGCAGCATGCCCGCTTTTTAGCGCAGGTCAGCACCCGGGCTGCCGACAAGCTAAGGATGGATGTCGTAGAGGCGGCAAAATCCCTGCAAGAGTTTCCGGAGCGCGGTTCCTGGCTTGCCGATCCGATATTGCCGAAAGGATATAAACTATTTTTTAAAAAGTATTGACAAAAAGAGCCGTCCTAAAGTATAATTGATTCCAATATAAATTATAACTGAATATGATGATAGGTTATATACCTCTTATCAAGAGCGGTGGAGGGACTGGCCCGATGAAACCCGGCAACCGTCAGGAGATTTTTCTCCTGAAATGGTGCCAATTCCTGCAAAACGCAGCGACGTTTTGAGAGATGAGAGGAAGGCGGAAAACAGCCCTCTTCTTATCGAAGAGGGTTTTTTTATACCAGAAATCAGAGGAGGAATCATCATGACAAATTATCGTTTCAACACTCTGGCGCTCCATGCGGGGCAGGAGCCGGACCCGGTTACAGGTTCCAGGGCGGTACCCATCTACCAGACCACTTCTTACGTATTCAGAAGCACACAGCATGCGGCGGACCTTTTTGCTTTGAAAGAAGAGGGAAATATCTACACCCGCATTTCAAATCCTACCCAGGATGTACTGGAAAAGCGTTTGGCAGCCCTGGAAGGGGGTGTTGGGGCTCTGGCCTTTTCTTCCGGGCAGGCAGCCATCACCACCGCCATCCTAAACATCGCAAAAGCGGGAGATGAGATAGTGTCATCCAGCAATCTCTACGGTGGCACATACAATCTCCTGGCCTCTACCCTGAAAAGGCTTGGAATAGAAGTGAAATTTGTAGACCCGAAGGATCCGGAAAACTTTAAAAAGGCCATCACCGGCAGGACCAGGGCCATCTACGGCGAGATCATAGGCAACCCTAAAATTGATGTGCTGGATGTAGAAAAAGTGGCCGGTATTGCCCATGAGGCGCAAATCCCGCTTATTATCGACAACACCTTTGCCAGCCCTTATCTGTGCAGGCCCATAGTGTTTGGCGCCGACATAGTGGTCCATTCAGCCACTAAATTTATCGGCGGGCACGGCACTTCCATCGGCGGCATCCTGGTGGATTCGGGAAAATTTGACTGGGCAAACGGCAAGTTCCCGGAACTCACGGAACCGGACCCCAGCTACCACGGTATAGTTTATACAGAAGTTTTCGGTCCGGCAGCCTATATAGCCAGGGCCAGAACCCAGCTATTAAGGGACCTCGGAGCCTGCATAAGCCCCTTTAACGCCTTTTTGCTGCTGCAGGGGCTGGAGACGCTGCCCCTTCGCATGCAGCGCCATGTGGAAAATGCCCGCAGGGCAGCTGAATTTCTTAAAAACCACCCGAAAGTGGCATGGGTGAACTACCCGGATTTGCCCGATTCTCCTTATCATGAACTGGCAGCCAAATACCTGCCGAAAGGTTCTGGAGCTATATTTACCTTTGGCATAAAGGGCGGCCTGGAAGCGGGCAAGAGGTTCATAGAAAGTCTCAAGCTCTTTTCACACCTTGCCAATGTCGGTGATGCAAAATCCCTGGTGATACACCCTGCCAGCACCACCCACCAGCAGCTTTCTTTAGAAGAGCAGCTTTCGGCCGGGGTGACGCCTGACATGATAAGGATTTCCATAGGCATCGAGGACATAGAAGATATATTGGAAGACCTGGAGAGAGGGCTTTCGGCTGTGTGATCAGGAAGGAGGGATACCGATGATAGTAAAAGAAAGGTTCTTTTCCTTTACCAGGGATGAGATAGCTTTTACCACCGAAAGCGGTTATACCTTTGATGAGGTTCAGGTGGCTTACGAGACTTACGGGAGCCTGAACGAAGATAAAGATAATGCCATCCTGGTACTGCATGCATTAAGCGGGGATGCCCACGCAGCGGGGTTTTACACCCCCCAGGACGCAAAACCCGGCTGGTGGGACCCCATGATAGGTCCGGGCAGAGCCCTGGACACCGAAAAATTTTATGTCATATGTTCCAATGTTCTGGGAGGGTGCAGGGGCACTACCGGTCCCACCTCCCTGAACCCCGCCATCGGTAAGCCTTATGGTATTAGCTTTCCCTCCATAAACATCAGGGATATGGTGCGGCTTCAGAAGGTGCTGCTGGACCATCTGGGGGTTAAAAAATTAAAGCTGGCCATCGGCGGTTCCATGGGAGGCATGCAGGCCCTGGAGTGGGCTGTTACCTTCCCGGATTTCGTGGAAGCGGTGGTGCCCATTGCCACCACCCATAAACTTTCCCCGCTGGCCATAGCCTTTAATTACCTGGGCATAAAGGCCATAGAAAACGACCCGGAATGGAGAGATGGGGATTACCTTGAATACGGCCAGCCTGCAAAAGGCCTTTCCCTGGCCAGGATGATAGGCACCATAACATATAAGAGTGATGAGCTTTTCAAGCGGCGGTTTGACCGGGCGATAAATCCGGACACAGGACTTTTCCAGGTGGAAAGCTATTTAGATCATCACGGGGAATCCTTCGTGAGGCGCTTTGATGCCAACACATATCTTTATCTTGTAAGAGCCATGAATGAACATGATATCTCAAAACCTTACGGTTCACTGGAAAGAACCATCCGGCGCATAAGGTCCCGGGTGCTGATGATCGGTATTGATACGGATATGCTGTATTTCCCCGACGATATGAGGAATTTCATCAGGAGGCTAAATACCGCCGGAGGATACGGGGAATATAAAGAAATAAAATCCTGTCAGGGCCATGACGCTTTTTTGATAGATTTCGACCAGCTTTCGCCTATAGTGAAGGAATTTCTGGAGGGGACGGAAGAAATCCTTGACAGCGGGCGAAATTTCTCCGACTACAACCAGAGTTTCCGGAACAATATATAAATTTCAATGGCATTTTTGCATGGTATTACAATACTAAATTATAGGAGTATGAGAGATATGTATAATAACTTTAAGAGCAAATTGAAGGGTGGACAGTTTACCGTTACGGTGGAAATAAGCTCGCCCAAGGGGACGTATTTAAATCAAATACTTCAGGATATTAGAGAATTAAAGGATATAGTGGACGCCGTAAATATATGCGATAATCCCATGGCCAATATGAGGATGGGTTCTATACCGCTGGCCCACATCATCCAGGAGACTTTAGGTATAGAAACCATACCCCATATGGCCTGCAGGGATAGGAATATCATCGGTATTCAATCGGAACTTTTGGGGGCCTGGGCTTTGGGTATTAAAAACATCTTTGCGGTGACGGGAGATGCACCGGCTAAAGGTGACCATCCCGGTGCTGCAGGGATTTTCGAGGTGGACTCTAAAGGGCTTATCAAGATCATAGATACTCTGAATAATGGCAAGGACCTGGCAAATAATACCCTTAAAGGTTCCACCGAGTTTTTCATAGGTACCGCGGCAAATCCTGCTGCGGAAAGTCTCGATGGAGAAATAAAAAAATTGGAGGAAAAAGTTCTTTCCGGAGCGAATTTTATACAGACACAACCGGTTTATGACATGGATGTTCTGGACAGATTTCTTGAAAAGGCATTATTATTGGATGTACCGATACTCGTGGGGATAATGCCGCTGAAGAGCCAGCGCATGGCCATAAATTTCAACAGCCGCGTAGAGGGGGTTAATATTCCCCTGAAAATAATAGACAGGATGAAGAGAGGGCGCCGGGAAGGTATGGAAATATCCTGGGAGCTGGCCGAAGAAATCAGGGAAAGAGGCTGCGGGGTCCACCTGATGCCCCTCGGCGATATTGAAGCTGCTGTTCAGATAATTAAAGGTCTGAGGTTGCCCGCAAAAAAAGTCCATGACGCATCAGGAACGTTGTGATGGCAGCTGTCATATTGAACCAATAGCCTCTGTTTTATTTGTAATTTGTTCAAGATTTGATTAAAATGGGGGATTTATAGTGCAACAAACTATAAAAGAAATATTAAAAAAACGTGTCCTCATCTTCGATGGTGCTATGGGCACCGAGCTTATAAGAAGGGGCCTTTTGCCTGGCGAATGTCCGGAGAGCTGGAATATTAATCGTCATGAAGCGGTGGAAGAAATACATAAAGCGTACATTGAAGCAGGGGCTGAAGTCATCGAAACCAATACCTTCGGGGCCAACGGCGTAAAACTGCGGAACTTCGGGCTTTCGGATAAGGTAAGGGAATTGAATTTCAGGGCTGTGGAAATTGCAAAAAAGGCTTCCGGCGGCCGTGCTCTGGTAGCTCTTTCCGTTGGCCCTACGGGAATGCTGATGGAACCTCACGGTAATTTGAGCTTTGAAGAAGCCCGTAATACCTTCCGGGAGCAGATGGAAAGCGCCCTGGAAGCAGGGCCGGACCTTATCGTGATTGAGACCATGAGCCAGCTTCAGGAAGCCCGGGCCGCGTTAATTGCCGCAAGAGAACTTACTTCAATACCCGTAGTGGCCACTATGACCTTTGAAGAATCCGGAAGGACTCTGATGGGCACTGACCCCACTACAGCCCTTGTGGTCCTTTTATCTCTGGGAGCGGATATAGTGGGCGTTAACTGTTCTCTGGGCCCTGACAAAATGGCAAACATCCTGTCGGAAATGGCAAGATTTAATGTTCCCCTAATTGTACAGCCCAATGCCGGAATTCCCGAACTGATAGACGGTAGGACGGTATACCGCCTGTCTCCTCAAGACTTTGCCGGTTACTGTGAGAAACTTGCCAAAATAGGCGCAAGCGCCATCGGGGGCTGCTGCGGCACCACGCCGGAGCATATAAGGCTGCTGAAGAAAGCATTGTCCGGGGCAAGACCCAAAGTATTGGCGAGCCATCCGGTTCTCCTGCCTTCGGATGAATCGGATGGCTCCCTAACATTAAATTTACCCCGGATGGCTCTCTGTTCGGATAAGAAGACTGTCTTTGTTTCACCGGGAGAGCCTGTAAAAATCATAGGTGAAAGAATAAATCCCACCGGCAAGAAGGCCATGATCGAAGAGTTAAAGCGGGGGTCATTAAACAGCGTAATAGAAAAGGCTTTAGATGAGCAGAAGACAGGCGCCCATATCCTGGATGTAAACATCGGGGCTCCCGGAATAGATGAGCGTACTCTCATGAGGCAAGCTGTACTACAACTTCAGACGGTGGTGGATTTACCCCTGTGTCTTGACAGCGCCAGGGTGGATGTGCTGGAAGAAGGCTTGAAGGTGTATGCCGGCAGGGCCCTGGTAAATTCCGTGAATGGCAGCGAAAAAAGAATGGAGAGGCTGCTTCCCATCGTACGAAAATACGGAGCCGCCGTCATAGCCCTTACCATGGATGAAAGGGGAATACCTCAAAAGGCAGAAGAAAGGTTTAAAATAGCAAAAAGGATTGTAGAACGTGCCGGAGAATACGGTATCTGCCAGCAGGATGTAGTGGTGGACTGCCTTGTCCTCACCGCCGGTGCCCAGCAGGATTATGTGTTGGAGGCGGTAAAGGCGCTGCGCATGGTGAAGGAGGAGCTGGGATGTCTTACCACCCTGGGGATTAGCAATGTTTCTTTCGGGTTGCCTCACAGGTCTTCCCTGAATAGCGCATATCTGTCTATGGCCCTGGGAGCGGGTCTGGACCTTCCCATTGTAAACCCTATGGACCCGGAGGTATGGGAAATTATCAGGGCCGCCGGTGTGCTAACGGGCAGGGATAAAAATGCTGCGGATTTCATTGCTTATTACGGAGACAGAGATAAGGAGCAGAGCAAGAAAGAAAAAATAAAATTTACGGCAAAAGACGAAAAGGATAACATTAAAGACGGCGCCGGAACGGTAATGGATATGAGCCATAGACTGCATGATTGTATCCTTGAAGGCAAGAGGAATGCGGTGGACCATATTTTAAAGGATTTGCTCAATGCCGGGGCAAGCCCCATGAACATCGTGGACGAAATTATAATTCCCGCTCTGAAAGAAGTGGGGGAAAAATATGAGCTTGGAGAATATTTTCTTCCACAGCTGATTCAGTCGGCCGAAGCCGCCCAGGAAGTTTTTAAATTACTAAAGGAACGCTTCCCGGCAAGTCAAAAGAAGGCCAGAGGAAAAGTTGTTCTGGCAACGGTTAAGGGAGACATTCATGATATAGGTAAAAATATAGTGAAGGTAATCATGGAAAATTACGGCTTTGAAGTCATTGACCTTGGAAAAGATGTGGCCCCTGAAAAAATTACCGTAGAATTAAGGAAAAATCCGGGAATCAGGCTTGTAGGACTCAGCGCCCTTATGACCACCAGCATACCTGCCATGGAACATACCATTCTGGAGATAAAAAAACTTGATCCCGGCTGCAGTGTGGTGGTCGGTGGCGCGGTTTTGACCCAGACCCTGGCCGATAAAATAGGTGCGGACTTTTACGCAAAAGATGCCCTGGAGGGTGTAAAAGTGGCCGAAAGAGTGTACGGCGGAGAACAGGCTTAAAATTATACAAAGTACAGTATCTTACTTTTAGGGAAAATTTCACGGATTTTTTCGTCGAAGAAATTCTTCATTTCATCCATTTTTTCCTTTGGATATATATATTTTCCGTAACCGAACTGACCGTATTTAAAAACTCTCTGTTTTTCATCCATGGGCAGTTTGGTGCGGGGAAACACCTCCAGTATGTTTGTTTTTGCCCGGCGGGTAAACCTGTGGGTGATAAGTTCAAAGCTTACGGAACAGCCCGCCGCGGCATTTAATTCTGTGCCAAGCCTTTCAAGCATTTCTTCGTAGTCCTGTCTCCAGCCCGGGTAGTGAAAAATGGGACCTATAATAAAACCCAGAGGATAGCCGGCTCCGGCGACTTTTGCAGCGGCTGAAATACGCTCCTGGGCGGAAGGGGTCCTGTGTTCAAAATTTTTTATTATAAACTGGTTGTTAATGCTGAAGCGGATTGTGGTCCTACCGCAGTGCGCGGCGTCCAGCAGGGATTCGACATTGGTGAATTTGGTGACAAACCGGAATAGCCCATTCCGGGTTGACCCGAAAAACTCAATGGCCTTTTTTAATGCTCCGGTATAAGGCTCCACCGGAAGAGGGTCCGACGTGGCGGCTCCTTCGAAAATGGTAACCTCCGGTTTTCTCCTGGAAATATATTCTTGGGCTCTTTCCAGGATTTGATCTATATTTACATAGACTCTTATATATGGTTTTTTTCCAAGGGTGGTATTCAGATAACAGTATTCACATTCTCCCATACACCCGGTTACCAATGGGAGCTGATAATGGGCTGAAGGTTTGCAGGTCTGAAAATCAAGGCTCCTGCGAACTCCCACCACCAGAGTCCTCTTGGATTCGAAAAATGCTTCCTGGGGGGTCTTACCGGGTATTCCCGTCACCCTGTTGTGAGAACCGATAAATAATGTTTCCACTCCGAGCTGCTGCATTTTATAATAAACCTGCTGTCCTACGGCATAATCCAGTGCCTCCCTCTCAAATAAAGCCCTTTTGGGTAAAAACATATCCATTATATTCACCTCTACTTTAGTTTCTCCTAATTTGCTCTACTTATTGACATTGCTTACAAACATCTGGTAAAATGTTGGTAACAGCAAAATATACTTTTCAATCTTGAACGCTGAGTTCTTTCCTGAGGGAAAGAAGCGGGGGAACCAATAAAATGGGGTGAATCCCCTTTGACTGAGGATTTATTATTTTCGGTCTAGGGGGTAGGGTTACACTCTTCGGCCCGAATCCGTCAGCTAACCTCGCAAGCGTGGTAAGGGGAGATTGATGGTGCAATTTATATTAAGGCATTATTTCGGGCCGTGATCTCCACGGCTTTTATTTTTTCAAAAACCCCATTTTTTAATACTATGGAGGTGGTAATTATGTGCGGTATAGCGGGAAGTTTTGGAAAGCCGGACCCGGGAAAGATCAAAATAATGCTCGGCATGATGGAAAAAAGAGGGCCCGATGACAGGGGGATTTATACCGCCCATGATGTGGTCCTGGGACATAACCGCCTGACCATCATCGATTTAAATACCGGTAGACAACCACTGTTCAATGAAGATGGTACCATAAGCCTGGTTTTTAACGGTGAGATATACAATTACAAAAAATTGAGGGCATGGCTAAAAAGTATGGGGCATAAGTTTAAGACAGATACCGACAGCGAGGTATTGTTACACCTTTACGAGGAACTGGGTCCAGATATGGTATATAAGCTGGATGGCATGTTTGCCTTTGCAATTTACAGTAAAAATGATTTTTTACTGGCCAGGGACCCTCTAGGCATTAAACCCCTTTACTACGGTAAAGATTCTGAAGGTACATTATATTTCGCATCGGAAATTAAGGGCCTTTTGCAGATAACCGATGACGTAAAAGAATTTCCTAATGGACATTTTTACACTCATACAAGGGGCTTTGAGAGATACTTCAGAATAAAAACTGAACAAGAAATTTCAGCCGATGAAGAAACTCTTATAGAAGAACTGGAAGAAAAATTATCTAAAGCAGTTCAAAAGCGGCTCATGGCCGATGTGCCCTTAGGGGTATTCTTGAGCGGAGGACTGGACTCCAGCCTCATTGCGGCGATGGCGAGAAAATATGTGGATGGAGAACTACATTCCTTTGCGGTGGGGATTAAAGGTTCCGACGATCTTTATTATTCCCGGATAGTAGCACAACATCTTGGGACTACTCATCATGTTTTTGAATATACTAAAGAAGATGTGATAAAGGCTCTGCCCCAGGTGATATATTATCTGGAATCCTTTGACCCTGCCCTGGTCAGAAGCGCCATTCCCACATATTTTGTTTCCCGTCTTGCCAGCAGATATGTAAAAGTGGTATTATCGGGAGAGGGGGCCGATGAACTCTTCGCAGGTTACGAATACCTCAAAAGACATAAGCTTGAAGATATCAATGAAGAGCTTCTAAGGATAACTAATAACCTGCACAACACAAATCTCCAGCGGGTAGACCGCATGACCATGGCCAATTCCATAGAAGGAAGAGTGCCCTTTCTTGATGTAGAGGTTGTGAATTTCGCTTTTTCTATAAAGGAAGACCTGAAGTTGTCTCCGGTAAAATATACCGAAAAATGGATTCTTCGCAAAGTGGCGGAAAAATACCTCCCAAAACAAGTGGTATGGAGAAAAAAAGAGAAGTTTGCCCACGGAACAGGAACAAGCCATATTCTTGCAGAATGGGCGAAAGAAGCGGGGAATTTGGACCCGGCGGTGGAAAGCGGAATATATAAAGGAGCAGGCGATACCCGTTGTAATTATATGGAAGAGCAAGCTTATCGAAAAATATTTAAAAAGTATTTTCCGAAAGTGAAAGACCTCTCCTTTGTTGGCAAGACCCGAAGCATATTGCCTGGAGAAATATCGTAAGAAAAGAGGAAATAACTTATATATGGAAACAATCTATTACCGCCGTATTGATACAAAAATCGGAAGGCTCATGATAGCTTCCACCCGGAAGGGCCTATGCTGTGTAGGTCTACCGGGGGAATTGGAAGAACGCTTTATCGAAGGGTTGAAGAAGACCTATGGAAAATGTGATTTGTGGGATGAGGATGGCAAAGGAGAAAAGAGTTCCATCAATGATAAAGCTCTGGAAGAACTCCTGCTATATTTTGATGGAAAGTTAAAGCAATTTACCGTACCCCTGGACATGAGGGGTACCGATTTTCAGAAAAAGGTATGGCAGCAGCTTCTTAAAATACCCTATGGAAAGACAGCGAGCTACGGCGATATCGCCAGGGCTATCGGCAAACCCGGGGCTTCCAGAGCAGTAGGAGGAGCCAACAACAAAAACCCCTTACCCATTGTGGTGCCCTGCCACCGGGTGGTAGGCAGCGATGGTTCGCTGGTGGGCTACGGCGGTGGATTGGAAATAAAAAAATTTTTATTAAGATTGGAGTCGGCTTATTGACAATAATAGTAATCTTTGGTATAATATCATTTACAATAAAAAATATGCTTCTTCAATCTTGAACGCTGAGTTCTTTCCTAAGGGAAAGAAGCGGGGGACCCAATTTTATGGGGTGAATCCCCTTCGACCGGGAGTATTTATATTCTTGATCAAAGGGGTAGGGTTACACTCTTCGACCCGAACCCGGCAGCTAACCTCGTAAGCGTGGTAAGAGGAGGTTGATGGCATTGAGTGCTGTTTATTCAGTATTGCCTCAAAGCTATGGATCTCCATAGCTTTTAATTTTGCCAAAAAATAATTTCCAGAAAAAGGAGGGTGATCATGTTGAATTTTGAGAACGTGTCTTATGCAGTTATTGGGGCCGGCAATGGCGGACTGGCCATGGCAGGGTATCTGGCTCTAAAAGGTTATTCCGTCAATTTGTACAACAGATCCCGGGAAAAGCTGGAATCCCTGATTAGCTATCCTGTTATCACCCTGAGCGGTTCTGTAGAAGGCAAAAGCGTCTTGAACCTGGTTACCAGCGACATCGGAGAAGCTATTCAAAACACCGATATAATAATGGTGACGGTGCCGGCTACGGGACATTACCATCTGGCGAAGGCTATGGCTCCATATTTAAAAGATGGCCAGATTATAGTTTTAAACCCCGGTCGCACCGGCGGAGCCCTGGAGGTCTATGAAACCATCAGAAAATCCGGCTGTGATAAAGATATAGTGGTGGCTGAAGCCCAGACTTTCATATATGCCTGTAGAGCGACGGGACCGAACAGTGCCCGGATATTCAGTGTAAAAAATGAGGTGGCTCTGGCGGCGATCCCTGCCACATCAACCCGGAGGGTCATCAGGCTTTTGTCCGGAGCTTATCCCCAATTTACACCGGCAAGAGATGTGATGGAGACCAGTCTCAACAACTTCGGAGCTATATTCCACCCGGCACCCACGCTGCTCAATAGTGGACACATCGAGAGGGGTCAGGCTTTTGAGTATTACCTGGAGGGAATTACGCCTTCTATAGGCCAGATGCTGGAAAGGCTCGATGCCGAGAGGATGAAGGTGGCCCGGGCTCTGGGAGTTAAGGCCGTTTCGGCTTTAGAGTGGCTGGAGGAGTCCTACGGTGCAAAAGGCGATTCCATATATGAGGCTATCCAGAATAACCCGGCATATAAGGGGCTCACGGCTCCCAAAGGCCTTGACACGCGGTATATCTATGAGGATGTGCCCTGCAGCCTGGTGCCAATTGCATCCATTGCCGAGCATCTGGGTATAGAGACCCCGGCCATAGATACCATAATCCGCCTTGCAAATATGATGACCGGTAGGAATTTCCGGGAGGAGGGCAGGACGGTGGATAAACTGGGCCTTAAGGGATTGAGCGTAGTAGAAATACATCGACTGGCCCAGACCGGGGAGGTTAAGAAGACTACAGTTCACGAACAGGAGGTGGTGGCATGATGAAAAAGATTATAGCTGCTACCATCGGAAACTGTGTCCATGTGGCGGGGATAATGAATTTCCTGTCGCTGGCGGAAAAGGAAGGCTACGATACCCGGTTTTTAGGGGCAGCCATATCCATAGATGAGCTCCTTTCGGCGGTGAAGGCGGAAAAACCCGAATATGTGGGCGTTAGCTACAGGCTGACACCGGAGCCGCTAAAAGAGGTGCTCAAAGAACTTGGGGAAAAGATAAAAGAGGAGAATTTGGAGGGCTTTAAGTGGATCTTCGGTGGTACCGAGCCCACCGCCAGGGTGGCTGAAGAAAGCGGGTTATTTTATAAAGTGTTCGGCGGTATGGAAGACGTGGATGATGTGATAGGGTTTTTAAAGGGCAGGAAGCTTTCGGAAGCAGAATATTATGCCAGAGATCTGATTTCCCGCATAAAATCAAAGTACCCATATCCGATATTAAGGCATCATTTAGGTTTGCCAACAGTGGCCGAGACGGTGGCTTCCATAGAGAAGATAGCCGAGTCAAAGGTTCTGGATGTGATTTCCGTCGCCCCTGACCAGAATGCCCAGGAGCACTTTTTCGAGCAGGATAAAATGGACCACCGCATGGACGGCGCCGGGGGAGTTCCGGTCAGGTCAAGGAAAGATTTTCAGGCCCTTTATAGTGCGGCTCAAAGGGGTAACTTCCCCCTGCTCCGCTGCTACAGCGGCACCAATGACCTGATTCCCTTTGCGGAGCTGCTCCAGGATACCATAAAAAATGCCTGGTGTGCGGTGCCCCTTTGCTGGTACAATGTGCTGGATAAACGGGGCCCCAGGGCGGTGGAGGAATCTATCAGGGAAAATCAACAGGTAATGAAGTGGCACGGGGAACGCAATATTCCGGTGGAGGTAAACGAATCCCACCACTGGAGCCTGAGGGATGCCCATGACACCATAGGTGTGGTTACCGCATACCTTGCGGCATACAATGCCAAAAAGATGGGAGTAAAAGACTATATAGCCCAGTATATGTTCAATGTGCCGCCGTCCATATCGCCAAAAATGGACCTGGCCAAGATGCTGGCAAAAATAGAGCTCATCGAATCGCTGCAGGATGACAGTTTCAGGGTCTACCGCCAGGCCAGGGCGGGCCTTGCCAGCTTTCCGGGAGACCTTTCCCAGGCCAAGGGGCAGCTGGCATCATCGGCATATCTGGCCATGGCCATAAAGCCCCATATCTACCATGTGGTGGGCTACTGCGAAGCCCATCATGCAGCCACGGCCGATGACATCATCGAAAGCTGCAGGATAGTGCGGGGCGTTATCAGGAACAACTTCCTGGGTGTGGTAGATATAACTAAGGATAAAGAGGTCCAGAGAAGAAAGAGGGAGCTCATCGAAGAAGCAATGTTCACCCTGGAAGCCATAAAAGGATTAAATCCCATGGCGGAAGATCCCCTGGCCGATGCCGGGACTATCGCAAAGGCCATCAAGATAGGCATCCTGGATGCGCCGCACCTCAAAGGCAACCCCGCCGCCTGCGGAAAACTCACCACCAGATTGGTGGACGGCGCCCTGTATGCTTACGACACCGAAGAAAAACGGGTCCTCACCGAAAAAGAGCGCATAGAAAGGATCCTGGAAGATTACGATAAAATGCCTTCCAGGGCGGTTATTTAATCTGGACTTTCTGTATAAAACAGCTTATCTGGAACATTAAAAAATTTTTATGCAAATAAGATATAGGAAGAAATTAATAGGAAAATTGTATACTTTTTTCAGCCTCCTTCGTCTATATATATTGAAAACTATAGAGAAGGAGGATTTTTTATGTGTTCATCTAATTCTTTTAAGGTATGAAAGCCGATAAAATCGATAATCTTCTATCTCTACACGCTTGAGCTTTCTTTTTGAAAGCCTTATTCTTATGATTTTACTTAGAAGGTGGGTAATGTAGACGCGGGATTGTTAGGAGGAAGTAAGTTTGTGGCAAGAGCTGTATAAGATGGTATATAGCTACCTGTACAATCTGGGATTGGGCCATGAGGACGCTGAGGATGTAGCCCAGGAGACCTTGACGGCCGTTTACCTCCACCTGGACGGGGTTCAAGAGGGCAAGCTTAAGGCATGGCTTTACACGGTGGCACGCCGTAAGTACATCGACTGGCTTCGGCGCAATAGAAAGGGAATCACGCTGATGGATTTTGACGACTATGATATAGATACGGAAGATAAAGCTCCGGAAAAAATGTTCCTGGAAAAGGAAAACCTCCAGGAAATCCAGACGGTAATGGAAGCCCTCAGCAAACTGGAACGAGACCTATTGATATTAAAGTATAACCTTGAACTTTCCTATGAGGATATCGGCAAAGTCTTGAAGATGAAAACAAATACGGTAAGGGTCGGACTATACCGTGCAAGGCAGCATTTCAAAGAAGAATACTTGAAGTTAAGGAGGTCATCCCATGAAAAAGGAAGAAAAGAATAAGGATGAAAAAAACAATAATGAAATAAAAAAGGTTGAGGAAAATATTAAGCCTGAACATAACATGGGGTTTGATGAAGGTAAGTTTTTACGCCGGGTTCGGTGGATAAGCACCCTTCGCACGGTGGCAATCTCCCTGATAGTGGCTGCAGCATTTTTGATATTGGCGGTGGTTGTA
This sequence comes from Biomaibacter acetigenes, assembly GCF_003691585.1. Taxonomy (GTDB): domain Bacteria; phylum Bacillota; class Thermosediminibacteria; order Thermosediminibacterales; family Tepidanaerobacteraceae; genus Biomaibacter; species Biomaibacter acetigenes. Next base: position 2,836,788 of record NZ_CP033169.1, on the reverse strand, counting down.
ACACAGGAACTCCTTTCCCGGCAGGAATGGAGGCTCTCCGATATATACCCAAGCATTATAAGATACAGTACGCCCAACACCATAGCTATTGAAGGCGACAGCTATGATACAGGTTTTATCGGCAGGCGCAAAAATTTTTATTTGTTTCGCATGGTAGGGAAAAAGCCGGTAGCTGTGGGGACAACTATTGCGGACTTTCAGGTATGGGGTGGAGAACAATTCTGGAATCCCAGCCGCTCTACTATAAAGACTGAAGACGGGATGGAATACCTCTTGCCCAACATGGTGCCGGCATTAAAGTTCTTTCATCCTGCTGCAAAATACGATGAATTTTATGACAAGCCGCCTCGGGAATTTGACCTGCTAGCTAATGTACCTGAAAACAGTACCGTGGAGATGGCCGTATCCTTTTCACATCTTTTAACCCGGGAAGAAATGAAGGCTCTTTTGCCCGCCGGTGTAGAGCCTATGTGGGGGGCGATCACAGCCTACAGTGATAAAGAAATAGAAAAGAAAAACTATCTTGCGGACCGTTTGGTGGGTATCCCCCTGGGAGGTTTCGTCAACGGTGAACATGAGCTGAGCGATGAAGAGTTTATCCAGGAACTTGATACTCTTAGCAAGATCCCCAGCCACTCTTCCAGGGCGCTTTCCCGCACTGCATCTTTTTTAAGGCAAAACGGTGTCAAGTTTTATGGGGTGGTGGTAGTAGGAAAGCCCGAGGCCCTTTTGAAGCTGGCCGACAATCCGACGATATCCGCCGCTGTCATGGGCGCAGTGGAGTGGCAGGGAATGATAAGATAATGGCCAGGAGGATACCCCATCAATGAGGATGAAGACCTCCTCAATTGTCAAACAATATCTGATTTAGTGACTGTATCTACCTCCGTAACTGAGATAATCAAAGGTTTGAGTTATCCACACCCTCGTTAAAGATATTTTGTCATATTATTGATAATAGTGTATAATATGATTGAAAATATTGGTATACGGATAAGAATGGAGGTGTGTTAGAATGCCGGAAACCCCAAAATTGAAAGGAATACCTATAGGTATTGATGATTTTCGCGATTTAAAAGAAAGTAACGGATATTTCGTAGATAAGTCGTTGTTTATAAAAGAAGTAATTGATGATATTTCAAAGGTTAAATTGATAACACGTCCGAGAAGATTCGGGAAAACTTTAAATATATCCATGCTCCGTTATTTCTTTGAAAAAACTGATGAGGATTTAAGCTGTCTTTTTAAAGATTTGAAAATATGGCGTGAAGGTGATACTTATACATCGCAGCAAGGGCAATATCCCGTTGTTAACCTATCATTTAAGGATGTAAAAGATATGACATTTGACGAGTGCTTTGAAAATATTAAGCATGTTATTGGGAGAGAATTCAGAAGGCATAAATATTTACTCGATTGTAAGGATATAGATGAATTTGATAAAGAAATGTACACCGAAATAAAGAATGAAAAGGCCGATAAAATACGGCTTAAAAACAGTTTGTATTTGCTTACAAGTTTATTAAGGGAATACTATAAAAAGGATGTCATCGTATTGATAGATGAATATGATACTCCAATTAACCAGGGGTATATTTGCGGATATTACGAAGAAATCATTGATTTTATGCGCAATTTTCTTGGTGGCGGTCTAAAAGGCAACCCAAGCCTTAAAACAGCTGTTATTACCGGCATTTATAGAGTCGCAAAAGAAAGCATATTCTCAGGTTTTAACAATATTGAAGTAAGTTCAATATTACAAAACTCTTTTGCAGATAAATTTGGGTTTACAGAAAAAGAAGTAGAAGATTTATTGAAATATTATAATATGTATTCGGAAATAAATGATGTAAAAGCTTGGTATAACGGATATGTATTCGGTGATGATACGGTAATTTATAATCCATGGTCCATATTAAATTTTGTAAAACAAAAAAAGCTCCAGCCTTATTGGGTCAATACCAGCAGCAATGATATCATTAGAAATATTATTACAAGGACCGGCAGCAATGTTAAAGAAAAATTACAGATATTGATGGAGGGCGGTAAGCTTAAAGACATCACCATAAATACGGATACAAATTTCCGACAAATATTATATACGAACATAACCAGTGAAGATGTGCTCTGGAGTCTTCTTCTTGTAAGCGGATATCTAAAGATGGAGAATATGCATCTTGAAAAGGGACGAACAAAATGCGATATAACAATACCGGATATGGAGATAACAGTACTTTTTGAAGACATCATATCAAGCTGGTTCAGGAATAGAGAGGTATCCCCCGATAAAGTAAAAGAACTTCTATCAAACCTTACTGATGGTGATATTGAAAAATTCAAAGAAGACTTTGAATACCTTGTAAGGAAGACGTTCAGCTATTTTGATGTTGGTGAAGATGCGGCGGAAAACTTTTACCATGCATTTATACTTGGATTACTGGTAAATCTTGATGGCAAATACAGAATTAAATCTAATGCTGAGTCCGGTGACGGGCGACCGGATGTAATCATAATTCCCAATGACCCATCTAAAAAGGGTGTAGTAATGGAATTCAAAACAGCAAAAAGCGGGCAGGAAAGCGTTATGGAGGAAAAAGCAACAGATGCACTTGAACAAATAAGCAAGATGAACTATTCAGACGAACTTAAATACTCCGGAGTTAATGAAGTTGTAGAAATTGCGATTGTATTCTATCGGAAAAAGACATATATAAAGCATAATATCAAGCGAATATAAAATGGTATTATGATAATACAAGCTCTAATTGGATAATCCGAGCCTTTACAAAAATTAATATATCAAGACCCGCTTTAGCAGGAATTCATCGAAGTATGTAGAAATAGTATAAATAGTGAAAGATATAACAGATATATAAACGAATAGTCATAAAAAATATCTCCGTAAAATATATTAAAGCATGGGGGCGGTCGTAAGAGTATTAGTTATTAGTCGTCCCTTTTTTATTTGGGAAACCGCAACATTATTTAGCAAAATCAATAAGGGGAGTGATTTTTATAGAATATCTTTGGCTGTGGATATTAATAGCCGTCATTTCGGTGTCCGTAGATGTGGCCACCAGCAATATCCTGTTTATCCTGTTCTCCATAGGCAGCCTGTTTGCTATAGCTGCGGATTATTTGGGATTTGGCTTTTCAGTTCAGATTATAGTATTCCTGCTGGTAAGCATTGTGTCATTTCTGGTGTTTTACCCCTACATCCGGAAAAATTTAAAAAAGACCCTGCCGGGTTTTGTCCCCCAGGAAAGAAAGTATATAGGCAAAAAGATGGTGCTCGACAGGGACCTTAAAGATGAAGACCAGCTCATGGTAGAAGGCATCTACTGGACCGTGGTAAATACCGGCGGCGAGCCCCTCAAAAAAGGCGATGTCATTGAGATCGCCGGCATCGAAGGTACAAAATTCCTGGTTAAAAAAGCAAAGGAGGAGTAAGTAATGTACATCATAATTCTTCTGGTTTTTTTGCTTGTCATACTGCTTTCATCCATCAAGATAGTAAATACCGGCTATGTGTACATCGTTGAAAGGCTGGGGCAGTTCTACAAAGTGATGGAACCCGGCTGGCACCTCATCATCCCCTTCATCGACCATGTGAGGGCGAAGATATCCACCAAGCAGCAGATCCTCGATATAGAGCCCCAGAGCGTCATAACCAAAGATAACGTAAAGATATCGGTGGACAATGTCATCTTCTTCAAGGTATTGAATGCAAGAGATGCGGTTTTACAACATTGAAAATTACAAATCTGGTATAATTTACTCTACCATTACCAATATGAGAAACATCATAGGCAACATGACCCTGGATGAAGTGCTGTCAGGCAGGGACAAGATCAACATGGAACTTTTAAAGGTAGTGGACCAAATAACCGATGCTTACGGCATAAAGATACTATCAGTGGAAATAAAGAACATCATTCCTCCTGAAGAGATACGTCAGGCTATGGAAAAACAGATGAAGGCCGAGCGGGACAAGAGGGCGGCCATACTTCAGGCCGAAGGTGACAGGCAAAGCGCCATAGCCAGGGCCGAGGGTGAAAAGCAGGCCAAGATCCTGGAGGCGGAAGCCGAAAAAGAGGCAAACATAAGGCGGGCAGAAGGTCTAAAAGAGGCCCAACTGCTGGAGGCTCAAGGTAAAGCCGCCGCCATTGAGGCCATTGCCCAGGCCCAGGCTGAAGCTATTGCAAAGGTCAATAGGGCTATCATCGAATCCGGCACTAATGAGACCGTCATAGCCTTGAAACAGGTGGAAGCCCTGCAGGAGATGGCCAAAAACCCGGCCCATAAAATAATAATCCCCAGCCAGACCCTGGATTCCCTGGGCAATATCGCCGCCATAGCGGAAATGCTGAATAAATAATGAATAAAAAAAAACCCGGGAAACCGGGTCTTTTTAAATGCGGACAAATCACAAATTTATCTATTCTCCTGCCAGTGCCGCTATGGCATGGGCATAGATCTTGGCGCATTTGATGAGATCGTCGATTTCGATGTACTCGTCCTTTTCATGGGCCAGTTCCGGTTTGCCCGGGAAGAGGGCGCCGAAGGCAACGGCGTTGGGGATGGCCCTGGCATAAGTGCCGCCGCCGATGGAGATGAGCTCCGGTTCCTCTCCGGTCACTTCCTTATAGACTTTCTGGAGTTTTTTGACCAGGGGCGAATCTGCCGGTACGTAGAGGGGAGGATTATCCGACACATCTGAAAGATACAAATCCTTATCTATTTGAACAAGATTGGATTCCAGCTTTTTAACAACATCTTCTCCCTTGAAGGTCACAGGATACCTGATATTTATTACCAGCTTGCCCTTTTCCTCATCCATTTCAATCATACCCAGGTTAAATATGAGATCTCCCGAGGGTTCGTCGATAAGGTGAATGCCTAAAGAATCTCCGTGAACTTCCTTTCCTATATACCGGGCTATAAAGTTTAAGAAAGCTGTGACATCATTTTCACCGGCAGCAAGTGAACCGAGGAATTCCGCCAGGGGAACTATGGCGTTTTTACCCTTTTCCGGTGTGCTGCCGTGGGCGGAAACTCCATGGGACTTGATGATAAAGCCGTCAATGGAATCGGAAAGTTCCAGGTGTACATCTTTGTCTTTTATAAAATTATTAAATCTTTGTCTTATTTCATCCCGAAGCTCATTTTTTACTTCTATGCCGGCTTCACAGTAATCCGGCACCATATTCGGCCTCTGACCGCCCTTCATGTATTTTATGTTTACTTTTTCCGATCGGCTTTCAAACTTTTTCTCAATATTGAATATCAATATACCCTTTTCCCTGTTGATGATGGGGAAGTTGGCGTCAGGAGACAGGCCCATGACGGGGACTTCCTCTTTTTTCTCGTCAAAGTAATGCTTCATGCAGCCCCAGCCGCTCTCCTCATTGGTGCCGAAGATGATCCTTACCCTTTTCTGGAGGGGGATTCCCGCTTCTTTTACGGCCCTCAACGCATACATGGCCGCTACTGTAGGGCCCTTGTCATCGCTGGAGCCCCTGCCGTAAATCTTGCCGTCTACCACCTTTGCCTCATAGGGTGGATATGTCCAGCCCGTGCCTTCGGGGACCACGTCCAGATGCACCAGGATACCTACGATATCGTGCCCCTGACCCCACTCGGCATGGCCTGCATAGTTTTCATGGTTTTTGGTAGTAAAGCCGAATTTATCGGAGAGTTTCAGGGCATACTGCAGCGCCTCATAGGGGCCGTCTCCAAAGGGCCTGTCATCTTTTGCTTTTTCCTCCACACTCCTGATTTTGATTAAATTGCGGGTCTCCTCCACTATTTCATCCTTCCAGGAATCGATTAAATTGTCCAGCTTTGACATGTTATTACCTCCATTGTCTTTGAATTTAATTAAATTGTTTTCCTTGAGTATCTTTAAATATTTTACCAGTCTTGGGTAAAGGGGCTCAACTTTTTGACCGAATTTATCGGAGATTTTTATTGAGATATCATAGACGGTATTTTTACCGTCACATAGTTCCCATACGGCTGAACCTACTTCATCCAGGTCGAGGGTGATATTTTCGGGGACATTATAGAAAATAAACTTTAAGATTTTAAAAAGGAGGCCCTTTCTTGTAATTTTGATCCGGATTAGACCGTCATCTTTTTTTACTGTTGAAATATTTTCACTGGGATATGGAATAAGGAGCATCAGGTTGGGTTCTTTTTTCACCGCCTACCTCCAAAAAGAAAAGTGGAGAGGGGATTTACTCCCCTCCTACTAAATTATTCCTCCATTGATTATATCATATTTCTCACTTTTTTGCGATTTTTGCAAAGGTTTTCTGTATCAAAGTGTATGTCAGCACCAGGAAAAGGATCAGGCCGCCGTATTTTCCGAGGACATCGTTGCCAAAGGCGATGTCGAGCTTGGCAGCTACCAGAACCGCTATCAGTATACCCATGATGCCTTCTCCGGCAATGAGACCCGAGGAATACAGGACTCCCTTTTCTACCCTTTGTTTCAGAGTTTCTTCGGATTTTTTCCGTCTTCTCAAGGATGCCGCGAATAATGCCGCCCAGCATGATGGGAGTGCTGAGGTGGATGGGCAGGTATAGGCCTATGGCAAAAGGCAGCGAGGCGATTCCAAAAAGTTCAATGACTGCAGCGGAACCGAAGCCTACGAAAACCAGAGGCCATGGCAGGTTGCCGCTCATGATGCCCTCTATGACCATTTTCATAAGGGTGGCTTGAGGTGCCGGGATGTCCTTGCTGCCAAAACCATAGGCGTTGTTCAACATGATCAGGATAAAGCCTATTACAAGGCCTGAAGCCACAACCCCCACAATTTCACCCAGCTGCTGGCGCCGGGGAGTAGCTCCCACCAGGAATCCTGTCTTAAGGTCCTGAGAGATGTCGCCGGCTATGGCCGCTGCAACACAGATGATTCCACCTACGGAAATGGCGGCAATCATGCCGGGCATTCCGCTAAAGCCCGTTAGCTTGAACAGCACGGTGGTAAACAGCAGTGTGGCTATGGTCATTCCTGATACAGGGTTGGAAGAGCTTCCAACGATACCGACAATACGAGAAGACACCGTAACAAAGAAAAAGCCGAATATGACGATCAGCACCGCCCCCAGGACTCCCACAGGAATGAGGGGAGAAAAGGCTATGGCGATGATCAATATTAAAACTCCCAGAAGGACCCATTTCATTGAAATGTCGTTTTCTGTGCGCAGTACGCCTGTTCCTTCTTTTACCTGAAAACCGGAGATAGATTGTGTAAATGCATTAACGATGGTGGGCAGGGCCTTGATCAGACTTACCAGGCCTCCGAAGGTAACGGCCCCGGCACCGATGTATCTCAGGTAAAAACTCCAAATGCCCCAGTGGTCCAGTTCGGAAATGGGGACCGAAGCGGGATAGATGGCCTGGGGGATATAATTTCCCAGATGGGAAATAAGAGGTATAAAGGCAAACCAGCCCAACACGGCACCGGCCAGCATATAAGCCGAAATGGTTGGACCGATTATGAATCCGACGCCCAAAAGTGCGGGGAGGATATCGCCTCCTATGGCCGCACCTTTAAAACCGGGGATAGTCCATTCAATCTCTGAGGGGAAAAGCTTGAAGCCATCGGCTATGAGTTTGTAAAGGGCTCCAAGGCCAAGGCCTTCAAAAACCGTCCTGGCACTGACGCCGCCCACTTCACCGGCCACCAGAACTTCTGCGCAGGCTGTACCCTCGGGGTAAGGCAGGATACCGTGTTCTTTAACTATAAGGAACCGGCGGAGGGGAATCATCATGAGCACTCCGAGAATACCGCCGAAAATGGCAATGGATGAAACCCTCATTATGCTGGGGTTGGTATTCCACAGAAAAAGTGCCGGAATGGTAAAGATTACACCTGCCGCAAGAGATTCGCCGGCAGATGCAATGGTTTGTACCATGTTGTTTTCCAGGATAGAATCTCTTTTCAGGATACCTCTAATTATCCCCATAGATACCACCGCAGCAGGAATGGAAGCGCTGACGGTCATTCCCACGCGAAGCCCAAGATAAGCATTGGCAGCACCAAACACAATTGAGAGAATAATACCAAGGATTAAAGAAAAAGTGGTAAATTCGGCCATGGCCTTGTCTGCCGGTACATAGGGAATATATTCTTCACCAGGGGCCATGCCATAAGCCAGTTTTGACAAACCTTTTTTTTCCTCCATTTTCGATTTTCCCCCTTTAATAATTTGAAACGATTATGGTAAGTAAAACATGTATTTTATGCACATCACCTCCGTGAATATAATATTTGGGTAAAAAATCCTCCATGAGGTCTAAGTAGCAAGAAACATGCCGGAAATAATGCAACATTATTACACAAAATGTATTTTTAAAGATTGGATACAGGATATAAGGCATAAGAAAACAAGTCATAAATCACATGAAATGCATGTAAATGCAATTATTCATATAGAACATAATATATCAATTTAAAATGCTTAATTTTAATCATATTGTAGGATTATATAAAAACAAGGTATATTGACAAAAAATAAAAAAACGGGCGATTAAAATGCTGAATATTCGGCGTCATGTATATGTATAAAAAAGAAGCTGCATTGCAGCTTCTTTAAACTTTCTTCGGGCTCTGGTACCCCGGTCCCTTATATATTAAAGAAACAGATATGAGTGATGCCAGATGCTTTAAAGCCCCTATTTTGTAGAATTGGATATAGTTACTACCATGGAAAGTTCTTTTGCTCTGGAAGATGCTGTATCATAAAGGGTCTTTATGCTCTGCCATACCTGTTCCGGTGAGCCCGAAATGTAAGTGCTCATGGTGCCCACCTCACAGGTAACTCCTTGATTTTGTAAGGCAGCAAGGGCCTGGTTTATAATTTGGTCGGAATTGGTGGTTTCCATAGGGTATAATGATACTTCACAGCTTAACAAAAATATCACCTCCGGAAAAATGTCTACACATATTTTTTACTTATTAAAATATCTTTATGTAATATCTTTAAAAAAGTAACGGTATCAAAAAAGTGTCCCAAAGCGGACACCTTTTAATGTAGATTTTTTCCTTCTTTAAGTTCATTTACCGGTACATCCTCGGTGAAATCTTCGCTCAATATTTTAATATGAACCGTTTTACTTTTGGGGTCAAGGCCGTTAATCCAGACCAGCTTGTTTTTATAGAACACTTCATAAGTGTCGGGAGAATTCACTATCTCCTGGGCCCTTTCAAACTCCATATTTTTTCCTCCTTTACAGAGTATCTCTTTTTTATAGTTTACTGATGGTTAAAATAATATTCAGGTTAAATATTGGTTAAGACACTTGTTTTTATGGATATGTTTTGATACTATCAAAAAAGGAAATTATATAAAGATATATTTGATTGGGAGGAGTTTTGGTGTATCCGGTGAACAAAGGGATAAAGCAGGAACTTTTTGAAGAAATTGTGAATAAAAGTTTTAATTCTCCCTACCATAAACTATTGAAGTTGGAATTGGTGGAATTAGGGAAGGGTATGGCGGTGGTTGAAATTACCGTAGATGAGAGTATCCTCAATGCCTTGGGGATAGCCCACGGCGGCGCTACGGCAAGCCTTTGTGATACCGCCATGGGAGTGGCAGTCAGGACCGTCGGGGCGCTTCCCACTACTGTGGAAATGAAAGTAAACTATCTGGCTCCCGGCCCCATAAAAGAGAGATTGAGAGCAGTAGGAAAGGTCATAAAAGAAGGCAAGACCATCATTGTCGCCGAAGGGGAAGTATATTGTAAAGACAGGTTGATAGTAAAATCCCTGGGCACATACTTTGATTTGAAAAAGTAAAATGGAGGTGCTTTCATGCTATTAAATTTAAGTCCCTATGCTTTTAAGATAGGCCCCATCGCCGTCCACTGGTACGGGATATTCATGGCCCTTTCCTTTCTTTTGGGTTCTTATTATCTTTATGTAATGGGCAAGAAAAGCGGGATTGACGAGGACTTTTTACTGAACCTTGCCATGCTTGTAATAATCGCCGGCGTTGTGGGAGCGCGGCTTATGTTTGTGCTGACAAATTACCCCCAGTGGTTTGTGACGGACCCGGTACAGGTAGTAAAAATTTGGGAAGGTGGTCTTTCCTGGCATGGTGCGCTGCTGGGAGGATTTCTTGCAGGGTGGCCTTACTGCCGAAGACATGGGATAAATCCAAATATCATTGCGGACTGGACCGTCCTGGGCCTTTCTTTCGGTTATATCATAGTGCGGGTTGGAAATATATTTAACCAGGAGGTCCTGGGGAGGATGACGGAATTTTCCTTCGGCCGGTGGCCTGCCCAGCTTATAGGTTCATCCATAGGACTGATACTGCTGGTGAGGTTTCTATATCTCCAGAAAAAGGGGGTACCCGCGGGATACCAGTTCTGGTCTTTTCTTTGGTACCATCAGTTGCTGCGGGCCTTGATGGAGGAGACAGTGCGGGAAAATCCTCTGTTCCTGGTGCACTATGTCAATCAATATTGGGGGATAGGATTTTTTACCCTGACCCAGTTGATAACGCCTTTCATAATAGGTTTCGCCTACTACATGTATAAAACCACCGGAGGTCGGCGTCTCACAAATCAAATATAAAGCAGAATTTTCAAGAACCCTTCTGCAAATTTAAAATGGGGCCTTTAAGGCCCCATTTTTTATGCTAATATTACAACGGGTTTAATGAGATCTTTTGGTTTATCTTTCATCATCATTAGTGCCTTTTCAATATTGTCAAAGCCATGGAAAACATGAGTGACAAGTTTAGAAGGATCGACGCGCTTATAAATAACAAGCTCAGCAAGCCTTTCCATTCTTAGACGTCCACCGGGGCATAACCCACCTTTTATGGCTTTATGAGCCATACCGCAACCCCATTCAAGACGAGGAATAGGCAGAACATCTCCTTCGCCAAAATAATTTATATTAGCTATGGTGCCGCCGGATTTAACAACCTTAACTGCTGTAGCCATGATGTCAGCATTTCCTCCAGCGATGATGGCGGCATCGACGCCTTTGCCTTCAGTCAAATCCATAATCTGAGTGTCGATAGCACCATTTTTATAGTTTACAATATCAGAAGCTCCATAGTACTTTGCGGCCTCTACACAAACTGGTCTACTGCCTACGGCAATAATTCTTCCAGCACCCCGCAGTTTGGCACCGGCGACCGCCATAAGACCCACTGGGCCAATACCGAAAATCGCCACCGATGCGCCTAATTCTATTTCTGCGAGTTCGGCTCCATGCAAACCGGTGGTCATCATATCTGTGATCATGACGGCCGCCTCTAAGGAGATACTTTCAGGTAAATGAGCAAGATTCATATCTGCATCGTTAACGTGGATGTACTCGGCGAACACGCCAGGTTTTTGGACTGTGAACTTGTAACCAGCGAGCATACCTCTGGAGTGCTGGTGATAACCACGTTGAACATCTAACGTTCTCCAATCAGGAGTGATAGCAGGTATGATCACCTTATCGCCGGGTTTAAAGTCTTTTACTTCGCTACCGACTTCGACTACTTCTCCCACAGCTTCGTGGCCTAGCACTGCGTTGTAAAGTTCACCAAGGCCCCCTTCGTAAACGGTGTGAATATCCGAAGTGCAGGGGGCCACTGCCAGAGGTCTTACGATAGCGTCGAAGGGTCCCGGAGCAGGCTTTTCCTTCTCAATCCAACCGACTTTACCGATACTAAGCATTGCAAAACCTTTCATTTTAAAACCTCCATTGTATAATTGTTGATTAAAAGGAAATGCAGGGTTAACGCCTGCTTGTTAATTAATTCACAATCCTAAAATAACACATAGTTAAAATTTTGTCAATATCCCCTCAAGAAATTTTTTAATAGGGGTAGTTAAACGAACACTATTTTGTTTGAACCTTTTAAATGGATAAAAAACAGAGACCTGTCAAGAGGATTGCTTGACTTAGTTATGAATTTAAGGTATATTTATATTACAACAGTAAATAAAATGAACCGGACGATGGGTGTATTACCTGTCCGTGAAATTAAGTGCGCCTATAGCTCAGGGGATAGAGCACCGGCCTCCGGAGCCGGGTTTTGCGGGGGTTCGAATCCCTCTAGGCGCACCATTTTATTATTATTCCCTTTTGTTACGAAGAGATTACATTGACATTACATTATCATTAAATACACCGGCATTGTATTGAAACACATGCCGGTGTATTTTATAATATTTATTGGCAAGTAATATCATCATATGCCTTTTCAGGGAAAAATTTAAAATCAAGTCTTCATTGGAGCGGCAGTAGTTTTTGAGAAAGACATTGGTAGCAAAGGAGTGGCAAACAGCAAATAGTTGCCGCTTTTTAAAGCAAGTTTTGTAGTAAATAATATTGAAGGGAGAGAAGACATGAAGTTTGAGAAAATTTTCAAGGGGAGGTTTGTGCCGGGTATTCTGGCTGCGCTTTTGCTGATGCTGGCCGCTGTTCCGGTTCCTGTCTCAGCTGCAAGCTATGTAAAAGTTATGTTGAATGGACAGGTGTTGAATTTTGATGTGCCGCCGGTTATAGAGAACAACCGGACGCTGGTGCCCTTCAGAAAGATTAGCGAAGCCATTGGTGCCACAGTAAACTGGGACGAAAATACCCGCACCATCACAGCCTATAAGGGAGACAAAACTGTAATCCTGAAAGTGGGCAATTCTACAGCATATGTCAATCAGAATCCGGTGAAGCTGGATGCTCCCCCGGTGATGCGCAAAAACAGGACTCTGGTGCCGCTGAGATTTTTTACCGAGGCCTTTGGGGCTGCGGTTTCATGGGAAAATTCCACCTGTACCGTGTTCATCGACACCGGTGAAAAGTTGTCGAAATACATATTGGGGTATTACTATTCCCAATCCTATGACGATTTTATGAAAAACTATGACAGGATGTCCTCCACTGCGGTAAAATGGTATACTCTGGATGATAACGGAGATGTAACGGATAACTATGCAAGTCCCCGCTGGATCAAGGTCCCCGATGGATATGAGGAAGTGATCAAGCTTTCCAAAGAAAAAGGGCTAAAAATCTTCATGCTGCTCTTTGAGATGGATGGGAACAAATTGCAAAAGGTCCTTTCCACGATGGAATCCAGAAAACGGTTAGTGAATCAGATAATGACAGTGGTTGAACGGGAAGGTTACGACGGTGTAAATATAGATTTTGAATTTTTAAAGGCACAAGACAAAGATAAATTCAATGAATTTATAAAAGGTCTTTCCGAAGCCCTGCATGCCGGGGGGAAATCCTTGAACCTTTCTCTGCCTGTCAAAACCGAAAAGGCCGATTGGTGGCCGGGTTATGACTATGAAACCCTGGGCAAATACAGCGATTTTGTGGTATTGATGGCTTACGATAAAAACCCTGCATCCCCCGAACCTCAATCCGGCATCGATTGGGTGGAAGAGGTTGTGGATTATGCGATAGCCAGAATCCCAGCTGAAAAAGTGGTTCTTGGCATAGGTTACTACGGCTATGACTGGGCCAGCAATGGCAGCAAATACACGGTGCTGGCCACCAGAAACGGGACAACCATTCCCGGCCTCTTATTTGCCGATGAACTTAAGGAAAAATACGGGCTGAAACTCACCCTGGACAAAAAATCCGGCCTGGCCTACGGTACATATACCGATGCAAATGGTGTATTCCACCAGATATGGATGGAAAGCGAGGCTTCGGTGGATGCCAAGGCAAAGCTGGTGATCAGAAAAGGCCTCAAGGGCATAGCTCTGTGGAGGCTGGGTTATACGACTCCCTCGTTGTGGGACACCCTCTTGAGCAATTTTAAACCGGCAAAAGAATGAAAATATCCCGTGTCGAAAGACGCGGGATTTTTTTTACCGGAAATGCAGAATTTGCATAGGATTGACAAAAATATAACAATACAGTAGAATATTAACGAAAAACCTTTGATTAAATTGTTAATTGAAAATAAGTTGTTAATATGGTATAAAATAAAGAGACAAGATAATTTAATTAAACACTGATTCCAGTGTAGAAAAGAAGTCCGGCAGGGATGTGACTTTTATACCGGAATCAACACCTATATTTGAAGGACTGATTTGTTTGAGGACTGTTGCCCTGATAGGGAAGAGCGGTACCGGCAAGAGCCACAAGGCCCAGCTGGTAGCCGGACAAAACAATATAGAGTATATAATTGACGATGGGCTTTTGATTTACGGCAACAGAGTGGTGACGGGGATTTCGGCCAAGAGGGAAAGTACCAAGCTGGGAGCAGTGAGAAGGGCAATTTTCCAGGACCCATCCCATGCGGCTGAAGTTAAAAATAAAATACAGGAATTGAAAGTGAACGGCATCCTGCTCATAGGTACTTCGGAGAATATGATAGCGGCCATATGCAAGGCCCTTTCCCTGCCCAAACCTGAAAAGGTCATAAAAATCGAAGACATTTCCACTCCTTCGGAAATAAATACGGCCCAGCGTGTGCGAAACCTTGATGGCAAACATGTAATTCCCGTGCCAACCCTGGAGATAAAAAAGGATTTTTCGGGATACCTGCTGGACCCTCTCAAGATATTTTATAAAAAGGGCAAACAGGATATAATTGTTGCTGAAAAATCAGTGGTAAGGCCGACTTACAGCTACCTGGGGAAATATACCATATCCGATACCACCGTGAGCCAGATAGCCCTTTATACCGCCCGCCAGGTAAAGGGAATAGCTCCCGGCGGCAGGGTGATTATAGAAAATTACAGTGAGGGAATAATTTTAAATCTGGAATTGGTAGTAGAATATGGAGTGCCTTTAAAATCCCTTTTAACGGTAGTTCAGGATGAAGTAAAAAAATCGGTGGAATATATGACTGCTTTAAATGTGCTCAGGGTGAATGTAATGGCGAAGAAGTTTTATTTTAAAGAGGGAGAGGCTTAAACCTGCAGCAGCAGTGTTTTTCAGTATACATCACCGGTTGAAAGGATTTTTTAATTGAATATAGAAATTATCCTGTATATTGTATTTTATGATGAGGAGGTTTACCATGTTTAAAATTCTTGAGAAAAGGGACCTGGCGCCCTCCATCAAGCTGTTTGTGATGGATGCGCCGCTGGTGGCCAAAAAGGCCAGACCCGGTCAGTTTGTAATACTCAGAATAAAAGAAGGGGGAGAAAGAATTCCCCTCACCATTGCGGATTACGATGCAGAAAAGGGCACCGTCACCGTGGTATTTCAGGAAGTGGGCAAGACCACCCGGGAGCTGGGGACTCTGAAGGCCGGTGACTTTATCCAGGACTTTGTGGGTCCTCTGGGAGTGCCAGTGGAGTTTCCCCACCACAAAAAGGTGCTGGGTGTAGGCGGAGGCCTCGGCGTTGCGCCTCTTTACCCCAAGCTCAAGATGCTTCACGAGCAGGGTGTAGAAGTAGTTTCCATAATAGGAGCCAAGACGGCTGATATGCTGATTTTTGAGGATGAGATGAAGGCAGTTAGCGACAGGCTGTATGTCTGCACCGATGATGGCTCAAAAGGCCGCCATGGATTTGTGACAGTTGTACTGAAGGAACTCCTGGAGCAGGGTGAAAAATTTGATGAAATAATTATCATAGGTCCTCCTATTTTGATGAAAATAGGGGCGGAAATAACCAGGCCCTATGGCATACCCACCATGGTGAGCCTTAACCCCATCATGGTGGACGGTACCGGAATGTGTGGAGGATGCCGCGTAAGTGTAGGTGAAGAGATAAAATTTGCCTGCGTGGATGGCCCCGCCTTTGACGGCCATAAGGTAGATTTCGATGAGCTCATGAAGAGGCTGGCCACTTACAGGGATGAGGAAAAGATATCCCTTGAGAGATTCCATGGGTCCCATGAATGCAAATTAACGGAACAGATAAAGGGGGCTGACAGTGATGCCGTTAAATAAGAGTAAAAAGAAAACACCCATGCCTGCCCAAAAGCCTGAGGTTCGCCGGCGCAACTTCAATGAGGTGGCCCTGGGCTACACTGAAGAAGATGCAGTAAATGAAGCCCAGAGGTGTCTGCAGTGCAAGAAGCCGGGATGCATACAGGGGTGTCCCGTGCAGGTGCAGATCCCTCAATTTATAAAGCGGATTGCGGAAAGGGATTTTGATGGTGCCATAAAAGTGATAAAGGAGACCAACAGTCTGCCGGCCGTGTGCGGCAGGGTTTGTCCCCAGGAAGAGCAGTGCGAGCAAAGATGCGTAGTGGGTAAGATGGGAGAACCCGTGGGTATAGGTCGCCTGGAGCGCTTTGCGGCAGACTGGGAAAGGGCTAAAGGCGTACAGGTGCCGGATCTTCCCGCAAAGCTCAGCAAAAAAGTTGCTATAATCGGTTCCGGTCCGGCAAGCCTGACCTGTGCCGGAGATCTGGCTAAACTTGGCTATGATGTAACGGTTTTTGAGGCATTCCACAAGCCCGGGGGAGTGCTGGTATACGGTATTCCGGAATTCAGGCTGCCCAAAGCCATAGTTCAGGAGGAAGTGGAGTTCATAAAGAAACTGGGAGTAGAGGTCAGGACCGACATGGTTATGGGCAAGGTGCTCACCGTGGATGACCTCTTTGACATGGGATATGAGGCCGTATTTATCGGCACCGGGGCGGGCCTGCCTAAATTCATGGGCATCCCCGGCGAGAATTACCTGGGCGTGTACTCGGCCAATGAATTTCTGACCAGGATAAACCTCATGAAGGCTTATTCCTTCCCCGAAACCGACACCCCCATAAAGGTGGGCAAAAAAGTGGCGGTGGTGGGAGGAGGCAATGTAGCTATGGACTCGGCAAGGTCGGCACTGAGGATGGGAGCCGACGAGGTCCATATAGTGTACCGCCGCTCCGAAGAAGAGATGCCCGCACGGCAGGAAGAATTCGAGAATGCCAGAGAAGAAGGCATCATCTTTGACTTTCTGACAAATCCTGTTCAGATCATAGGCGATGAAAAGGGATGGGTCAAAGGTATGGAATGCATCCGCATGGAACTCGCAGAGCCTGACGCTTCAGGCCGCCGCAGGCCGGTTCCGGTAAAGGGTTCCGAGTTCACCATGGATGTGGATACGGTGGTCATAGCCATAGGCACCGGCCCAAACCCGCTGCTCATAAAAGCTACGGAAGGTCTTGAGCTTACAAAACACGGCTACATCGCCGCCGACGAAAACGGCAAGACTTCAAGAGAAGGGGTCTGGGCCGGAGGTGATATCGTGACGGGAGCGGCCACAGTCATTCTAGCTATGGGAGCCGGAAAGAAGGCGGCCAAATCCATCCACGAATACCTGCAGAGTAAGAAGTGAGATGTGGGAGGCGCAATGTGGGATTAATAAGGATTTAGCAAAGTAAAATCTATTTATTCCTACCCACATGATTCGGTTTTCGCATATAATAAAAAGGGGAGGCGACAGGGGAAAAATCTGCCGGAGGCGGAAGATTTTTAGCTGTCGCCTTTTATTCTTTTAAGATTACAGAGTTTTCCCTTACATTTTTGGCATTGACATTAAATTTTTATGAACAAATTAAAAAAAGCAGGAATTTTTGTGTCTTCGTGGAAATATATTATGCATTATTGCATTGATAAGGAGAGACCATAAATGAAAATCGGCATTCCAAGAGCCCTGGCTTACTATGCCTATTATCCTTTTATCAAGACTTTTTTTGAAAGGTTGGGTCTTGATGTGGTGGTTTCCGATGAGACCACCAAGGAGATCATGGATAAAGGCGTGGAGGATGCCATAACCGATGCATGTGTTCCTGTCAAGCTATTTCACGGGCATGTAAAAAATATCAAGGACCGCGTGGACTATGTGTTTGTTCCCCGGCTTGTCAGCGTAAATAATGAGGCCACATTTTGTCCGAAATTCCTGGGGCTGCCCGATATGCTGGCATGTTCTGTGACGGATTTTAAAAATCTGCTGGAAGTTAGAATAGACCTCAAGAAAAAGCGCCTGAGGCTTTTCATGCTGTGTATGAGCGCGGCCCGGAGGTTTAGAAAAGGATTTTTTACGGCCTATAACGCATACTTTAAGGCCTTATACAGTTTTAAAAATTATACCCACCAGTTCCTGCAGGGCGGCATTCCACCTCTGGGGATAGTGGCCCAGCGCAAAAACTTGCCCATAAGGCTCGGAGTAGTGGGATATCCCTATATGCTCTATGACCCCTATTTGAGCCTTGACCTCATCAAAAAGCTCATAAACATGGGGGCCTATGTGGTGACACCCGAAATGGTGCCGGAAAAAGACAAGCTGAAACAGGCCAGGAAACTCAAGAAAACATTGTTCTGGACTTTCAGCAACAATGTGGTGAGGACCGCCTATCATTTCTTTGAAAAAAGGTGTGTGGACGGCATCATACATATAACCGCTTTTGGATGCGGTCCGGATTTCATTGTGGATAAGCTCATGGAACTGGAAGCAAGAAGCAGGAATATGCCATATCTCACCATTACACTCGATGAGCAGACCGGCCAGGAAGGGCTCAATACCCGCCTGGAAGCCTTTGTGGATATGCTCAAGATAAAGAGGGCAAAGAAAGAGGCGGCACTGGCATGAGGAAAGTTTCATTTCCATATATGGGAACATCTTACATACCCTTTAATAAACTGCTTACAGCCCTTGGCAATGAAGTGGTATTGCCGCCCAGACCTAATGCGGAAACCATAAGTTTGGGCTGTAAATTCGCCCCGGAGTTTGCCTGTTACCCCTTTAAAATCGTGCTGGGCACCTATGTCCAGGTGTTGGAGGCAGGGGCCGATACCCTGGTATCCACCGGAGGGGTGGGTCCGTGCCGGGCCGGCCTTTACACCACCCTCCAGGAAAAGATATTGAAGGATCTGGGCTATAATTTCGAGATGATCACCCTGGAGCCGCCGGGACGGCACCTAAAAGACCTGATAACCAGCATCAAAAAACTCATAAATACCCGGCTCTCTTTCAAAGACTATATAAATATCGGCAGGTTTGTTTGGAAGCAGCTCACATTACTGGATAAAGCCGAGAGATTATCCCACAAAGTGCGGCCTCTGGAAGTAAAAAAAGGGGAAACTACCAGGACCTATAAGAAGTGCGTAGACCTGGTGTCAGGTGCACAAAGCATAAAAGAGCTGACGGAAATAGAAAGGGAAATAGAGCTGCTTTATGAATGCATCGAGAAAAAAGATTTTGATCCGGTAAAGATAGGCATTGTGGGAGAAATATATGTGCTGCTGGAGCCTTCGGCAAACCTGGAGATAGAGGAAACCCTGGGTGACCTGGGGGTATATGTGGAACGCTCTATGTTCCTGGCGGGATACACCGTCTCCAATGCCGTTATGGATTTATTCCACATGGCAGGAGAGAGGGATATCAAAAAGCTCGCCTCTCCGTATTTTAAAGAAATGTGCGGAGGTCACGGCCGGGAGTCGGTGGGAAATGCCGTACATTTTGCGAAAAGGGGTTTTGACGGCTTGATTCAATTGTCTCCTTTTACCTGCATTCCCGAGATTGTGGCAAAGAGCATACTGCCTCGAGTGTGCGAGGAAAGGGGTATGGGTTTTCTCGCCATAACCCTGGATGAGCAGACTGGAAAAGAAGGCGTGAAGACGCGCCTGGAGGCTTTTGTTGATATGCTTGCGGCAAAGAGGAAAAAGCTAAAAACTACGACGATAAAACCGCAGCTTGTAAAGGAGATGTCTTAGATGGCATATTATCTTGGTATTGATGTGGGTTCTGTCAGCACAAACCTGGTTATAATAGACGAAGAAGGGATTGTAGAAGAAGCCATATACATAAGGACCCAGGGCCAGCCCATAAAGGCTGTGCAGGAAGGCATGAAGATGCTTGCTTTTAGGAACAGGAAAAAATGGGATATAAAAGGCGTGGGTACCACCGGCAGCGGCAGGCAGCTGGCCGCAGTCATAGTGGGAGCAGATGTGGTAAAAAATGAAATCACCGCCCATGCGGTGGCTGCCCAGAAGGAAGTCCCGGATGTGCAGACGGTGCTGGAAATAGGAGGCCAGGACTCCAAGATAATTATTTTAAGGGATGGGGTGGTTACCGATTTTGCCATGAATACCGTATGCGCCGCCGGTACCGGATCTTTTCTGGACCAGCAGGCCAACAGGCTGGGCATCCCCATCGAGGAGTTCGGGAACTATGCATTAAAGTCAAAAAACCCTGTGCGCATCGCGGGGCGCTGCGCCGTATTTGCTGAGTCTGATATGATTCATAAACAACAGCTGGGGTACAAGACCGAAGATATTATAAGGGGACTTTGCCAGGCCCTTGTCAGAAACTACCTCAACAATGTGGGAAAAGGCAAGGATATACGGTCAAGGGTGGTCTTTCAGGGAGGCGTTGCGGCAAACAGTGGCATGAAAGCGGCCTTTGAAGAAGCCCTGGGAAAGGAAATTTATGTTCCCAAGTACCATAACGTAATGGGAGCCATAGGGGCGGCGATCCTTGCCCGGGATGCAGGGGTGGAAAAGACCGCTTTCAAGGGTTTCGGCATTTCGGACATAAAGTTCACTGCCGACAGCTTCGAGTGCCAGGGCTGCCCCAACCACTGCGAGGTGGTGAACATAAAGATGGAGGGCAGAACCATAGCACGCTGGGGCGACCGGTGCAACAAGTGGAAGACATTGGGAAGCGACGTAGCCTAGCACCGGGATGCCGCCAGGTAAATAACAGGTAAATAATCAGGTAAATAAGTACTTGACAACATGGGTTCTGTGTTGCTAAGTGTGAACTTTCCGGAACTGGTTGCAGATCGGGTGACATCTATATCAAAATCAAAAAAGGGTTCGGCTTTTGAAGCGCGAACCCTTTTTTTTGCTTACTTTTATTCTGCTAAAATTTCAGCTTTTGAATCGATCCAGTTTATAATATCGGAAAAATCATTAAATTCCATGGCGGGGAGCTTATTTTTCTTGCAATACTCCAGGAGTTTTCTTTTGGCAAAGACTTTATCGGCGGATTGTGCCGGGCAGATGTCCGAAAAACCGTCGCCGATGTAGACAGCAAGGCTGCCTTCGGGCTTGAGCTTTTGCATGATTTCGGTCTTGCACACTCCGCACCGTGAGCAGGATTTTGAACCGTAAGGGCAGCGGATATCAAAATTTCGACCATCGATGACAAGTTCATTGGCGTAAAACGGTATATCGGTCAAGCCGTACTTTTCCAGTACCACCTTTATATTAAAATCATATCCGTCGCTCAATATGTAAAGGCCGTAGCCTTTTTCCCGGCACAGGTTTACAAAGGATATAAAATGATTGTCTATTTCCATGTTTTCCTGCAAAAATCTTTTTAGATAATTTTCATCTGCATCAAACATTTTAAAAGTCTCCCGGGCGCATTCCTCGGTGGAAAGCTCGCCCTGCTGCCACCTTTTATCAAGACTCTCCCAGTCTCCTTTTGCAAAGGCTTTCACCATGGCATCGCAGGTGTCCTCTTTGGTGATGGTGCCGTCGAAATCCACAAAAAAGACGAGTCTCATGCAAAAACCTCTCTTTACTAAAGTATCATGTAAGACATTATATCACAGAAAGTAAAATTTTTTCTACTCCAGTTTTTTTCTGAATCTTACTACAGCCAGCACGAATAGGGCAAGGCCGAAGAAGGCCAGAGCCATGGCATCGGAAAAAAGGATGTCGAAACTCACGCCTTTTACTGCTATGCCCCGAATTATCCGAAGGAAATATGTGAGAGGTATGGCGCAACTTATAAGTCGGACGGCCAACGGCATGGCATCCAGTGGGAAGATAAACCCCGATAATATGATGCTGGGCATTATAAACAATACCGTCATCTGCATGGCCTGAAGTTGGGTCCTGGCCACTGTGGAAATGAGGATGCCTATTGAAAGAGCCACTATGATAAAATCAAGGGCTAACATAAATAAAAGTGCAAGGCTTCCTTTTACCGGGACATGGAACCAGAACATGCCGATAGAAAGGGACAATGTAAAATCTATGAGGGCTATGAAAATATAGGGGATGAGCTTTCCCACAATCAGCTCTGCAGGCTTTATGGGGGTTACTATCAGCTGTTCGATGGTGCCCCTTTCCCGCTCCCGAACAAGAGCAAAGGCCGTAAGCATGACCGTGATATTTTGCATCACAAGGCCTATCAGACCGGGAATAGTAAATATCTCTGTCTTAAAAGATGGATTATACTCTACCCGGGGTTTAAATTCTACAGGCAAGGTAATAGTCCCGCTTCCCCTTTTCAGCATCGCTTTTAAAGAAATGTTTCGGGAGAAATTCTCGGCTATTATTACACCGCTGGAAAACACCGTCCTGGCAACAGTGGGGTCCGAACCGTCTATCAACATCTCGGTTTCGACAGGTTCGCCTTTTAAAATATTTCTTGAAAAGTTCGGCGGGATGTGTAATGCCGCCTTTACTTCTCCTCTGTCCATCAAGTCCTGCATTTCGCCTCTACTTGAGGCATATGTGACTACATCAAAATAATCGGAGTTTTTAAATGCCTGGATTAATTCCCTGCTCTGCAGTGTTTGGCTCTCATCCCAGACAACCGTGGGGACATGATCCACCTCCACTTTTACCGCATATCCGAATAAAAACATCATCATCAGAGGCATCATAATGGCGATGCCCAGGCTGGGTCTATCCCTTTTTATCTGAATGAACTCTTTTTTTATAATGGACAATATCCTGCGAAAGCTCATCATCTATCATTCCTTTTTCAGATAAAGTGATGGTTCTATACAAGACTCAAAGGATTAAAAATGTCTTCTATCTTTTCTCCGGTCATTTCTTCCACGTAGTTTATAAAAACGTCCTCCAGATTCCGGGCTTTTTTGTTTCTGACGATTTCTTCGGGATTTCCGAAATCCAGGAGTTTGCCCTTGAACATAAAGCCTATGAGGTTACAGGTCTGTGCTTCATCCATGTAATGGGTGGATACTATTACGGTGATATTTTTTTTAGTCATCTCCCTGATGACCTTCCAGAATATCCGCCGGGAAACCGGATCCACCCCTGCCGTTGGTTCATCGAGGAACAATAAACTGGGTTTATGGATGAGGGCACAACCCAGCGCCAGCCTTTGCTTCCAGCCGCCGGAAAGATTGCCGGCTAAAGTATTTTCCCTCCCTGAAAGGCCCGCCATCCTTATAACTGAAACCTTGCGCTCTTTGAACTCCTTTGAGGGTATGGAGTAAATCTCACCGTAAAAATCCAGGTTTTCCTCCACGGTTAGGTCCTCATAAAGGCTGAACTTCTGGGACATGTAGCCTATATTCTTTTTTATTTGCTCAGAGTTTTTCAAAATGTCATATCCCAGGACTTTCCCGCTGCCGGAAGTGGGTGTCAGGACGCCGCACATCATCCTAATGGTGGTGGTTTTTCCGGAACCGTTGGGCCCCAGGAAACCGAAGATGCTGCCGGCAGGTATTTTCAAACTGAGATTGTCTACAGCCGTAAGATGACCGTATTTTTTGGTAATACCGTTTAATTCCACTGCATAATCCATTATTTCACTTCCCCTGCCGGTAATACTACATCTACTTCCATACCGGGCTTTAAAATATCGGAATACGGTAATTTGACCTTGACCTTGTAGACCACATTTTGCCTTTCTTCTTTTGCCTGGATGTTCCTCGGGGTAAATTCACCTTGAGGGGAGATAAAAATAATCTCCCCTTTGACAACTTTATCTTCATATCTCACATCTAAGGATTGATGTAATTTTACCAGTTTTAAATCTTTTTCGGGGATATATATGTTTATCCAGGGATTTTTTAAGTCTAATATGGTCATGATGGGAGAGCCGGGAAAGACCACTTCTCCGGGCTTAAAATTGCTATAAAGTACAGTTCCGTCCAGTGGTGAGAATATCCTGGACTTTTCGACCATTTCCCTGGCCATGTCCAGCGAAGCTTCCGCCTGAGAATATGCAGCTCTTGCGGCTTTAATATTGTTGGATGTTGATCCTTTAAGCAATAGATCCCTTTGGGCTATGGCCTGATCCAGACCGGCTTTTGCTTTTTCATACTGGCTTCGGGCACTTTCCAGCGCTTCTTTTAAATCCGTTATTTTTTGCTCGGGGATTGCCCCATCTTTAAAAAGCTCTTCATTTTTAGCCAGAAGGTCCTCATAATATTTCACATTTTTTTCAGCCCCGGAAAGCATCGCTTGCGCCTGCTTTACTCCCGCATCGGCAGCTTTTATGGACTCATCCCGGCTTCCTGCCAGCACATCGTCAAGCTGGGCCCTGGCCTTTTCCACCCCAGCTTTTGCCAAAGCTTCCTGAAGTTTTAAGGATGTGTCGTCGAGCTGTACCAGTAAATCACCTTTTTTGACTGCGTCTCCTTCTTTTGCAAAAATGCTGGTTATTTTCCCCTGAATCTCCGAATTTACATTTACCTCATCGGCTTCCACGGTGCCTGAAAAAGTTAAATTTTCCTTTTCATTGGTATACGTGCAGCCTGTAACGGCAAATATCACCGTTATTATGGATAAAAGCAATATATATGCTCTTTTCACAGTATTTCACCTCACTTTGATATGCCATAAAGGAAAATATCGACGATTTTTTGTATTTCCTGTTCCACTTCTTTTTCGGTTAATTTTATAAAAAAGTTCTGCTGTATTATTAGAAACATCAGCATACCCATCAGCGAACGAAGGGCCGTCATCGGGTCTATATCCTCCCTGATATACCCTGACTGGATGCCTTCTGCCATGAAAACTTCGGCCACTTTAATGGCTTTCATGATTACTTTTTCAAAAAAAAGATTTCTTATTTCAGTATTCAGGCTGGATTCCTGCAACATTATTTTTAGCAGGGGGAAGTGCTTCATTATGAGTTTGTAGCGGTTTTTGAGTAAATTTATGAGCCTTTGGCGGATAGTAAGGTCCTTTTCTTCAAATATCTTTGCCACCGGCTCTACCACCACATGGTAACCGTAAATCTCAACGGCCTGGTGGATGATATGATGAAGGATATTTTTCTTGCTGCCGAACCTCCTGAAAAGTGTCACTTCATTTACTCCTGCCGTATCTGCGATTTCCCGGGTACTGGCACCCACAAAACCCTTTTCCGAAAAAACTTTGATAGCGGCTTCGATGATCCGCCGTTCTGTCTCGTCCAATTATCCAACCTCCCTATATAGTGATAAACGGTGTAGACCACCATGCACTTCGTGGCCTTTCAGATAAATGAAAAACGCTTTTTCAGGGTGGTAAAAGCAGTGCATGCAAGTGATTACTTGCATGCACTAAATATATCACGCCTTTCGTTCTATGTAAAGTAGATTTTTAAAATTTATGTGGTTTCCGACTCAAGAATAAATTATAGATAATCATCATACCACTTTGTGGTACTAAAAATCCCCGGCATATTTTACCGGGGATTTTATCTACTTCAAGTTATTTTCCCTGTGTTTTTGCGCTATGGTCTCGGCGAGATTTTCCAGCGCTTTGAAATCCGCTTCTTTAGGAAAGCCCTTTATAAATACCGGGGGGATTACTTCAGCTTTGAGGTTTGCAAGCAAGCCCGACAGCTGGTCTATAGCTTTACTTCCCCAACTGTAGGAACCAATTATGGATATAAATTTTGCCTTGGGCCGCAGGGCGTTGGCCAGATACGTGGCATATATTGCGTCTGGATGGGCTCCGGCCAGAACCGCGGGCGTCCCTATCACCACGGTGGCGGCGTCCACCAGGGCCATGGCCAGCTGACCCAGATCGGTGACCGTAAGGTCAAAGGGTTTTACTATGACTCCCCTTTCTTTAAGTGCCCCTTCCAGATGTTCTACCATCTTTTTCACACTGCCGTGCATGCTCACAAAAGGAATGACCGCTATGTTTCCGGGCTCATCATAGACCCAGCTGTGATAGGCATTGATTATAAATTCGGGTTTATTGTATGCAGGGCCATGGCTGGGGGCTATGATGTCGATGGTGAGGTCCTTTAGTTTATCCAGATTTTTCTGGATGGAGGTCCTGAAGGGCATCATGATTTCCGAGTAATACCGCTTGGCTGATTCATACACCTTGCATTCATCAGTGGCATACATTTCCGATGTAGCCATATGGGAGCCAAGAAAGTCACACGTAAAGAGGATCTTATCTTCTTCAAGGTATGTGAACATGGTCTCCGGCCAGTGGACCCAGGGAGCGTGGATAAAGCGCAGAGTCTTATCGCCCAGGGAAAGGGTTTCGCCGTCCTCCACGGTGATGATTTTATCCTCCGGGATGAGCAGCAGGTCCATAAGCATGGGTTTTGCCTTGGGAGTGGCGAAAACTTTGGCCTCGGGATATTTTTCAAGCACCAGTGAAATACATCCGGAGTGGTCCTGCTCCGCATGGTTGGCCACTATATAGTCCAGTCTTTTGACATCCTTTAATTGTTCCATTAAAAATTCGGCCTTCATGGGGTCTACGGTGTCTATGAGGGCGGTCTTTTCGCTGCCTTCCACAAGATAGGCGTTATAGCTTGTCCCGTCGGGAAGCGGTATAAGGGAATCGAACAGCCTCCTTTCCCAGTGCACCGCTGGGATCATATAAACTCCATCTTTCATCTTATGTAATTTCAAGGTATCTCCTCCAATCATATTTTGCGAATTTCGGATTCCATTCTCTTACTTGCTACTGTTCAGAAAGTCTTCATATCCCATAGATTCCAATTTCTCCGCCTTTTTCTCCACTTCGGCCTTCATGGCTTGCTTATAATCCGCTATCTTTTTCCTTATTTCAGGATATTTTATTCCCAGGATGTGGGCTGCCAGGATGCCGGCGTTTTTAGCGTTGTTGATAGCCACTGTGGCAACAGGGATTCCACCCGGCATCTGCACTATAGATAAAAGGGAATCTAATCCGTTTAAAGCGGATGTTTTAACCGGCACGCCGATGACCGGAAGATTCGTGATGGCGGCCACCATGCCCGGAAGATGGGCGGCGCCTCCGGCACCGGCGATAATCACTTCAAGGCCTCTTTCTTCAGCCTTTTTGGCATAATCGAACATTCTCTGGGGTGTCCTGTGAGCTGAAACTATGGTGATTTCAAAACCTATGCCAAATTCCTCCAGGATTTTAGCGGCGTCCTTTAATACGGGCAAGTCCGAATCGCTGCCCATAATGATGCCGACGAGCACATTTTTTGATTCCATGATGATCCTCCTTTTTATAACCGTGGTCGTTACAATTAAAGCTAACATCTGACCTTCGGCCTCTGACTTCTAGTAAGATTTCACTTTTAGCTTATGTTTTACTATTTCCGCCTTTTCCAGGGCTGTATCTATGTTTTTATCCACTATGGTGACATGCCCCATTTTTCTGAAGGGCTTTGTAGTTTTCTTACCATATATGTGGATGCTGGCGCCGGGAATGGCAAGCACATCTTCGATGCCTGCAAAATTCGGCCTGCCTTCGTAACCCTCTTCCCCCAGGATATTGACCATGACCGCCGGGACCAGCAGCTCGGTGGAGCCCAGGGGAAAGCCTGCTATGGCCCTGATATGCTGTTCAAATTGAGAAGTCGCGCAGGCTTCTATGGTATAATGGCCGGAGTTATGAGGCCTGGGGGCAATTTCGTTTACCAGGACTTTTCCGGCTCTTGTGAGGAACATCTCTATGCCGAAGATGCCCACGCCATCCAGAGCCTCCACGCAGCTTACGGCTATATCGGAGGCCTCCTGCTGAATTCTCTGGTTTACCCTGGCCGGAGCTATAACCGTGTCGCATATATTGGCCCTTTCATCAAAAGCCATCTCCACCACCGGATAGCATTTTATCTCACCTTTTGCGCTTCTTGCTACCATTACCGCCAGCTCTTTTTCAATGTCCACCAGTTCTTCCAGGAAAGAATCACATTTCAGGGCATTTAAAACATCCTGTTTTTCATGGATTACGAAAACACCCCTGCCGTCATAACCACCGTGGCATGCCTTCTGTACAGCCGGGAGTCCAAAATCTATAACCTCTGAATACAGGTCTTTTTCTACCATTTTCCACCTGGATGTGGGTATATGGTTCTGGTTGAGCATTTGCTTTTGTCTTGATTTGTCTTTTATAGTTTCCAGAACTTCCGGTGATGGATGCACGGTATATCCTTCATATACCAGCTCTTTTAACACATCGGTGTTGATATGTTCGATTTCGTAAGTGGAAATATCGCTTTTTTCCACCAGTTCTTTTATTTTTTCAGCGTTGTAAAAATCCGCCACGATCTGGCTGTCGGCCACCTGGGATGCCGGAGACCCGGGCGTTGGGTCCAGCACAAAGACTTTAAATCCGAACTTCCTGGCCTCCTGGGCCATCATTTTCCCCAGCTGCCCGCCCCCTATGATTCCGAGCTTTAAATCCATCTTATTTCCCATTTTTCCCTCTCCAACTATTTTATCTATATTAATAATATATTGTTGAGATTTTTTGTCAATAAAAAATAAGGCCTGCTGACGGCTAACTATCGATACCAGGTTAAGATAAAGTACCTCGCTAACCATCAGCAGGTAGTATTATTTTTTCACCAAATTAGGAGTTTATAATATTAATTTACTGGAAAAACTGCCATTTATCAGAGACCGGATGTAATTAATATGCCTTTTAAATGGAATATTAAAAATGAAACATTAAATATTGAAGAAATGTATGAGGTGGTTTCATGAGAGCTCTATGGCGCGGTTCCATAAGTTTCGGTCTGGTGAATGTGCCCATCAAAATGTATGCGGCCACAGAAAAAAAGAATATAAGCTTCCGCCAGCTTCACAGAGAGTGCGGAACGCCCATAAAATACGAAAAAGTATGCCCTACCTGCGGCAGGAAGGTGGAAGAAGACGAGATAGCGCGGGGATACGAATATGAAAAGGGAAAGTTCGTAATTATAGAGGACAAAGACCTGGAAAGTATTCCCGATGAGACCACCCGCACTATCGATATCGTAGATTTTGTGGATTTACGTGACATAGACCCCATATATTTTGACCATTCATATTTTCTGGGACCCGAGGAGACGGGGCAGAAGGCCTATATCCTTTTGAGGAAGGCTATGGAAGAGGCAGGCAAGATAGCCGTGGCAAAGGTGGTGATAAGGGCGAAGCAGAGCCTGGCATGCCTTCGCCCTTACGGCGAAAACTATATAATTATGGAGACCATGTATTATCCCGAAGAGGTGCGGGATGTCGGCGGAATACCGGTCTCTCCCGATGTAAAACTCCACGAAAACGAGGTCAAAATGGCCGTGCAGCTGGTGAGTTCCCTTTCCACGGAGTTCAAGCCTGAAAAGTATACCGACGACTATCGCAAAGCCCTACTTGACATCATAAGGGCCAAAGTGGAGGGCGAGGAAATCCGGATTCCGGCGCCCAGGGAAGAAAAAGTGGTAGACCTCATGGAAGCTCTGAAGGCCAGCCTTGCTCTGGCGGAAAAGGAAAAGCAGGAAAAAAAGGAAGTCAAGGGCAAGAGGGGCCGCAAGAAAAAGGCGGTTTGAAAGCGGTTAGGTATCGGGCTGTTACTGCTATCGGAAAGCGAATGTCTATACAGAATCAAAATCAACACCTTTAATCACCGGATGCCTCAGGTAGCCTTCATCGGTGAAATCAAGATATTCCACCTGAATTTCCAGCCGGGGTTCGACCCAGCAGGGTTTTTCCCTGGCGGCCAGAGGTGGCATGGTATTAAAAGGACATGCTGCCACCCGGGATTTTGAAAGCAAATCGTAAAGGGCCCGGCTTTCTGCGGCTTTAAGGCCGCTCCCGGCCCTTCCTATATAGATAAAATCCCCATCCTGAAAAATCCCCAGCAGGAGGGAGCGGACCTCGCGGCCTTCAGCCAGATAGCCCCCTATTCTGGCGTTAATCAGCCTCTTATTTTTTATTTTCAGCCATTTATTGCTCTTTTTACCCATTTCATAACGGCTGTCCAGTCTTTTGGCCACTATACCCTCCAGACCTCTCTGTTTTACCACATCAAAAAGTGTGGTGCCTATAACCGGAAAGGTATCCGTGACCACTACGGGGTCTATCGATGGGATTAAAGACTTGAGCAATCTGTCTCTTTCCTGAAAAGTAAGGTTAACGAGTTCATCTCCATCCAGGTAAAGGATGTCAAAGACCACATAAGTCACGGGGATTTTTTCCATCAGGGATTTTACCGTGGCAGGGTCCGAGGCCCAGTCCCGGCGCATGAGCTGCTGAAAAGAGGGTTTTCCGTTTACCAGTGTGATTATTTCGCCATCCAGGACAAGGCTTCGCCCTTTGAAAATATCAAAAAGGCTACTTGCAATCTCGGGGTATTGGAGGGTCCTGGATTTCTTTTTTCTATTGAACAGTTTCACTTCCCCGCTAACATGGGCCAGGATTCTGGTGCCATCCCATTTTATCTGGAAACCGAAATCCGGATCGTCAAAGGGCCGGGGGAAAGTTTCAGGCTCCATGGGATAAAAAGGTGAATGCAGGACAATCATAATATCACCGGGTACTATTATGCCATGTATGAAAATGTATAATGTAAACAAACGCTAAAAATTTTTTCGCTAAAAAGAGGATACTATAAAAATAGAGCTAAATATAATATTAGGCAGGTGAATAATTTTGCCGCAGGTCTATGTGGAAAAGCGGAAACTGAGGCTTACCAATCTTTCCAAAGTACTGTGGCCCGATGACGGCATTACAAAAGCGGATTTTATAAACTATCTGGCGCAGGTTTCCCCCTATATCCTGCCGCACCTGAAAGACCGGCCCATGGTGTTCACCAGGTATCCCGACGGCATATACGGAAAGGCTTTTTACCAGAAGAATATCCCTGAATATGAACCGGAATGGCTGGAGACTTTTGAAACCATTTCCGATGAAGATAAAATCATAAGGTATGCGGTGATAAACGATAAGGAGAGCCTGCTGTGGGCTGCAAACCAGGCCAGCATCGAGCTTCACCCCTGGCTTTCGCGAAAAGGTGCACCGGACTGCCCGGATTTTGCAGTTTTTGACTTTGACCCCATGGAAAATACCGATTTTGAGGATGCCCGGGAGCTGGCCCTGGCTTTGAAAAAACTTCTGGACCTTCAAGGTTTGAAAGGCTTTGCCAAGACTTCGGGAGCCACGGGACTGCAGGTATATATCCCGCTGGAACCGGTTTACACCTATGAGGATGTGCGAATTTTTACCGGCTTTTTTTGCCGGGTACTGGAAAAAACCTTCCCCGAAAAGGCCACTACCGTTCGAAGCGTAGATAAAAGGGAAGGCAAGGTATATCTTGATTATCTTCAGAACATCAAAGGGAAGACCATCATTGCTCCCTATAGCCCCCGGCCCAGAAAGGGAGCGCCGGTGTCATGCCCGGTGACGTGGGAGGAACTGGAGGAAGGTGTTACCCCTGACATGTTCCACATAAAAAATATGTCCGAAAGATTGAGGCAAAAAGGCGATCTTTTCAGCGGCGTGTTAACACAAAGACAGCGCATAGATAAATGGCTGAAATGATTTTTTCATCAGGAGGGGGCTTCTATGAACATAACCTTCGGGTGGTTCCTGGATTTATTGATTATCTCTATTCTTATAATAGCGGGTATGGGGATATTTCATATCATCAGAAATATATTGATGATTTTTTTACATAAACCCAGGTAATTATATCAACGAACATCGGAATGTGAGGAATCGATGCGCTGGCTAAAAAGATTTATACAAGAGGTGAAAAAATGGCGAAAGTTCTGGTTATCGGTGGCGGCCCCGGCGGCCTTTTTGCAGCCGCCGAGGCCGCAGGGAAAGGTTTTGATGTGACCCTCATGGAAAAAGGTAAAATCGGTGAAAATATCCGGTGTGCCGAAGGCTTTTTCGATGTGCTGAAGCTTTTGGGCAAGCCCTGTGCCGGTGTGAGGTTCAAAGTGGAGACGCTGATTATCGATGCCCGCTCTACATATAAATTCGATACCCGGTCCCTTAACCTGTGGATGATAGATAGAAGCACCTGGCAGAAAGAACTTTCCAGGAGAGCCGTTGAAAAGGGTGTCAAAATTATGGAAAATTCTCCGGTTTCACCCAAAGACCTGGAAAATTTAAAAACAAAATACGATTTTATTATAGATGCCAGCGGGGCGCCCCCGGTGACTTCAAGAGCGCTGGGTTTTTCCGACTTCTATAAGCAAAACTCCGGGAAAACGGTACAGTACCTGGTGGAAGGAGATTTTTCACACATTAATAACAGTATGAAGGTTGGTTTTTTGCCGGATTTCTGGGGTTACTACTGGATATTTCCCAAGGGCAGGGATGAACAGGGGAGAGAAACCGCCAACGTGGGAATAGGTGATTTCAACCCGTTATCACCGCGGAATTTGAGAAAAATGCTGGATGAAGTTTTTAAAAAGGAAAGGCTGGACGACGGAAGGCACAGGATTTTAAAGATCCTTGGGGGAATATGCCCCACCAGAATGCCGGAAAAGCTAGTCTATGACAACATCCTACTGGTAGGAGACGCCGCCGGTCTCACCTCACCCCTGCACGGAGGAGGAATAGACATGGCGGTGCTGAGCGGAATCACGGCGGCAAGGGCCCTAGCGGAAGGTCCTGCAAAATATGAGAGCGAACTCAAAAAACTGCTCCAAAAGAGGCTGAAATTTGAAAGCATGGTGGCGGAGGCGTGGAGAAAAAGGAACCTGGACCAGGTGGATAGAATCCTGTCGGTTGCTTGCAAACTGCGGCTTTACAGGCTCATATCCCATCCCCGCCTGATGAATCCGCTGGCCGTAAAATTTTTGGAGATTCTGCTCTAATATTATACATCCCCAGTGTTGCCGGGATCCCCGGGTTATGCCGCATATGGTGCCGGGTGTTACAAATGTTCTATCTATAGGCTGTTTTACTCTTTTATTATCCGTGCAGCGCCGCTTTGCTCCATTATCTCCATCACCCTGGCAGCCTCCTTTTCCGGGGTTTCCAGGATGACAAGGATACCTTCTCTGACTCTGTCCGGTAAAGCATCGGTGTAATATTCTTTTTCTCCGAGACCTTCCCGTTCGGTTTTTATATCGATAATTTCATCGGGGTCTTTTTCAAGGTCCCTCTCCGACTTGGCCATATTAGTGATGATCATATCCTTTCTATTAAAACCCATATTAGTTGTAGAATGTATTATCGGTATCATTTCACTTATTATAAAAGATAGTGGCTTTTTAAGAAAGCGTCTGGTTTTGTTGGCTTTGGAAGTTTAATCATTAGTGGCATTATTTCAGGTTTTATGAGTGAAAACATTTATCGAAGAACAGCAGTAGAGAATGCTGATGAGAGAAGATCCAAGCTTCATTGGTCGGCCAATATTTTTACGTTCAGTATGCCAGGCATTATAGGCTTTTTATTGACATTGTTTTGTAGTTACAACTATTAAGATAATGGAACCCTTTAAATAATTGAGTAACAATATTAGAAAAACAAGTACCAAATTTATAAGGAATATCAAATTTATTTTTATTCTATGCATTTACTTCCTCGTTTCTTTATAAATACTTGTCCTCACTCTTTTCTATTTTCATTATACCATCACCCCTTCGCCTTTCATACCCAAAAAACCGCCAGTTATACCGGAAAAGGCGCCAGTTGTTCCGACTTGGCAGGAAATTACAAAAAAATGTAGAAGAAATCAGTAGAATAAATGGAAAGGAGATGAAGAATATGTTCAAAAAAATCAGAAAAAGCCTTCTTACATATCTGGCATCAATGATAACCTTAGTCGCATTTACAGCCGTAAGCCCCCACAGCATATGGATACTATACGAACCGGATATCCCGGATGCACTGAAGAAAACTTACTGAAAACAAAAAACGGGTAGTAAGGGTTAACAACCCTCGCAAATATCAGAATAGAAAGGAGGCGAAAACTCCATGACGGGATTAAAAAGCAAAATGATAATAAGTGCTGCATGTTTATTCACACTTGTTGGTACGGTCACTGCTGTTAAACCTATGTGCATGGGGTAGTTTTACCGCCCTGAGGTCCCGAAAATCTTGAAAGGGCCAATTAAAAAGAAGAAAGGTGTTATACAACCTTTCTTCAAAAAGAAAAGTAACCATAATGATTATATGCCAGGACAGTAATTTTGTAAAGTAAAAATAAAGGAGGTTTCTGATTATGAAAAAATTTAGTAGTTCAATATTAGTTTTGGTTTTTATAACATTAGTGTTAAATTTTAACGTTTTTTGCTTCAACAGGTAATATTACAGGTGAAAAAATAATTTATAGTGCTGATGAAATCACTGATATAAATGAATTAGAAAAGCGTGCAACTTTGGGAATTACAGATGCTGAAGACCTAATGTTTACAAGTAATATCACTGCAGCTAAAATTCTGAATAAGAATGAAAAATTACAGTTATCACCTGTAAAATATACTGTGCAAAAAATCAAAACTGTGAGATATAAAAACGGGTTATATAAAGATTCCCTCGTCGCTACAGCATTTGTAACTAACTCTTTAAATTATTACGAGGAAAAATATGATAAAACAATAAGTGTAAAATCTGCAATAACAGTTTATTATGATCATTATTATTGGGATGACGTTCTTGATTATGATTTCTATGATATAATTAAATCAGGCGGAAAAATTGTACAAATAGATGATTCACAAGTAAAAGTATCAAGTTTAGAAGTTTTGGCTGACAATTATGGTAAAAGATATAGCGATCCTAACCCTAACACTTTTATTAGCGTTGGCGGATGGATGGACAAATATACAAAAAATAGTCCAACAATAGGAACTTGGTATTATTTAACTGATGGAGAATATGATACATGGTATAATGTTCTTCCAGTAGGTGCACATGTTTCTTCGAAAGTTACAGCAAAACTTATTAGAGGAACTTCAAATTGGACGGTTGAAATAGAATTTTTAAAAGGTACTTTTATTTAATGACCACTTTTAGTATTAGCAAAAAACAAAATCTAACAAAAACAAATGATAATAATCAAATAAAATGTTTTCTCTACAATTTAATACAAAAATAACCTTGATTCTACTGTAAAAACTCAAATATTTGGCGTGTGAATATCTACATATTGTTACTGATTATAATAAAGCACACTATATATTGACCGTAAACTTAGAAAAAGAGGGTTTTTACACCGGAATCAACCTATGAAAGGGTGTAGAAATGGTTAGACATTACATTGTTCTTTCCATAATATTAATAATGACTTTATTACTTATGGGCTGCAATAAAAATAATAAAGAAAAAAACTTAGGGAGAATAAATTTCGAAGGTGAAAGCGAACATTGGAACGCTATAATTCATGAGGAGTATGAGGAAATTTGGGAAAAAGGAGACAAAAACAGATTAGAATATAACCATTCAGTCAAGCAAACTCTTGAATTGATATATAAAGGAAAGGATGATAAAAAACCGGATTTTGTAGACTTTGAATGCAACGGTCCCGCTGGATCTATTGGTCACAGACTTTACGCAGGGGAAAACGGCAATTTTTTTGAAGTTTTTTATCAGGGAGGAAACAATGCCACAATTGCTAGAGAACATGATACTTTTCGCTTAATAATAAGATGGGAAAAAGACAGAGAAGAAATTATTGAATTAAAAGCTGCCAAATAGCGGAAAGGAAAAAAGAAGTAAACCCTTTTCTGGCGGCAGTGATAATCTTCTGTTAAGGCCTATTACAGGATATGTAGATAAAACCTCCGCCATTCACCCCCCCCTAAATACGTAGTAAGGCAAATTTATCAAAAGATAAGGGAGCAAAGCAACAGGTTCTAAGGTGTTTGCAGGTATCATGACAGCCTGGCTGCCGCTGAAAAATATATTGTAAAATGGCCCGCCGTCTTTCCGATATGCGGGTCTTTTTTTGTCCTTTTAACGGATTAAGAAATTACGAAGAAAGGGGGACGAAGGTGACGGCGAAAAAAACAAAATTAAAGGAACTCATCCTCAAAGCTCAAGGAGGAGATAAAGATGCTCTCAATCAAGTAATTGAAAGGTTTAAACCGACTCTTTTATAGTACAGGCAAAAATAAAATTAAGGGAGGCAGGGAAAATGTCCCCATATATTTCAGAAATTTGCAAATATGATTTGGAAGAAGCAAGGATAGCGTCATGGTATATAACCGGGATTAAACGCGAGGCATTGAAAATAGCAAAAAAACAGCAATGCTTAAAAAAGCGCGAGATGTTGATTCTGAATAAACCCATTTGTGATAAAGAAGGGGACTCCATAGAAATGATCGATACTATTGCCGATGTCAATAACATTGTGTCAGAAATAGAAGAAAAGATAAATATTGAGCAGGTTTTACTACATCTTACATTTATCTTGGAACTTCGACCGGTGCCGTTACCGCCACAGTGCTTGTTGTAGAATTTATTAAAGAAATAAAATATTTCAAACTACTACCGACAAGATGGCTTGTATTTATAGTAGCCGAAACAATTGTAATTTCTACCAGCGTTGCAAAAGGTGAATTTACAGTCATAAATCTGCCGCTATATTTACTAAACGGACTATTGATAACGACATCGGCAATGGGAAGTTGACAGATAATAAGTGACAGCCTGGGAAATGTGAAGGGGAAAGACCTTAAGGAAAAAGATAAAGGATAGCAAAGAAATTTTTTGACAGGGGGTTATTAAAAAGGCCTCCTGTTTTAATTTAACTGCTGTCAGATGATGAAACTGATTTAGAAATTGTTCCTAGACTAGGCTGGTCTATACAGCATGAAATGACTCAAAAAGACAGTACCATATATCATTACCTCCATATATGGGATGATGATGGTACTTACAAGGGTAAAGAAACTAACTATTTTTATGTAGATACATTTTGATTAATATATAGATGATGTAATATTTTGGCTCGGGGGAGATGTTTTTTGCATATCTCCCCTTTATTGCTTATTTTTAAACTTCTTGTTTAACCAAATAATAAGATTAAATGCAATAATAATTATAATTACTGCGGGAGAAACTATTCCATATTTGTTATACATAAAAAATACTATCAATACTATAGAAATAGAAATTAATGCTAAAACCAATATTCATTATACCATCCCCTTTCCGCTGTTCATACCCAAAAATCCGCCAGTTGTACCGGAAAAGGCGCCAGTTGTTCCAACCCGGCAGGAAATGATTAAAAAATGTAGAAGGATATAAAAAGTTTATATAAATAGTTAAAGTTAATAAGATTTAAAGACGGAGTGAAACCATGTTTCCCATACTCTGGTACGTGGCGGCTCTCGTATCGGTGCCGGAAGCATTTTTGATCCTGGCCATATCTACGAGAATGATGAAACTAGAAAGATCAAACTATAACAGAATATTTTTGATTTCGGTCATTCAGGGAGGCATCACTCTTATAATAAGAAAAATATCCATGGGAATATCTCAGTATTTTTTATCAAGTTTTCACACGGTTATACTTATAGCGACATTAACTCTGCTGTTTAGCTTATTGTGCAGGGTCAAGGTCCAGCATTGCTTCATACCAATTTTTATAGTGACGGTCATATATGGGTCCATACAATACATCGTTGTTTTAATTGTCTTGAACCGACTTAAAATGCCCCTTTTCATCCTGCAGGAGAATCCCTGGCTGGATGTAGCCCTGTTTTTTCCGGTGGCGGGCATTACCGTCCTGGTTTTTTATCTTATTGACCGATTGAATTTGTTTGAAGGATTATGAGATAAAGCACTTTACATGTATAAAAAAATGAGGTGAAACGGCATGCTTCAAAAATACTCCCGAGCATTGTCAAGGTTGATTGTTCTTGGCGCTGCCCCAGATGTATATGAAACTGAGGTTATAGAATACGGACTCATGATTATTTTGGGCACTCTTCTGAAATTTGCATCTATAATGGCCGTATCTTTTATACTGAACACATTTGCCGAAACTATGATAAGCCTTGTATAAGGCAGCGCCTTCAGGGTATTACCATGATTTTGCTGGGAGTTCTGGGCATGATTGCAAATGTACTCTTTTTTGTCGGGCAAAGGACGTATCTTGCGGCCTTATTTCTGGGGACTTCGGAAGCACTGCTTTTTGTAACTCCTGCAGGGTACAGGCTGCTGAATGCACGTTTTGTTGGAAAAGAAAATCATGGTGGAGAGGATGGCTATCATGGCGAGCATTCTGATATGTGAGGATGATAAAAGCACCCTGGGGATGTTTTGTAAACTTCTGGAGGCAAATCCTCTTATAGATGAAATATATAAAGCCTACACCGGCCGTGAAGCTGTTCAGATAATTAAGGACAAATCCCCTGATATTCTGATTCTCGACATAGATTTGCCGGATATAGATGGTATTCAGGTGGCGAAAATTGCCTGCGACCTGAATCCGGAAGTGGCAATAGCTTTTGTTACGGGATACCCCGATTTTGCGGCAGAATCCTTTGTGGTCCACCCTTATGATTACATCATAAAACCCATTGATGTCCAGAGATTTCAGGAAACAGTAAATAAAATGGCTGCAAGGAGGGAATGCGATACATTAAGAAATAAACTCAAACTGACCGGAAAATTTCCTCTCAGGGCAGATGATGGCATTATTTTTCTTAATCTGGATGATATTATTTTTATCGAAAAAAATGGCAAGGAAACGATCATACATACAACAAATGGGGTGCATAAATGCAACTACAACCTGAAGGATCTGGAGATCAATCTGAATGAAGGGTTTTACAGAGTCCACAAGTCTTATATAGTAAACGTTAACATGATAGACATGATACAGAACATGGGCGATTCTTATATCATAACTTTTCATAATTATGACAAGACCGTTTTAATGAGCAAAAATAGATTCCAGTTTTTAAAGGACAGATTGATATAAATTTTGAGACAGCGGGGTACTGGTGAAAGTGTTTAATAAAAATCTCATAATAATTTTTGCATTTACAGTTCAAATATTTGCCATACTCATATTGAATCAGTGGATGGTTGCTTCCAACCGGCAGCTCTATATGAAAAACCTGCCGTTTTTTATAACGTATCTCCTGGCTTCGCTGGTGCTTTATTTCTATATCGTCAAAACCACTGAAAGCTTAACCCGAAAAGAAATAGAATACAAATCAATTAAAGCTCATTTGAAAGAGATAGAAGAATTGCTGAATACATTAAGCGGCCAGAGGCATCAGCATTCAAAACATATACAAACCATTCAGGCTCTCCTGTATACCGAGGAATACGACGAACTCAAACAATATATAAATGGAATAGCCGGAGAATACAGAACTACCACCGAAATGCTGCGATTGGGGAATATGGCTCTAAATGCGGTGGTAAATGTAAAAAGGGAGCTTATGGCGAGGAATAATATAGTTTTTAAAGCCAACATTATGGCAAAAATACAGGATATAGGTATCAGCTCATGGGACCTTAGTACGGTCATAGGCAATATCCTGGACAATGCCATTGAGGCCGTGCTGGAAAAGCCGGATAACCGGCTGATATGTTTTGAAACGGATTATAGAAAGGAATTTTTCATATTCAGGATATCAAACAATGGCCTTCAGATAGATGAAGATGACCTGGGAAAAATCTTTCAGTCGGGCTATAGCACGAGAGAGCATGAAACACGGGGATATGGCCTTTATGTGGTAAGAAAGATATTAGACAAAGGCGGCGGTAGGATAGAAGTGCAATCAGATCAAAAACTAACTACCTTTGATGTATACTTGCCGGTCAAAATTCTATAAATTGCAAATTGGGATGAAAGACGGTGCCCGAAGTAAAAGGTCAGAAAATCGTTTCCGTAAGAGAAAATGAATGTTCTGGACGATGGTAAAAAGGAACGGTAGGCCCCCAAATGCCGGCTAATAATATATAACCTTATGACGGGTGGTACCGCCAAATGGGAGGTGTTTTCTTGAAAAAAGATTCCCAAAAAAAGAAAAATGAATTTGAAAAAGATATGGAAGATTTACAAGATTGGCTGGATAACCAGTATAACCCCGGGCACTACGTAGGCACAGGCCGTGTCCCAAGACCTATCGGCAGGTTAACTAAATATCCCCTTTTACTCATTATTTTTGGTCTGTTATATTTTGCTCCTGTCATAATAGTTCTCGTTTCTTCGAAATTTACCTGTTCTTCTTTAATATCTTCGATCATTCCTGTCCTCATATCAATTGGTTTCATAATCGGAGGCATTCAAAAATATTCACGAATGAGAAACCGCAAGAAGAGTGAAAAATGATTTTCTGACTGTTCGGCGGGTACCAGGCTGATATTGAAGGCGAACGGCTTTACGTCTGAGAAACGACCCATCAATTTGAAAACTTGAATCATCGATGTCAGGTGCCAGGACGGCCTGTGGTATTACGGGTCCGCCGCTGACTCCGTAATCATAAACGATGTGCCCAGGTTCATACTGTCAAAGAGGATATGACGCTTATAAGAGAGTGTTAAAGCCGGGCGACTTTACGGGTGAGCAGAAAATTTTTACAGCATACGGCAACTATGAGATACTGATTTTCGGTGTGGCGGGGAAAGATGAGTATGTAAATCGCGTGAGCTCCTACCCAATGCCGCCCGACACTGCAGGATGGGAGTAAAGCTTGTGAAAGAGGAGGTTCCGGCATGTTTAAACTTTGGAATCATTCAGCCGGCAATAAAAAAAAGTTGGTTTATACTGCTACGGGGAACGGTCAATACTTAAAAATAATTGGAATATTAGCTGAACGGGGAATTCCATACACCACAAGAAATAACAGCGTTCTTAGAAGCAGCGGCTTTCTGCAGGATCAATTTATTCAATATGAAATATATGTAGATGAGAAAGATGCAAAGAGAGCAAAATCGGCTATTTTTTCATCAATCTAGTTTTAATATTGTGTGTCTTCTTAAAATGTTAAATGTAAATCTACGGGCAGGGAGGTAAATATTATGTCCGGGGTCGATGGATAT
Source organism: Biomaibacter acetigenes (assembly GCF_003691585.1). Classification (GTDB taxonomy): domain Bacteria; phylum Bacillota; class Thermosediminibacteria; order Thermosediminibacterales; family Tepidanaerobacteraceae; genus Biomaibacter; species Biomaibacter acetigenes. The sequence goes on along the minus strand of NZ_CP033169.1, from coordinate 2,795,974 downwards.
TATCCCCCGCCAAGAGATAGTTTTTCAATCCGCTTTTTCATACAGGGAAGATAAGGGCGAATACGATTTTTTCGGGGAATTGTTTATCGACGGACGTTTTGAAAAACTGGCTATATGTGTTTTCGAAGAGGATATAGAAAAAGCCGACGCATCGCATTGGAGCAGTAAAGGCGGATTCGTGATAGCAGCTCCGGCGGGAAGCAAGGAGGAAGCGCTGAAGATTGGCAGGGATTTCAGCTTACGGGAAGACGCGGGCTTTCCTATAATGGCGAACCGGCGAGGTGTAATTGGGAGTCATATTGATTACACGGAATAGAGGGTTTGCGGATGAAAAAGCCGAAAATAAAAATCAACTTGAAAGTGGTGTTAATGGCGTTATTAATGCTGTATTTTGGTTTCGGTGTTATCAGGTTTGCGAATTTTTCCCGACCGCAGGAATTCGGAGAAATTGTTTCCCCGGACGCAAACCTGTACGAGGGCTCTCTGATTATTAAAAAAGCAGGCGGTTTTGGGCGTGAGGGAGTAAGGCGGAGCGACGACATAAATAAAATATTGCAGATCCTCAATTATTACAGGGGTTTAAAGCTCGGCAGGACTTTATCGAGGGATTATGATAAATCGAATTATTATGACATATCCCTTCCGGTAAAGCAGGGCTCGAACATCTCTGTGCGCTTTTTTAGGGACGGCTATTTATGGATAGAAAAGGGTGGAGAAATAAACTATTACAGGATCCTGGATGAGAAAATCGACCTTGACTATATGGACCGCATGTTCGACTCCATGGAAAAGACAGGCACAACCGTGCAGCGAAAACTGAAGTTTCCCATGCCGCTGGAATTAACGGGCGTCCAGGGTATGGAGACGGATTTAAACGGTGACGGCATACTCGAGCAAATATTTCTTTACTGTGACGAATACGGCGACCTTTTCAGATTGAGGGTGAATAACTTATCGATAACCAGTTGCGGCAGCCATATAGACAAAAAAAATCGAGCTGGTGGATATCGATAAAAATGATACCGAAAAGGAAATCGCCATTCCGGAAAGCGGCCGCGATGGTGAGTGTGCTGTGTCCTTTTACCGGTACACCCCGGACAACATCATCTTTATCGGAAAAATCGAAGGTTCCCTCTACAATGGAGAAATAGTCATAAATGGCGACGGGACGGTCCAGGGTAAAACCAAAGAAAAATATAAACTGCAGACTCATCATCTGTCAGGTGGCCTTCTTCTTGCTTCTGGCGCACCAGAAACGGAAAAAAAACACTGTACCAAATGAAACTCAAGTAAAGTCAGCCTATCAACAAGCAGTAGAAGCATATGGTTGGTTTGATATGATATGCATTACGTGGATATTGATGGTGCTTTGCAGTCCAGGCAGACCGGGGCACCGATATTTATAAAGGAGAGGAAACATATCGGGTTATCTATGAAAATGACAAGAAAATCATCTACCGCGTTGAGGTAGAAGTTATTGATCCGGATACACAAAAAGCTGTGGCCAAAGAAACTCACGATTTTATATATGAGAATTTGAATGACAAATGGGTGTTCAGTAAATTTTATTTAGTCAGATAGCCCCCGTCATCGAAGTCCAGGTGGCTATGGGGTTATTTGCGTCCATTTATACCGCAAAATGGGCAAAAAGGTTGGAAAAAACCGGTCATCATTAAGGATAAACTGGTGATTGCCACATTTAGAGGCATATTTGCCTTTGATAAAAAATCCGGTAAATTTCTCTACAGGGTTTCGGATTTTTCGGTTGGCGAAGCAGAGGCAAGATTTTATGAAAATACCTTTGAAATGCTGACAAGGATAGGTGATGAACTGTATATAGGTTCTGATACAGGCTGCTTCAATAAAGAATAGTAAGCGTTGACTTGTTTAATAACAGGGGGAGTTTGGCCGGAAAAGTTTGATGCCGGGCAGGATGTAATACTCAATTTAACACTGAGATATAACGCTGATTTAACCGATTCTCAGGGTAAAGAGCCCGAAACTCTCGATATAATAGAATATTCTCCTGTTATAACCATATATTCCGACAGGGAAGTGCCTGTGTGGGAAAAGGCCCTGCCCGCTTTAAAAGGGACCTTAAAACCGGGAGAATACTACAACATTAAATTGGCGTGGAACCAGACCGATTTTTCAGGCAAACCCGTTCCGCCGGGAGGATACGGGGTTTTTCTTAAACCCGGATTAATCCATTATGCTGATTCCTGCGGAGACAATTACTTCCAGGTGGTGCATGATACGATGACAACTCAGACCGGCCTGACCGTAGACAGCGTATGAAATTCACATTCAAGGAAAAGATACGGTGGATGTGTGTTATGTTGAATTTGTATTGTCCAATGGAAAATGGAAGTTATACAGTATAGGTATTGATATTGGGTAAGGCGAATATTGTTCTTCGGCTTATGCGCAAAGAGAAAACGGTCGTATTTTAATAAACTATTCTTTTTATTCGGTATCGATAAGACTCAGTTCATGTTTAAATTATTTTGCAATTGGCATGAGAATTAATATAGACCGAATGCGGCATAATTTCGTTTTAAAAAACATCCCGGTGATTTTTTTGCGTAATGCAATTGTTATGTCACAATAGTATCACAATGTATAGCAAAGAGGATAGAAATCAATGAATGTAATCAATACACTGATTAGCGAATTTAACAAATGTATATTTAATATACTATTATTTTCTATTATTCCACTTGTATGGTATCTAATCAGAAAAAAAACACTAAAAGGATTTGCTTATTCGTTGGGCATCTACAAACCTAAAAAATAAATCTATTGGCGGTAATTCTTACTATTACTACAGTATACTTAATAACATTAGCAGCCATTATTATGATAATCGTATGGGGTAGTAGCGGGAGGAGTTCTGTTGATATACATAATTTTACGGCAATAACAATTTTCTTCTACCTTTTACTTTACGGGATGAAAACAGGAATAGCGGAAGAGATTTTTTTTAGGGGATTTATCGCAAAGAAACTTATTAAAATCCTTGGATTTTCAAAAGGAAATGTTGTTCAGGCTGTTGTGTTTGCGTTGCCTCATTTCGTTATACGCGGTTCAGCCTCTACAGCAGATATTATTGTCCGAATTATAAATGCCTTTTTGTTAGGGTATACATTTGGATATATTATGGATAGAAAATGCAATGGGAGCATTATACCGGTTATGATTTCTCATATTCTTATCAATATGATATCAAGCTTAATACTGTTTATAATACTATAGGACATCATATTATGAGTATAATTTGCAGTTTTTGTTAAGTCACATTCTTTAGTCTACTCCAATGGCATCTTACTGAAGCCTCCGAGCCTGCCGGCTGCTCCTAACTGCCTCTAAATGATTAATATTATACTGGGTTTCAGTTTCCACCTGATCGATGTTGCTATTTCAGTGAACGGACTATCTTCAGAGTTTCCCTTTCATTCAAATCCGTCTCTACTCTGAAACTGATGCTGTCCGCAAACCAGATGATGGTCAATTCGTCCTTTCCAGAATATGGATTACGCTGCGATACCAGAGTGCCCTCCACTCCATTGATATTGACCTTTTTTGCCCGGGCATTGGAAAACATATGGCTTGAGGCAAAATCGCCGGGCATGTGCCGCTGGCTTATTATCAGCCTGTTTTTATCCGAACGGTAGTACTGGTTTACCATGTTTTTATCCATCAGAGTAATGATGTCCAGCTTTAAGCCCCTGGTCAAGTAAGAGGGTTCTTTGAAAGAAAATGAGGCTTCGGCCCGAGCCTGTTCCGGTGCGACCACCTTTTCTCCCGTTGCAAGGGGCCAATCGGGAGGAGGCGGAGGGGCGTCCGGAGGAGGGGTGGAGGTGTTGTCCATGGTTATTATAATGTCGGCGGGTGCCGGACTTCTGAACAAGTCCACTACCGTTTTTAATATTCTGTTACTGCGGGCATTCACCGCAGAAGGGTGGGTAAAGTATAAAAGCGTCCCAAGAATAAATATTATCAAACTTGCGGCTGCCAGTTGAAAGCGAAAAGCCCCGTTTTTATGCAAAAGACTATGGAAAAGTTTCTTTTTTTTACGTGCAGCGTCGATTTTTGCCCAAACCGTGTCCGAGGGAGGTACGTCAATCCGTTGAGCTTCTTCGAGTAATGTGTCTTTTATCAGGTCTTCCAGGTAAGATTCTTTCATTGCTGGGTCCCTTCCTTTTTTGTTATGGTCTTATACACGGGCAAGGGAAAGTTTTTATCGCTGGATATTTTTAAGTTCAGAATTTTTAAGGCCCGGTGCAGGCGGGACTTGACAGTGCCCGGAGGCAAATCAAGAGTCCGTGCGATTTCCCGGGTATCAAAGCCCAGGTAGTATTTTAAGACCACTACCTGCCTGTGTATGGGATTTAAGGAATATATGGCTTCTCGTAGTTTTGCTTTAAGTTCCCGGCGTTCGGCTTCAGTTTCAGGCTGGGGCAGCACGGCCGGGGATATATAATCGCCATTAGGGTAATCGGCAAATTCGTCAAGCACTGTGAGACATTTTTGCTGCCGCAATATGTCGATTGCGCAGCGGGCGGTAATGGATTTTATCCATGATACGAATTTTTTTGGTTCTTTCAATGTATCCAGCCGTTCAAAAGCTTTTAAAAACGCTTCCTGGGCGGCATCTTCTGACATGGCGCGGCTCTGGGTAATTAGGTAAGCGATCCGGTAAACTTCATCATAGAACAACTCAAACAGCACCTGAAACGCTTTATTATCTTTATATTTAGATTTATTGACTAATTTTAACAGGTCCATGCTGCACCTCGGTTTTAATAAAAGACGGGAGAGTTGACATAAAAGTTCCCTAAAAATAGAGATAATTTATGGTAAAAAAATTTTCAATATCAGTATATAACTTTTTATGGTAGAATGTAAGGGGTAGCGCAGGGGTTTTTTTTATAACCTGCAGTGCCGGAAAGCCTGTAAAAGAAGCAGTGAATATGGCATGATTTAGATACTGGAAAAGGGTGGAATAGGAATAAGCCGATTTTTTCAGCACGGCTTCAAAGTATGATCCTTATATGGCGATATTGGGCTGAATTTTTTTCAGGAGAGTTAAATATGAAAAGAAAGATCTTCATCTGTCTTTTATTGGGTATGATCGTTTTTGCTTTGATGAATCTGGCATCGTATATTTGCGGCAGTATTCAGGAAGGGCATCAGGGGAATAGAACGGGCGGGGAGGTTTTGCAGGCGCCTACCGCAAAGCATGGTGGGGGCAAAAATATTATCAACGAAAACGGCAAAACCTTGTTTGAGCGGATAAATGCCCCGCACGGATTTGAGAGAGTACAGGTTGAACCTGGGTCTTTTGGAGAGTATTTAAGAAACCTGCCGCTTAAGCCCCATGGCTCGAAGGTTCATTATTACGACGGGAGAGTAAAAGGCAATGATGTGTACGAAGCCGTCATAGACATGGATGTGGGGACAAAGGACCTGCAGCAGTGTGCCGATGCCGTTATCCGGTTGAGGGCGGAGTATCTGTTCGGGAAAAGACAGTATGACAGGATTCACTTTAACTTCACAAACGGCTTCAGGGCCGATTACAGCAAGTGGATGCAGGGATACAGAATTAAGGTCTCCGGCAACAAAGCTGCATGGGTAAAGACCGCAGGGCATTCTGCCGATTATGAAGACTTCAGGAGATACCTGGATACGGTATTTTCGTATGCCGGGACTTTGTCTCTGTCAAGGGAATTGAAACCGGTGGCATTGGAGAAAATGGAAATCGGAGATGTTTTTATACAGGGAGGTACTCCCGGCCACTGTGTAATCGTAGTGGACATGGCGGAAAACAGGGAAACCGGAGAAAAAATTTTTATGCTAGCCCAGAGCTACATGCCTGCCCAGGATATACACGTCCTCAAGAATCATGATGATCCGGGCATGAGCCCCTGGTATGCCATAAAGCCTGAAAGAGCTTTGGTTACACCCGAATGGACCTTTGAATGGAGTGACCTGAAGAGATTTGAATGAGGCATCCATGATGCATTCGTTTATTCTGCATTTAATCCCGACACAGGAGGAATAAGATAATGAAACGGGGTTATTTAATCTACATTCTCGGAGTCTTTATTGCCGCCACCCTGATTTTTACGGGATGTTTCAGGGCTATCATGCCTGCACCGGGAAATGAAAGCCGGCTTTTTCAATTTTTGCGACACAGTCCTGTATTTACAATGTATATTATAACTGTTATGATAACTGATGTGAGGATATTTGCAAGATAAAAAGCGATGTTTCAAGGTAAAAAAACGTTGTTGTGTTTCAACATAGAAGGGGGGAATACTGCTGTGTGCGACAATTTTAGTATCAGATTTGCTGAGAGAAAAGATACCGGATTGATTCTTCAATTAATCAGAGAACTGGCCGAATACGAAAAGCTGCCGCACGAAGTGACGGCAGATGAGCATTTGCTGGAAGAATCTTTGTTTGACAGAAAAGATGCTGAAGTCATTATTGCGGAGTATGATAATATACCCGTAGGTTATGCCCTTTTCTTCCATAACTTTTCCACTTTCCTCGGCAAGCGAGGCTTGTACCTTGAAGATTTATACATAAGACCGGAATATCGCGGCAGGGGATTTGGCAAAAAGCTTTTTGCTTTTTTGGCTAATCTGGCGCTGGAACGTAACTGCGGCCGCATGGAATGGTCCGTATTGGATTGGAATAGGCCATCCATAGATTTCTATAAATCTTTAGGTGCAAGACCAATGGACGAATGGACTGTTTACAGATTGACCGGCGACGCACTCTGGAATTTGGCGAATAAATTAAAATAACTCTACGGAGCAGGATTATGAGACGGTTTATTTATGCTGCATTTACTATGGTTATCCTATTGGTCCTATTAATAGGGGGAATGTATGTATATATTGAGTGGTACGGGCGAAATTGTGAACCCGAAAAAGCCGATGCTATAATTGTCCTGGGTGCAGCCGTATGGCGAGACGGCCCAAGCCCTGCCTTGCTGGAGCGCATCAATCTGGCGGAGACACTTTACAGGCACGGTTATGCTCCTGCTATTATAACAACAGCTGGGATTGGGACTTCCAATCCCATTCCTGAAGGTAGGGCGGCAAGAGACGAGCTTATCCGCAGGGGAATTTCCGGGGATACCGTTTACGAAGAAACTCATTTATTTTAAAAAGAGCGAAAAATCCTGCGCTTTGTACGCAGGATTTTTCGCTCTTATTTTACTTTGCCTTTTGGAACCATACGGCGGGTTATTTCAGTGAGTTCTCTGGTAAAGCTTGAAAGCGGTTTTCCGGCCCGGATACCCTCCGCTATCTTTTTGATCCTGGTTATCAGGTTGGGGTCTGTAGTCACATTGACGGCTTTGATGCGTGCATCGGCTCTTTTTACGGCATCGGCTACCTTTGATTTGATTTCATTGGTTTTTTTGGCTTCGATGCCGGGTTTTATCTCCAATCCAACAAAAGCTGTAGAACCGGAAACGACCACAGTGGCCGATTTTACGCCTTCCACTTTTTCGGCCGCACTGGCCAGTTTAGTGGCAAGAGCGTGGGCTGTCGGGGCGGCAGGCTTTGGAGCCGGTGTTCTTGTAGGTGCCGGTGTAACTCTGCTGGGAGGAGCTGGCTTTGGTGCAGGTTTACGGCTAACAGAACATCCGCCCAGGGCGAGCGAAAAAACCGTTAGCAATATCAAAAGAGAAGATAAAAATCTTTTCATTTAATTGTTCCCTCCTTCTTTAATTTTAGAATAAGGATTTTTGGCTCTTTTTATACTGTAAGTTTAAGGACAGCAATGGGAAAAGATTACCACTTATATTTTGTGATATAATATTATAGAGGTGGTTTTCATGTATGAACTTCTGGTCCAGGTGGGAAAGTTTGTCCTCATAGGAATTATTTACTATTTTTTATATAATTTTTTAAAAGTAATGGTTTATGACTTAACCGTGGATAAGCAAAACCCTGGGGAAACGGGGTTTTACCTTGTGGCTGATGATGGAATGGAATATCCCCTTTTCCCCATAAATACCATCGGAAGGGCTTCGGATTCCGACATTGTCATTGATGATCCGTTTCTTTCCAGCAAACATGCCCTTATAACTAAAAGGGGCAGGAGTATGTTGATACAGGATTTGAACAGCACCAACGGCACCTTTGTAAATGGAAAGAAGATAAAAAAACCTTTCAGGTTGAAGGAAAATGATGAAGTGGTACTGGGAGATAAGAAATTTACATTTTTGAGGAGGGAAAGCCGTGGAATTAAAAATGGAAGCAATTTATAACAAGACACTGAGCGCCACAGCTCTCATCGGTTTTATTGCCTTTTTGCTTCTGTCTCTCAAAGCCACGCCCTTTTCTCCGATACCCATATATGGGGCCATAGCCTTTGCGGCCATCATGTTTACAGGTTATTTTTTGACCAATTATCTGCTGTACGGCCAGGACCCTGCCCTTTTCATCCTGGCCTGCTTTATAACCGAATTGGGGCTTATAATGCTTTACAGGATAAACCCGGCCGTATTTTTAAAGCAGATAAACTGGTTTGCCCTGGGGGTGCTGGCTTTTATTCTGAGTTCCATAGTTATTAAATACTGGGTAAAGCTTCAAATAAACCCGCTTTATTTTTTTGTCATTACTATAATACTTCTTGTGATTCCGCTGGTATTTGGAGTGGAAAAAGGGGGCTCCAGAAGCTGGATACAGTTGGCGGGATATTCCTTCCAGCCCTCGGAGCTGGCCAAGATAACATTTGTACTCTTTCTGGCAGGAAGATTAAAGGACGGCAGGATAGATAAGGTTCTGTGGTTGACGGGGGAGGTCCTGGCGGCTGTGGGGCTTCTGGCCCTGGCCAGGGACCTCGGTGGGGCCATGCTGTTTTACCTGACAGCTCTTGCCCTGGTGTTTGCGGCCACTTCGCGGTGGGATTTGACAGCGGCGGGCCTGGCTGTATCGGGCGTTGCCGCAGTTTTGGGATACTATCTTTTCGGTCATGTGAGAGTGAGGGTGGAAGCCTGGCTGAACCCCTGGCAGGATGTGCCCGGAAGGGGATATCAAATAGTTCAGTCCCTTTTTGCCATTGCCCAGGGAGGATTTTTTGGAACCGGCCTGGGTTTAGGGCACCCGGAATACATTCCTGCGGTTACCACGGACTTCATTTTTTCGGGGTTTTCCGAGGAGTTCGGTTTTTTGGGAGCAGCAGCGTTGATTATCGTGTATTTCCTGCTGGTATACCGGGGCATAAAAATTTCCCTTACGGTCAGGGACAGCTTTCTGGCCCTGGTGGCTCTTGGGATTTCTACTTTGTTTGGACTTCAGATATTTACCATTATAGGCGGCGTGATAAAACTCATTCCCATGACGGGAGTCACTTTGCCCTTCATGAGCTATGGCGGAAGCTCCATGGTCATGAGTTTTATTTCCCTGGGGATATTAAACGGTATCCGCTTGAACGAGAGGAGAGAGGAAGCCGATGGATAGGCTCAGAAAAAATACAAAGATTATTTTCGGGATTTTTTGCGGGCTTTTCATTTCCCTTATTATATACCTTTCCTATTTTACAGCCTATGAGAGGGAAAAACTTATTCAGAGCTCATACAACCGGAGGCTCTGGGAGCAGGAAGATAGGGTCATAAGGGGCACCATCTACGATACTAAGGGTAGGCCACTGGCCGATACGGTTATAGAGGATAATGTCAAAAAAAGGATATACCCCGGCGGCGAGGCCTTAGGTCCGCTGGTGGGATACTCTGACAGGAGGCTTGGAAGGGCAGGTCTGGAAGATGTTTTTAACGGCGAACTGCTGGGAGTTCTCGAAAAGGACCCCATGGTTCTGCTTCGCCAGAAGATCCTGGGGGTTTCCGACAGGGGCAATGACGCATATCTCACCATAGATGCGGAATTGCAAAAAACCGCTTACAAAATGTTCCGGGGCAGGCGCGGCGCCCTGGTGGCCATGGACCCCAATACGGGAGCCCTCCTGGCCGTGGTGAGTTCGCCGGGATATGACTCTTCAAACCTTCAAAATAAGTGGGACGGCCTGGTGAAAAACCCGGATAAACCCCTGATAAACCGTGCCACTCAGGGATTATATCCTCCCGGCTCCGCCTTTAAGATTATAACCCTGACTGCCGCCCTTACCAGCCATCCGGAAATAGAGAAAAAGATATACTACACTCCTGGATATATAAAAATAAACGGCAGGATAATAAGAGATTATGAGGGCCTGTGGCCCGGCAACTATGATATTACCAATGCCTTCAGGTATTCCAGCAACACGGTTTTTATTCAAATAGGCCAGGAAGTGGGAATGGATAATCTCTTTTCCATGGCCGAAGCCTTTGGGTTCAATGCCAGAGTAAATGCCGATATTCCCATAGCCACCAGCACCATCCCCAGGCCGCCCTTGCTGGGAGGAGAGGTGGAAGTGGCCGAAGATTCCATAGGTCAGGGAAAGATACTGTCAACTCCGCTGCAGATGGCCCGAGTAGCATCGGTGATTGCCAGCGGCGGCAAGCTGGTTACTCCTTACATCCTTCAAAAATCCGTCTCTCCCCTGGGGATAACAAGAACGGTTCATAAACCTGAAACCCTGAAGCAGGTATTAGATAAAAGCGTTGCCGACAAGGTAAAGGCCCTCATGGTGGATGTAGTGCAGAACGGTACCGGCACTCCGGCATATATAAAGGGGATAACCGTGGCCGGCAAGACCGGTAGTGCTCAGAATCCCTTCGGAAAGACCCATGCCTGGTTTGTGGGCTTTGCACCGGCGGAAAACCCTAAGATTGCCGTGGCGGCGGTGGTGGAAAACGCCGGCGGAGGCGGGGCCATTGCAGGGCCTATAGTAAGAGAAGTAATACTGCAGTATTTAAATAGTCTGCAAAAATAAATTATGATTGCATTACACGTAAATACGTGATAATATATAATCAGAGGTGATAAAAATGCAATATCAGAACATTACTCTTTCTATTCCCAAAGAACTTTTAAAAAAAATTAAACATATAGCCATCGAAAAGCAGATATCTATATCAGCTCTTTTGACAAAGACTTTGGAAGAAATAGTTCACAAAGAGGATTCTTATGAAAAGGCTAAAAAGCATCATTTATCTATATTAGAAACAGGTTTTGAGTTAGATACCTGCGGTAAAATAAATTGGCGAAGAGAGGATCTTCATGAACGATAATTTCAAACGTCAGTTTATAGATACTAATGTACTGGTTTATGCCCATGATAGAAGTGCCGGTAAAAAATATGAAAGAGCGCGAAAGCTTTTAACAAACTTATGGGAATCCCGGCAGGGTTGTATAAGCATTCAAGTACTTCAGGAATTTTATGTAACCGTGGTTCAAAAAATAGCAAAACCTATTTTAACTGATAAAGCTGCTAGAATTATTACCGATCTTAAGGAATGGAATGTTCATATACCTGATGTGAATGATATTTTATATGCCATTGATATTCAACAAAGAAATAAACTTTCCTTCTGGGATTCTCTTATAATATGCAGCGCAAAAAAATTGAATTGTGATGTCATTTGGTCAGAAGATCTTAATCATGGGCAATATTATGAAGAGATAGTGGTTATAAACCCTTTTGAAGAATTATCAGACAACTGCTGATTAAAATTCGAAAATGAAATAAAAAAATGCTTCAACTTCGAGAATAAATATGGACAGTTTTGGTCCGGAGGAGATAATATTGAAAAAGAGCCTTTTGGCAGACGGGGCCCTGCTACTGGTCACCATGACCTGGGGTCTTAATTTTGTGGTCATGAAAAACGCACTTACAAAAATAACACCCTACCTGTATCTTGGCATTAGATTTACACTGGCTTCAATCTTTCTGGCAATCATTTTTAACCGGCAGCTCAGAAAACTTTCGAAAGAGGAATTAAAAGGCGGGTTGATTATCGGTCTATGTGTATTTATGGGATTTGTCACCCAGACCATCGGACTTCTTTATACTACACCCGGGAAGTCGGGATTTATAACCAGCATATATGTGGTGCTGGTGCCGTTTCTGGCGTTTTTCCTGACAAAAGAATTTCCGGGGTGGTTTCAGGTACTGGGAGCCATCGTCACCTTCACCGGCCTTGGGATAATTTCCATCAATGAAGACTTTACCATAAATATTGGAGATGCCCTCACTTTGCTATGTGCGGTAGCCTTCGCACTTCAGATAATTTATACCGAACAGTACGTCAAAAAGTCAAATCCCATAAACATAGCCATTTTACAGACCGGAGTGACGGGCTTACTGACTATGGTCATGAGTTTTTGGCTGGAGCCCTTCCCGGTAACCATCGATCCTATGATCTGGACAGCTATATTATATGCGGTAATCTTTTGCACCGCCGGGGCCTTTGCCATTCAAAACATTGCCCAAAAATATACCAGTTCCACCCATGCAGCGGTCATCATGGGCATGGAATCGGTATTCGCCGGGCTTTTTTCCCTTATCTTCTGGGGAGAAACCATGACCCTGAGGACATTATTCGGATTCTCCCTCATCTTCGGTGGCGTCCTGATAACGGAACTTATGCCGGCCATACCCCCAAAACCTGCCGACGTGAGGACTTTAGAGGAAATAAATAAATGATTTCGGTGTGAAAATCGATGAAGGCGACAAGTGAAGGCCGGCAGCACCATTTTCTGACTTCTGACCTCTGGCTTCTGAAAAAGGCTGGCTTACCCTCATGGCGCAGGAGCGGGCGCAAGAAGCGCTTACCGAATGACCAGGTGCCCAGGTCTTCACTGTCGCTGGAAGTGACCCTTTACATGAGGCATAAATAAAAAAGGGAAGTAGAACATTTTTACTCCCCTAAATACGCCTTTTTAACCTGTTCATTGTGAAGTAAATTATCGGCTGTGTCCTCCATGACTATCTTTCCAGTTTCTATTACATACCCCTTATGTGCTATGGACAGCGCCATATGGGCGTTTTGCTCCACCAGGAGGATGGTGGTGCCGCTCCGGTTTATTTCCTGGATAATATCAAAGATGTTTGAAACAATCATGGGGGCAAGCCCCATGGAGGGTTCGTCCAGGAGAAGCAGCTTTGGTCTTGCCATTAAAGCTCTCCCCATGGCCAGCATCTGCTGCTCGCCGCCCGAAAGAGTGCCCGCTACCTGTTTTAAACGCTGTTTCAAAATGGGAAAGAGTTCAAAGACCCGTTCCAGGTCTTTATTTATCTGGTTTTTATCTCCATTCAGGTATGCACCGAGCTGCAGATTTTCCAGCACAGTCATGCGAGGAAAGACCCTCCGGCCTTCCGGGACCATGGCTATGCCTGAACCAACGATATCCGAGGTGGGTTTGTCGGTGATATCCTTTCCCTGAAAATAAATTTTTCCCGAAGTAATATTCACCAGGCCGCAGATAGCCTTCAGGGTGGTGGTTTTACCTGCCCCGTTGGCACCTATTACCGTCACTATCTCACCCTGGTTAATTTCCAGTGAAATGCCCTTCAATGCCTGTATGTTTCCGTAATGAGTTACAACATTGTTAAGTTTTAACATGCACGGTCCTCCTTGCCGGCCCTGTCACCCAGATAAGCCTTTATAACTTTCTCGTCATTTCGCACCTTTTCCGGAGGTCCGTCGGCGATCTTTTTACCGTAATCCAGCACCATTATCCTCTGGGAAATGCCCATGACCAGCTTCATATCATGCTCAATCAGGAGAACGGTTTTTCCCATGTCATTTATTTTATCGATCAGTCCTATTAGCTCATTGGTCTCCTGGGGGTTCATTCCTGCGGCAGGTTCATCAAGCAATATCAAATCGGGGTCTGTGGCCAGAGCCCGGGCCATTTCAAGACGCCGTTGCTTGCCGTAAGGAAGGTTTTTGGCTTTTTCTCCGGCTTCGCTATCAAGACCTACAAAGTTGAGAATCTCCATGGCCCTGTCCCGCACCTTTCTTTCTTCCTTTCTGGTCGCAGGTCCCCTGAAGATCGCTCCAAATACGCCGGTACCGGTGCGGCAATGCTGCCCTATGATTACATTATCCAGCACGCTCATCTCGCCGAAAAGCCTGATGTTTTGAAAGGTGCGGGCAATGCCCATTTTTGTAATATCATAGGGCTTGAGGTTTTTTATCTCCTTTTGTTTGAAGCTTATGGAACCCCGGGTGGGTGAATAAACGCCCGTAAGAAGGTTGAAAAGGGTCGTTTTGCCCGCACCGTTGGGGCCAATGAGGCTCAATACTTCTCCCTTATTTATGCTTATATCCACTGAGTCCAGGGCTGCCAGGCCGCCGAAAACCATGGTGAGGTTTTTACCTTCAAGAAGCGTCACTTTCATTGCCCTCCCTTCTGGCAATTTTTCCGGGTCTCATCTTTCTGAACATAGATGATTTGAGAAAACTAAAGGAAGTGTCGCTCAGCAGGCCCTGGGGCCTTACAATCATCATCACCACCAGCAAAAGTCCGTAAAAGACCATGCGATACTGAGAAATCACCGGAGATACCGACCTTAAAAATTCCGGTAAAATTGTCAGCATGGCGGCGCCCAGTATGGCTCCCGCAGTATTGCCCATGCCGCCGAGGACCACCATACACAGGATCTCTATGGATTTCATGAAACCGAAATTATTGGGATTAATATAACGGAACAGGAAGGCGAAAAGACCTCCGGCAATGCCTGCATAAAAGGCACCGATGGCAAAAGCCAGGATTTTGTAGTTGGTTGTATTAATCCCCATAGCTTCGGCTGCAAGTTCATCTTCCCTGATAGCTATAAAGGCTTTGCCCACCCGGGAATTCATTATTCTATTTAAAGAAAATATTACCATGATGACCGCTGCCGCCACAATATATATGTTGGTTACCTTGGGGATACCCCGAAGTCCCATGGGGCCGCCGGTGATCTTGAGGTTCAGTAGAATGTTCCTCATGATTTCCCCAAAGCCTAATGTTGCAATAGCAAGATAATCACCCCTGAGCCTGAGGGTGGGGACACCGATGATAAAGCCAAAAAAGGCCGCTGTTACGGCTCCGATGATTATGGCGATCAAAAAGGGAACATGGAGTTTAAGAGCCAGCAGTGTGGCGGTATAGGCGCCGATGCCCATGAAAGTGGCGTGCCCAAGGGAAAGCTGTCCGGTGAAACCCGATACAAGGTTGAGGCTTACGGCAAGGATTATGTTTATTCCTATTACCATCAGTACCTGTAAATAATAATTCATCAGCTACACCTACACTTTCTCTTGAACCCTGCGGCCCATAAGGCCCGTAGGTTTAAACAGCAAAATAAGTATCAACACCGCAAAGGCTATGGCATCTTTATACTGCGACATATACACGGCTCCCAATACCTCCGCAAGACCCAGAATAAGACCTCCCACCATGGCACCGGGGATGTTGCCTATACCTCCCAGCACGGCGGCTACAAAGCCTTTAAGTCCGGGGAAAAATCCCATCATGGGGTCGGCAGAATTAAAATATACTCCTACCAGAACACCGGCGGCACCGCCCAGGGCCGACCCTATGGCGAAGGTAAAGGATATGACCCTGTCTATCTTGATACCCATTAG